>CAYQEG010000023.1:0-56405 GCA_964416435.1 uncultured Rickettsiales bacterium
GTGTCCGGGCCCCCGAGGCCCGGTCACCGGACGACCGCGCCTGCCGCTGTCCCCCTGAAGCCGCGTGTCTATTGGTCGGGGCGAGAGGATTTGAACCTCGTCCGCAGTGTCCGGGCCCCCAAGGCCCGGTCACCGGACGACCGCGCCTGCCGCTGTCCCCCCGAAGCCGCGTGTCTATTGGTCGGCCTTACAGGATGGTTTTAGAACTCGACGACCTTGCGGGTGACCCTGCGCCACCGGGTGGCGCGGCCGGTCCCGACCCGCTCGACCAGGCCGACCGACTCCAGATCGGTGAGATCGCCCAGGGCGGTCCGGACCGAGACTTCGGCGCGCTGGGCGTAGTCGGCGCTCCGGAAGAGCTCCTCGGGCTCGAAGGCCGCCAGGGTCGTCGTCATCCTCGGAGAGAGGCCCGATGGCTGGGCGCCCGCGAGGGGGAGCACGACGCGGATGCCGCTGTCGCCCGTCGTCTCGAACAAGACTTCGGGATTCCCGGCCTGCTGCATCGCTGCGATCACCCGGAGCGTGCCGGTCCCCCACTCCTCGATGTACCCGGCCAGGTACAGCGCCCGAGCGATGTACGGGTTCGGTGGGATCGACGGGTGGCGCTCCCGCAGGCTGGCGATCGTCAGGGGAGATGGGAGGTGTCCTGGGTTCCAGAGATCGAGCCCGTCGTCGTCCAGGCGGAGCTGGATGGGCGCCGTGCTCCGGTAGTCGCGGTGGGCGACGGCGTTGGCCACCACCTCCCGGACGGCATCGAGCGGCAACTCGGGGAGATCCTCTCGGACGACCCCGTCCCGACGCGGGCGCACCTTGACGTTCCGCATCACGAACTCGACCGCCGCTTCGATCTGCCGAGGCAGCGTCCCTTCGATCGAGGCGGTGTCGGAGGACGCCCCCCGAACCGCTCTGGCGCGGATCACGGCCTGGGGAACGAAGCGTTGCGGATCGCGGCCGAAGAGGAGGAGCCCCCCCACCCGGATCTCCTCGGCGGAGCCCAGGTGGAGCCGTTCGAGCAACTCGTCGGGCTCGACCTTCTCGAGCGAGAACGCGGCGCGCTGCCGCGCTTGCGCGATGAATCGCTCGACTTCGTCCCGGTCCAGGGCATCGACGGAGAGACCAGGCTCGATCCTTCGCTCGAATCCGGACGACTCGCGCAACCGGTCCAACAGGCGACGCTCGTACTCATCCCGGGACATCGCCACGGTCGACGGTCCGCTTCGGTAGAAGGCGCGGCCGAACGCCAGGTGGGGACCGTCTCCCGGCGGGACCCGGATTCGAAGCAGGCGGCTCCCCGCGTGGCTCGGCTGGTCGATGTCGACGAAGATCCGAGGGTCCGTCCCCGCGAGGACTCGCTGCACGAGGCGCTCGAGCTCGCCCTCGCCCAGCTCCGCCCCGATGACGGTCCCGTCATCTCGTACGCCGACGAGGATCACCCCGCCGCCGATCGTAGCCATGGCGGCGACGGTCTCAACCAACCTCTTGCTGTCTGCGAGCGTCGACTTGAACTCGCGCTCGGCGGACTCGCCCGCCGCGATGAGCTCTTCGATCGACTTCGGCGCTGCCTTCATGGGTTCCTCCGTGGTCGACGTCATCCTGACATTTCGCGCATTTGCACGCAATTGCGCGCAAATGGACCACGGCTCCAAGGGGGCGTCATGGGACGACCTGCTGCGTGACGCCCTCCACGAGAAAGAGGGGCCGGGGCGAGGACATCCACGGCCAGTCTTCGAACGAGCCGGCGGGGACCTGGACGACCGTGCGAGCCGCCTACAGGTCCGCCAGGCACTGTCGCGCGTCCGCCTCGAACTGCGACGCGACGCTCATCGATGACTCGCTGGAGAAGCACGAGAAGATCGTCGGATCGTCCGGCCACGTGTCCGGCGTTCCGCACGGCGAGTTGGCGGTCGAGCCGATCTGCTCGGACGTGAAGCTGTCACAGGTCCCGTCTGGGGCCGCCGTGTAGTAGCAACAGCAGCATTCCGCGGGCACTCCGCAGCCCGCGACGGTGAGGGCGGCGGCGACGGCCACCAACGGCATCAAGATCCTGAACATGGCGTCCCTCTCCGTCAGTCCGCGATCAACGCGGCCTGCACGTCCGCGACGAACCAGTCCTGGCAGTTTGTCGATGTGTCGTACGACAGCTCCCATCCCCCGTGGACGAAACGACGACCGGCGAGCTCAGCCGTCGCGCCCCACGGGACCACCTGTTGGTCCTCCCCGCGGAACGACACATCGAAGGAGTACCGTTCCCAGGACCCGCAACTGTCGCGGCCCTCGCACTCGGCCTCGCCGCGCCGGGTCTCGAGCCCCGGCGGTCCCCTCAGCCCCATGAGGTCGTCCGCTTCCCCGACCCAGGCGACGTGATCGTCCTCCCCCGGCCATACGGTCAGGGAGCCGATGTCGGGGCCGAAATCACCGTGGCTGTAGGCGTACTGGAACCGGATCGGGTCCCCCACCCCGGGCAGCGTGCTTGCCTCGAGGTTGGGCACGCTCAACGCCACGATCCACTCGGTCCCGTCGGTCTGCTCGGCCCGAAGCCAAATCGCACCGTCGGCCGCCGCGTCTCCGACGTATTGGCCGTCGAAGCAGCCGGCGGGATCGGCGCCCTCGCCAACCTCCGAGACCGTTCCATCCTCGATCATCACGTCGACGCCGCCCTCGAGCGGGGTGCTGTCCGTCCACCCCAGGACCGGGATCGCGCAACCGGCCAACGGCGGGGGGGCGTTGTCGGGACAGGCAGCACACGCCGGAAGCAGCGCAGCCGCGAGCAAAAGGGGGCAGCTCGAGCGGATCACCTTGCGTCTCCTCATGGATGGAACAGCATCGTCACGCGCGCTCCCCCGACGAGGACGGGCGTCGGGTTCGCGTCATCTCCGGTCACCCGTCCGTGAACCGAGAAGAAGGCCTCGCCCAGGAAGTGCACGGCTCCCATGAACACGCCCGGTCCTCCGAACACCTCGCCTCCGAGGTACCAGCCCGTCCCGTCGTTCTCCGGGATCGAGCCGGCCCACTGGTGCCGAACGTCGAGCGCCGCCCCCACCGACAAGCTGAAGGTGCGGTTGGTATCGGGGATGTCCTCGAACAGGGGGAACCCCCGCAGATAGGGCTTGATCGAGATGCTGGAGAAGCGCAGTTCCCCTCCCCGCCCCAGCAGCCGCTCGCCCGCGAGTCGGAGCTCCCCCTGCAGCCCCCAGGCGAGGGTCGCGCGGCCGTAGGCCTTGGTGGAGCGGCCGCGGCCAGCCTCGACCACGACCCCCCCGAGGTCCTTCAGGAAGTCCACCTCCCGGTGGCGCAGGCCGTGGGTTACGCCGAAGCCCACGTCGAACCCAAGCTGCGTCAGGGGGATCGAACCCGGAGCGCCCGTGGCCCCCCCGTGGAACCCCAGGGAGATGGTCGGGGCGGCTCCCTTGGCCCGCTCGGCGCCCGCTGCCGGCGCAGCCGCGAGGAGCAGGAGGCAGACCGCACAGAGCAGGCGAGCGTGAGCCAGCATGGGCTCACTCTACGACGGTTCAGCGGCGCCCCGCGCCGTCCCGCCGCAGCGGCTGGCGAGCAGCCGCAGCCGCACCGCCCCCGCCCGCTGGAAGATCGTCAGCACCTCGGTCAGCCAGACAGAAGCGGACAGGTTCGCACGATCACCCCGACACAAGAAGACCCGACCGGACGGATCCGGTCGGGCCTTCGTCGATGGTCGGGGCGAGAGGATTTGAACCTCCGACCGCCGGCTCCCAAAGCCGATGCGCTACCAGACTGCGCTACGCCCCGAAGGCGCGGAGTGTAGGTCCGGGTGGTTGGGTGGGCAACGTGGACGTTCGTCGCGGGCGCCGCTACTCCAGGCGCAGGACGTTGGCGAAGGGGCCGACGACGAGGAGGCTGCCGTCCTCCTGGGGGAAGGCGACATCCCAAACCCTCCTTTCGGGGAGCTCGGGGCCCGCGGTCCATCGATCCCTGCCCGGCTCGTACAGCCAGGTGGTCAGCAGGTGGTTCGCGGGCATGGAGACGCCGTCGTCCCCGCCGAACACGAGCACGCGCCCATCGGTCAGGGCCACGGCGGACCCGTTGGCGCGGGTCTCGGGCATCTCCGCGTGCTCCGTCCAGCGGTCCTTCTTGGGGTCGTAGATCGTGCTGGTGGTCGTGCTGTTGATGTAGCCCGAGCCGCCGGTCACGAGCACCCGCCCGTCGGGGAGCAGAGAGGCGTGGTGGTCCCAGCGCTTCTCGGGGAGGGGAGCGGCCGACGAGCACGAGTCGGTCGCCGGGTCGAAGATCTCGGGGTCCGTGTTCGCTCCGACGCCGAACAGGTTGCCCCCCGCGATCAGGACGCGACCGTCAGCCAGCCGGGTGGCGCTGTGGAAGTTGCGCGGCCGGCGCAGCTTCACGGGCTGGAACGTGGCGCTGACCGGGTTGAACAGCTCGGCCGTGTCCGCCACGTCGTTGCCGCGGGTGAAGCCGCCGACGATCAAGACGCGGCCGTCCTCGAGCAGCGTCGCGCTGTGCCGGTACCGCCCGGTGTGCAGCGGCGAGGCGGACACCCAGGTCTTCGTCCCCGGATCGAACAGCTCGGCCGACGCCTGGCCCTCGGTGGCCAGCCAGTCGTCCTTGCCGCCGACGAGGAGCACCCTGCCGTCCGCGAGGGTCGTCGCGGTGCCGTCGAGGCGAGGCGACCTCATCCGGGGGAGCTCGGTGGAGCTGCCGTCTTCGGGATTGAAGAGGGCGGCGTGGTCCGATTCGTAGTCGTGGGTGCTCGGGTTGGTGGCGTGACCGCCCGCGAGCAGGATCGTGCCGTCCTGGAGCTGCGCGAACTGCCCCGCTGCTCGGTAGCGGGGGTGCTGCCCGACCACCGACCAACCGCTCGCGGCGACGGCGACCGACGCCAGGGTGACCGCGACGGCGGCGACCGCGGCGGCGGGGGTCCTCACCCCGTCAGCTCCCGCAGCAGCGGCAGGATCTTGCGGAGCGCCTGCCCGCGGTGGCTGATCGCGTGCTTCTCGTCCGCGCTCAGCTCGGCCATGGTGCGACCGTCCTCGTCGCCGGCGACGAGGAAGTAGGGGTCGTACCCGAAGCCCCCGTCGCCCCGGGGCTCGCCGAAGTTGATCGAGCCCTCGCAGGCGCCGTCGGTGTAGCGCGCCTCGCCCTGCGGGGTGACCATCGCGATGACGCAGCGGTAGCGAGCGGAGCGGCGCTCCGTCGGCACGTCGGCCAGGTCGCGGATCATCCGGGCGTTGTTGGCGGCGTCCGCCCCCGGGCCATCGACGCCGGCGAACCGCGCCGAGTAGACGCCGGGGGCGCCGTCCAGCGCGTCCACCTCGATCCCCGAGTCGTCCGCGATGGTGAGCCGTCCCGTCAGCTTCGCGAGCGTCCGCGCCTTCTTGTCGGCGTTCGCCTGGAACGTGTCGCCGTCCTCCACCACGTCCGGGATCGACGCGTCCAGCTCGTCCGTCGTGATGACCGTGAACTCGGTGCCCGCGAGCATCTCGCGGACCTCCCGGACCTTGTGCTGGTTGCGCGTCGCGAGCAGCAGCTCGGTCACCGGAGGGCCTCGACGTTGACGCGCCGGGTGCCCTCCAGGCAGGCGAGCTGCGCTTCGCGGAGCTGCTTGCAGCCGACGACCGCGAGCTCGAGCAGGTTGTCGAGCACGGCTCGGTCGAACGGCTCCCCCTCGGCGGTCCCCTGGACCTCGACGAACCGGCCGTCGCCGGTGGCGACGACGTTCATGTCGACCTCGGCGGTGCTGTCCTCCGGGTAGGGGAGGTCGAGGACGGGGACGCCCTTGACCACGCCGACGGAGATGGCGGAGACGGTGTCCTTGAACGGGAGGCGCTTGATCTCGCCTTCGTCGATCAGCCGCTGGCCAGCGAGGGCGAGGGCGACCCAGGCGCCGGTGATCGACGCGCACCGGGTGCCGCCGTCGGCCTGCAGCACGTCGCAGTCCAGCCAGATGGTGCGCTGGCCGAGGGCCTTGAAGTCGGTCACGGCGCGGACGGACCGTCCGATGAGCCGCTGGATCTCGATGGTCCGCCCGTCAGCCTTGCCGCGGCTGACCCCGCGCCGGGTCCGCGTCGGCGTGGAGCCGGGCAGCATCGAGTACTCGGCCGTCACCCAGCCTTCGCCCTTGTGCTGCATCCAGCGCGGGACGGATTCCTCGATCATCGCGGTGCACAGCACGCGCGTCTTGCCGATCTCGATCAGGCAGCTGCCATGAGCGAAGTCCAGGTAATCAGGGGTGATCTTGAGGGGTCGAAGGGCGTCAGGAGCCCGGCCGTCGCTACGCATGGGGGTGCTTTACCATCATCTTCGCGAGCCTGCGGCTCGCGGAGTTCACAGGGCCGAGTCGTCGTCGTCGCCCTGGGCGTTGATCGCCTCCGCGCAGTTCAGGAACTCCAACACGGTCTCCAGCTCGTCGGTGCTCGGGGTCCGACCCATCGGCGGCATCGTGCGGTCGGCCATCCGGTTCCAGGTCGACGCGGCGAAGTCGATGGAGGCCTCGTAGCTGTCGTAGTCGATGCCGGGGGGCGCCCCTCGGCGCCCCTCGTGGCCTTCGACCGGCACGTCGCTGGCGTGGCAGAGCACGCAGTACGTGTCGAAGATCGGCTGGATGTCCGCGTCGTACGCGGCCTCTTCGCCCAGCGTCAGGTCGGCGCAGTCGCCGTCGACCGTGCCGTCGGGCACCGGCTCGTCGCACGCCGACGCGGTGAGGGCGAGCGCCGCCAGGATCGGGAGGACGCAACCGGGGAACGTGCGCATGTCAGAGCGTCGCGATGGTGATGCCGGCGGCAAGCACGAAGCCGGCGGCGGTGAACCCGGAGATCTTGTGCGCCACGATGATCGCGTCCCAGGCGCCGTCCTTCACCGGGATGATGTTCGACTGCAGGAACCCCGTCGTCATCACCGTCGCCATCGCGATGCCGTGGATGACGGAGAAGACGACGTGCAGCTTCCCCGAGTCGACCTGGCCCGGGGTGGTCGCTCCGCCGTTCAGCCGCAGCGCCCGCGGCGCGGCCCAGGCGGTGAGCCCCGCCCCCAGGTAGCTCGTGAGCGAGACCCCGGCGAGGATCCGGTGCGTCATCAGCCCCGGCTCCAGGCCGCTCCGCGCCGGGCTGCCGGTGTCCAGGGCGATGTCGTTGATCAGCCCGACCACCTCCGTCGCGATGATGGAACCCGCCGCGACGAAGCTGAACGCCTGGTGCAGGTCCATCATCGTGCGCCGGACCTTGAGCTTGCGCTGCAGCTCCCGACGCTCTTCGATCGTCAGGTCCTCGGTCTCCGTCGCGTCCGCGCGGTCACCCCACTGGAGCACCGGTCGATAGCGGTCGGCGAGGTCGGCGGCCTGGGCGGGGGCGCTGAGGCCGAGCAGCAAGGCGACGGTCAGAAGCAGCGATCGGGGACTCACGGGGACGCCTCCTCCTTCGGCTCGTCCCCGGCGTCGTCCGAGGCACCGGGAGCCGGCGTCGGAGTCGTCGGGGGCGCAGGCTCGGAGTAGAGCACGTCGGGCCCGCCCGGGAACACCATGCGGACCCGGATCGGCACCTCGTCGGCGATCGGCACGAAGACCAGCGTCGCCCGCTCGATGCCGTACTCCTCGAGCGAGATGTCGAACGCCGAGGTCACCTCGATGGTGCCGTCCTCGCCGACCGTCATCGTGATCGGGACCGACAGGTCGAGCTTCGTGCCGTGCAGGCTCAACGGGCCGGCCGCGCGGGCCTCGTAGGTGCCCGGCACCAGGCGGCCCGACAGGCCGGTGATGCTCGACACCTCCCAGGTGATGGTCGGGAAGATCAAGCCCTCGAGGGACTCCATCATGTGGCTGTCGCGCCGCGTGTTGTTCGAGTTGAACTGGTCGACGGAAATCTCGACGCTGACGCCCGTACGGCTGATGTCGGCAGGATCGAAGTGGCCGACCACCTTCGCGCCGCCCGGCAGGAGCACGCCGTCATATTCCTTGGCCGGATGAGAGATGTGGAAGACGACGTCGGTCGTGGTCGCCTCCACGTCGACCGCCAGCGCGGGCGTGGCGCACAGCGCGGCGAGCGCGACGAGCACGAAGGCGAAGCGGGGGTGGGTCATACAGCTCCTGGCTCGGGTCGGCGGCGATGGATGGAAGCACGCAGCCCCGCGTCGGGTCAATGTCCAGGGCCCCACGGCTTTACCTGCGATGCTCACCTTGATATGACCGTGCGACCCCGCCGGTCCGGGTCGCACAGGACCCAATCGGATCGGGCGTTGCCCTGACAAGGAGCCCCTGAATGCACCGCTGGATCTGGCTGGCCGTCGTACTTGTGTCCCTCGCTTTCGCCGGCTGCGGCGTCAAGCGTTCGACCCTGCCGCCGTGCGACCTCGACGTGGAGAATCTCACCGGTGACTGGGTCTCCTTGACCGGTTCGGGCCAGGGCACCGACAAGCCGGACAAGTTCGCCCGGATCCGCTTCCACGAGGAAGGCGGCAAGAAGAAGGCGATCTACACCGCGGGTCAGATCGCCCCGGGCAACCCGGCCACGAACAAGTACGACTACGTGTACGTCGAGAAGACCCAGCTGGGCGACGTCATGTACTCGATCAACATGTTCCCGGACAAGAGCGCCCAGCGCATCGAGCGGCTCCGCAAGGACAACCGCCGCCTGGACGTGAAGTTCGAGGGGCGGATCTACGTCAAGGTCGACGTGAAGCGCTGCGCGCTGACCATCAGCGACATGTACGTCACCTACGTCAAGGGCGAGGAGATGATGGACTCCAACCCCGCGGGCACGCGCACCTACCTGCGCGCCAACCCGCAGGAGCCCGAGCTGAGCTTCGTGCATTGCGACGAGACCAACCAGCTCATCCCCTTCGGGTCGGCGACGGTCGACTGGGACAAGCAGCCGCAGCCGCTGAGCCGCAAGGGGCCCGAAGAGGGCGCCTGCGAGACCTGCGTGCACAAGGGCACCCCCGCCTGGTTCCACTACGTCGAGCGTCGCTTCGAGGGCAGCGCGGACGAGGTGAAGGAGAAGCTCACCGAAGCCGGGGTCTACGCCGAGGAGGGCGCGACCTACGACTACGAGATCTGGATGAAGGACATCCGGTGGGAGCCGCTGCAGAAGGTCGCGGTCCAGGCCGACCCGGAGGATGACGATCGCATCCCGTGGATCGCCGAGATCAACTTCGACAGCGCGCCCGTCGACGGGATCTTCGTCGAGATGCACCGGTACAAGACCAAGGACGGCACGCGCGAGCTCATCGGCAACGCCTGCACCGTCATCTGGCCCGAGCCCGAGCTCGACGCCGAAGGCGAAGGCGAAGACGAGGCTCCCAAGGAGGAGTAACGCCGGAGTGGGCGTCGGCCGTCGGTCGACGCGTCCGCTCTAGTCGGTGACGCCTCGGAGCACGATCCAGCCGGTGCCCCCGGCCCCGTCCTTCAGACCGATCCCCTTGGCCGCGAGCTCGTCCCGGATCGCATCCGCGGCGGCCCAGGCCTTGTTGGCGCGCGCGTCGTTGCGACGGACGATGGCGGCCTCGATCTCCTCCGCCGTCATGCCGACGAAGGCGAGGCGCCGCTCACGCAGCCCCGCGAAGAAGTCCTCCGCGGTCTCGTGGAACAGGCCGAGCACCGCGCCCATCCGCAAGAAGCGGTCTCGCGCCGCCTCGGCGATCGCCCGCAGCTCCGGGCGCGACAGGTCCGGTCCGCCGGCGAGCCACTTGTTGAGCCGCCGCACGTAGTCGAACAGGTGCCCCAGGCCGCCCGCCGTGTTGAAGTCGTCGTCCATCGACGTGGCGAACTTCTCCATCAGCTTGCGCGTCTGCTCGTACAGCCCCCGCTCGGGACCCCCGAGCACGCCGGGGTCGTCGATCGCGGCGAGGGGGTCGCCGTCGGGAGCGTAGAGGTGGTGGCGGCGCCAGCCGCCGTCGTCGTCCGCGGTCGGGCGGGCGATCGCGCCGCCCAGGTGGCGGTCCAGCTCGCCCAGCGTCCCGTACAGCCGCTCCAGCCGCTGCTCCGACTCGTTCATCGCCGCCTCGTTGTAGTCGAGGGGCGCCCGGTAGCTGGCGGACAGGTAGAACATCCGCAGCGTCTCGGGGTGATACCGAGCCACCAGGTCGCTGACACCGAAGATGTTGCCCAGCGACTTGCTCATCTTGCAGGCGTCGATCGTCAGGTGGCCGTTGTGCATCCACGTCGGCACCCACGGCTCGACGTCCAGCGCGCACTCGGACTGGGCGATCTCGTTCTCGTGGTGCGGGAAGACGAGGTCGATGCCGCCGCCGTGGATGTCGAAGCTGTCGCCGAGGAGCTCGCTCGACATGACGGAGCACTCGATGTGCCAGCCCGGGCGCCCGTCACCCCACGGGGACGGCCACGACGGCTCGCCCGGCTTCGCGGCCTTCCAGAGCGCGAAGTCGAAGGGGTGCCGCTTGCGGGTGTCCACGTCGACGCGGGAGCCCTCGGCCTGGTCTTCGAGCCGGCGGCGGCTGAGCTTGCCGTAGTCCGGCATCGTGTCGACCGCAAAGTAGACGTCCCCGTCGACGGCGTACGCGTGCTCCTTGTCGACCAGCGTCTGGACCATCGTGACGATGCCGTCGATGTGCTCGGTGCACCGCGGCTCGAGGTCCGGCCGGAGGACGAAGATGCCGTCCATGGCGTTGTAGAAGTCCTCGATGTAGCGGTCGGTGATGACGCAGAAGTCCACGCCTTCCTGCTCCGCCTTCTCGATGATCTTGTCGTCGATGTCCGTGAAGTTCTTGGCGAACGTCACGTCGTAGCCGCGGTACAGCAGGTACCGGAACACCACGTCGAACGAGAAGCTCGCCCGGGCGTGGCCGACGTGGGACGGCGCGTAGACCGTGACGCCGCAGACGTACATCCTCACGCGGCCCTCTTCGGCCGTCTTCAGAGGTTCCTTGGTGCGGGTGAGCGTGTTGTAGACGTGCAGGGTCACGGAAGATCCGAGGGAGGCGTCGAGCGCCCGATTCAGTCGCGGCTCAGTCGGAGAAGATCTCGCTGAGGCGAGCCTCGATCTCCTCTTCCGGCGCGGCCTTCGCGACGGCGAGCTCGCGAACGAGCAGGGCCTTGGCCGTGTCGAACATCTTGCGCTCGCCGAAGGACAGGTTCTTGTCGCCCTTCAGGATGTACAGGTCGCGCAGGACGCGGGCCACCTCGTAGGGAGAGCCGGTCTTGATCTTGGCCATGTACTCGCGATAGCGACGGTTCCAGGTCTGCTTGTCGAGGTCGATGTCGCGCTCCGCGAGCACGTCGTAGATCTCGTCGACCTCCTTGGGGCTGATGACGTCCCGCATGCCGATCGCGTCGGCATTGGCGGTGGGGACCATGATGGTCATCCCGTTGTCGAGGATCTTGAGCACGTAGAACGTCTGGCGAGACCCTGCGATGTCGCGGGTCTCGACGCCCTCGATGACTCCGACCCCGTGACCGGGGTAAACCGCCATGTCGCCTACTTTGAAGGCCATCAGCTTTCGCTTTCCCCTGTCTGTTGGAACCTGGCCGGGTCCTCTTCAGCGCGGCCGCCGATTCTATCACACCCGGATCACTACAATCTGCCGGTGACCCCAGCCCTCCGCGCCATGCTCCTCGTCGCCGCCGGTCGGGCCGCCCTCGTGGCCGCCGCGCTGGGGGCGCTGCTGCTGCTCACCGCGGCGGTGGCGGGCACCGCCGCGTTGCCCGGGGTGCAGGCCGCAGGGGGCCGGTTCATCGCCGTCGCGCTCGGCGCCGCGGTGGGGACGGCGGCCGCCCCGCTGATGCCCTGGGTCGCCGCGGTCGCGGGGCTGGCCGCGGCCCGGTCGCTGGCGGCGGGAGGGGGCGCGGCGGCGTGCGCCACGCTGGGGCTGTCCGCGGCGGGCACGTGGCGTCGGCTGTGGCCCTTGTGGGCGGCGCTCGCGGTCTCGACCGGGGTCGTGGGCTTCTGGGGTGAGCCGGCCGCGTGGACCGCGCTGCACGACGTCCGGGGCGCCCGGGCGGCGACCGCCACCGCGTGGGCGTCACTCCAGGCCGGGGAGGTCCGCACCCTCGGGGAAGGCGGGGGGCTCGTGGTTCGCTCCGGCGGGGTCCTCGACGGGCTCACGGGAGACCGGACGTGGGCCCTGCAAGCCCGTGGGATCGCGCCGTCGGCCGACCGGGCGGGGTGGGAGCTCCAGGGGGTCCGGATCGCGGAGCGAGGCCCTCAGGGGGGTGTGGGCGCGGCCTGGGAGGTGGGTCAGCTGACGCTCCGCCCCGAGGGTGCGGGCGCACCGGCGCTCCCGCGCAGCCCCTGGGCCCAGTCGCCGGGCGGCTTGATGTCGCGCCAGGGCACCAGCCGCGGCCGACTGGTGTTGCATCGCCGCCTCGCCCTCGTGCTCTGCGTGCCGCTCCTGGCGTGGGTCGGGTGGCGCGCAGGGTGGGACGAGCGGGGCCCCCGCGCTCGCGGGAGTCGATCCGTCGCCCTCGCGGCCCTGGCCGTCGCTGTGCTCGTGGTGACCCGTCTCGCGGACCGGGCGTGCGGCTGGGGTGGGCTCGACGGCGTCGTCGCCGGTCACGTGCCCCTGGCGCTGAGCGCGGCGGCGGCGTGGTTCTTCGGCCGGAGGTGGCGGTGATCTCGCGGGTCGGGCCCGGCGGGCGCATCGCGGTCCAGGCGGCGGTCGGCACCCTGGTCGGCCTCGCCGTGGTGGTCGCCCTGGTGGCGGGCGTGTCGGTCGCCGACCGGGGGCTCCGGGAGGCGATGCGGCCCGGGGAGATCGTCCGCCTCCTCGGCCCGCTCTGCTGCGCGATGGCCGTGGCCCTCTCAGTGGCGAGCAGCCGCCTGGCGGGTCGATGGGACGCCTGGGAAGGCCTGGGCGTGCGGCCCGCTCGGCAGCTCGCCCCGCTGCTCCTGATCGCCGCCCTGGGCGCCGGTGGGCAGGCGCTCGCGCCCCCGGCGGGGCCGCCCTCCGCTTCCCTCGCGCCCGTGCTCGCGCCGGCGCCGGTCCCCTCGGACGCGAGGCTCTGGCCCGCGTCCGAGACCGGGCGGTGGGCCGAGCCGGACCTCACGGCCTGGCAGATCCCTCCGTCGGCCCTCACGGGACGGGCGCTCCGGGCGCGGGCTCGTCTGCAGCCGCCCCTCGGGGCTCGGGGTCGGGTCGATCACGGCGAGCTCGTCCGACGGCGGGGGCTCGTGCTGGCGTGGCCGCTGGCGGCGCTGCTCGGCGTCGCGGTGGGGCTGCGGCGGACGCGGGATCGCCGCCGTCGAGCCGGCTCCCCCCTGCCGGGGATCGCGGGCGCCGCGGGCGGGCTGGCCGCGCTGTGGTTGCTCGCTGTGCTGGTGGCTTCCGCCTACGTCGGCACGTAGTGGTCGACCTTCGACATCGGCAGGAAGATCTTCTCGAACGGCGCGTCGACCGGCTTGCCGCGATCGTCGTACATCGCCGTGACGGAGACATCGATGCCGCCGTCCCGGTGCTCGGCCGAGCCGTGGACCTCGAACACGGGTCGGCTCAGCGACTGGTCTCGGTCGGGGCCGTAGTGGCCCTTGTACAGCGCTGTCTTGAGGAAGATCTGGATCATGCTCAGTCGCCTGGTCGCGGCTTCTCGCCGCGGTGGATGATGACCGCCTCGAGCACGATGTCCTCGACCGGGCGGCTGGGTTCTTCCCCGGGTTTCGCGGCGGGCCGGAGCGGCACCGACGCGATGTCCTTGATCAGGGCCATCGGCTCGCAGTAGCCGAAGACCGTGTGCTTTCCGTCGAGGTGGGGGGTGGCCACCTCGGTGATGTAGAACTGGCTGCCGTTGGTGCCGGGCCCGCTGTTGGCCATCGCCAGCGTGCCGGGCAGGTGCTTGAGCTCGGGGTGGAACTCGTCGCTGAACCGGTAGCCCGGTCCTCCCTGCCCCGTGGCGAGCGGGTCACCACCCTGGATCATGAAGCCGCTCAGGACCCGGTGGAAGATCGTGTCGTCGTACAGCGGGTCGCGGCTGGGACGCCCCGTCCGCGGGTCCGTCCACTTGCGGGTGCCCTCCGCGAGCCCCACGAAGTTGGCGACCGTCAGCGGCGCGCGCGCCGGCTCCAGCTGGCAGAGGATGTCGCCCATCGACGTGTCGAGCCGGGCCCAAAGCTCCTCGTTGGGATCCAGGCCGGCCTCTTCAGCCTCCTTGAACCGCGACAGCTCCTGCTCGAGGTCGGCGACCTCGACGGTCAGGCGGGCGTTCTCCGCTTCGATGCGCGACAGCTCGTCCTGCAGCCCGGCCACCTCGTCCTGGCTGCGGTTGAGCTCCTCCTTCAACTCGGCCGTGCAGCCGGTGAGCAGGAGGACGACGAGGAGTGCGCGGGTCATCAGGTGCGGGATGATAGCGACCTGACGATCGCGACGCAGGTGAACATCCCGCGACGCGGCGGTCCACCCCGGTCGGGCAGCGCCGCCCACCGATCCCAGGCGTCCGCGTCGCCGCCGCAGCCGCGGTGCATGTCGCGCTCGAGCCCGTCCGGCGCCAGCCCCGGCGGGGGGCCGTCGGCGTGCTCCGCGAGCGTGGCGTCGAGCAGGCCCGCGTCCGCGAACAGCGTCGGCAGGCGGGAGCCGATCCGGAAGTCGATCCCCGTCGTGTCGTCGACCGCCTCGCACAGCTGGGCCATCACGGCCGCCGCCAGTGCGGCGTCGTCCGCGTCGGTGAACCGGCTGGCCTCGAGCGCCACGAGGTCCGGCTCGATGGCGATCACCCGGCCCCCCGGGCGCGTGATGCGCGCCATCTCGCGGACGATCCCCGCGGGCTGGCTTTCGTGCCACAGGACGCGCCGGCAGATCGCGGCGTCGAAGCGGCCGTCGAGGATGTCGATGAGCTGGGACCCGTCGGCCACCTCCGCCCGGATCCCGGCGGCGCGGGCGGTCCGGACCTGGTCCTCGTCGATGTCGAAGCCATGGACATGGGCGCCGACGCGCTGGAGCTCCAGCGCCAACGCGCCCGCTCCGCAGCCGACGTCGGCGACCCGCAGGCCGCTGAGGTCGAGCTCTTCTAGAAGGCCCAGCCGGCGCTCAGGCGGAAGGTGTGCGCCTGCTCACGCAGGGCGCCGCGCTGCGTCACGCCTTCCTCGTTCTGGAAGGCGAGGCCCAGGGAGCGCGTCGTCAGGTCGTAGCTGACGTCGAGCAGCAGCCCCATCACGGGGAGCACGGTGACGCCCAGCTGCACGTTGTGGTTGGTGACGCCCGGGACGGGGAAGTTGGCCTCGCCCAGGGTCGCGCCGAGGCCGGCGCTCAGGTTGTAGTCCACGTGCGGCCGGATCATCGGGATGATCGTGTACTGCACGCCGAAGCCGAACTGCAGGGTGTGCAGGCCGATGGTCTCGAACCGGGGCTCGCGGGCCTGGGTGTCCTCGCTGTACAGCCGCCGGAAGATGACGACGTCCTGGAACTGGTAGCCGATGGGCCGGACGATGATGTCCAGCGGGCCCTTGTCGTTGAGCAGCGCGAAGCGGACCTGGCCCTGCACGTTCAGGAACGTCATGCCGTCGCAGAAGTGCGTGTCGCAATGTGAGTCGCCGCTGCCGGAGTTGGCCTCGAAGTTGGTGGAGTAGGCCATGCGGGCGAAGCCGCCGCGCACGCCGACCGACAGCAGGCCCTTGTGGTCGTTGAGGGGGTAGACCTCGCCGCCGAGGGCGAAGGAGCCGACCGCCGGCATCGGGCCGCTGCCCTCGGCGCCGCGGATCTCGACCTTCAGGAAGTCGTAGTCGTCCAGGGCGGAGTCGGCGGGCGCTTCGCACGGGTCGGAGCCGTCGACGCAGGGGTTGCTGTCGTACGTGTACAGGCCCGGCGTCCAGCCGATGTGCACGCGCGCCATGCGGTGCTTGCCCCGGTCGCCCGCGGGCGCGGCGGCCATCGGCTTCTTGGGCTTCTTGGGCTTCGTCGTGCCGGCGCCGGTGCCGGTGCCGGCTGCGACGGCGTCACCGACCTGGACGTGGCCGAAGCCGGCCAGGTCGTCGGCGGTCGCCGCGGTGATCGTGATGCTGTTCTTGCCGACGTCGGGCGGCACCGTGAGGGTGGCCGAGAACGTGCCGTCGCCGTTGTCCGTCTTGCCGCTGATCTGGCCGCCGTCGGCGAGGATCAGCACGTTCGTGGCGGGCACGAGGATGCCGTTGGCGTCGACCACCCGGACGATCACGGAGACCGTGCCGCCGGTCACGGGGACCTGGGACGGTAGGGTGGAGACCTTGATGGCCGTGGCGTTGCCCGCCGCGCCGACGGAGCCGGAGTCGCTCCCCACGGGGGTCGCCTCACCGCCGCCGGAGCCCCAGACGCCACCGCCGCCCGCGACCGGCTCGGCCGTGGTGGCGACCGGCTCGGGCGTCTGACCGAGGTCGACCGTGGCGCGCAGCTTGCGCCACTTGGCGAGGGTGCGGCCCTGGCGCTGGCCACCGCTGACGGGGAACTCGAAGCTCTTGAGCGGTTCGGGGCTCTGCCACACCGGGGCGACATACTTGGCGTCACCGGCGGTGAACTGCAGCGTCGCGAGGCCGGACAGCTGCCCGGCGGTGTAGACGACGGTGCCGAGGCCCCGGGCGTCGGTCTGGACCGAGCTGGTGACCTGGCCGCCGCCGCCCGACACGCTGACGTTGACCGCCACGTCGGCCACCGGGTTGCCGTACGCGTCCAGGGAGAGGACCGTGACCGGCACCTTCTGGCCGGTCATCACCCAGTCGCTCATCGGCAGCGCGATGAGCTGGCGGACGGCCTGGCGGTTGCCGCGCACGGCGGCGATCACCTGGGCGCGGGACCGGACGTTCCAGGTGACCGGCATCTCGGCCGAGAAGGCGGCCTTGCCGAGGCTCTTGACGCTGGTCAGCGGGCCTTCGGCGGTGCGGAACTCGACGCCCTGCTTGCCGCGGGCGGGCTGCCCCTTGTCGTCGACGAGGCGCGCCGTCAGCGTCACCTTGCTGTCGTCGGGGGTGACCTGGGCCGGGTCCGCCACCAGGGAGATGGCGATCGCCGGGGCCGGCTCGAGGCCGAGGTCGATGGAGTCGTTGCTGGACGCCTCCTCGCCGACGAGCGCCGCGCTGATGGTGGCGGTGCCGGCGGCGTCGAGCCACGGAGCCATGTACTCCGCTTCGTACAGGCCGTTGCCCAGGAACTTGGCCTGGCTGATCTTGCCCTGGCTGGTGCTCAGGGAGAGGTTCTGGCCGTCCGCCGGGCGGCCCTTGCCGTCCACCGCGAAGATGCGGATCAGCGCCGTGCTCTGCCCATCGCTGGGCAGGAAGACCGGGGCGCCGCCGAGCACCAGGCGGTTGAACGCCGGGACCTGGAGGTCGATCTGCTGCGTGGACCGGGCGCCGGTGGGCTGGATCAGCTCGACCTGCGCGTACCGCACGCCGGGCGGCACCATGATCGGCACGCTGGCGCGGCCGGTGGCGTCGGAGACGACGGGCGGGAAGGTGTTCTCACCGACGGTGAAGATCAGCGTCACGCCGGGGGCGCGGGCGTCGACGGGGTAGTCGACCTTGCCGACCAGGTTGATCCGGAAGAAGCCGAACACCCGCTCGGGGTCGTTGGCGTCCCACACGGAGATCAGCGCGACCTGCGGGAACGGCGTGCTCGGCGGCACGTACACGGCCGAGTAGTTGCCGCCGCCAGCCGCCGCGACCGCCTGCACCTGGCCGACGTTGGCCGCGGCGCGGAGGTCCAGGCCATCCAGCGGAGCGCCGTTGTCGTCGGTCACCGTGAACGTGATCGCGCTGCTCGGATCCTGAGTCAGCACCACCTCCGCCGGGTTGGCGTTGAAGGCGATGCGGGCGCGGCCCGAGGGCACCACGTCGATCGGGTACGACGCCTCGACGTTGGCGTTGGAGGGGAGCCGCGCCTTCAGGTTCACGGTGGCGCCGGAGACGTAGCGATCGGGCGTGACGTAGCCGCAGCTGTAGAGGCCGGGGCCGACCTGCGGGCAGTCCTGGTCCAGTCGACCGGTCGACGCCGCGGAGCCGCGGAAGCGGACGCCGCTGGCGAGCGCGCCGCTCTCGTCCGTGACCAGCACGAGCAGCGAGATGCGCTTGCCGTCCGCCTTGATCTCACCGGGTGGGATCAGGTGGACGCTGGCGGACGAGCCGAGCGTCAGGGTCGGAACACCCTGCGCGGCCGCGGGGGCGATCGGCAGGACGAGGGAAAGCGCGAGAAGAGCAAGCGCGGTACGAAGCATGGGGGCTTCCTCGTTGGGCTCGTTTCGGTGGACTGGAGCGGTGCGTGCTGCCAGCCGTGGCGCACTCTAGCAACCTTCGGAGCGATTGGGATGCGGGCGAGAGCCGGCCCCCCGAAGGGCGTACTCAGAACGACAACAGGTCGGTCAGCGCGCGCTCGATGTCGTCCACCTGGGGCGTGACCGCCCTCTCCATCGCCTTGTGCGACGGGATCGGCACGTCGGCGGACGCGAGGCGCACGATGGGAGCGTCCAGCCACTCGAAGAGGTCCTCGGCCGCCCAGGCCGCGACCTCCGCGCCGAACCCGCACGTCCGCCGCGCTTCGTGAACCACCAGAAGCCTGGAGGTCTTTTTCAGGGACCGCCCCACCGCCTCCTTGTCCCACGGGACGATGCTCCGCAGATCGACCACCTCGACCTCGCCCTTGCCCGCGGCGGCCACGCGATCCGCGGCCTCGACCGAGCGGGCGACCGCGACTCCGTAGGTGACCAGGGTCGCGTTCGAGCCCGGCCTGGCGACCCGGGCCTCCCCGATCGGGGTCACGTGGTCCGGGGGCGGGAGGGCCCCCTTGAGGCGGCGGTACAGCGGCTTCTGCTCGCAGAAGAGGACCGGGTCGGGGTCCGCGATCGCGGCGGCGAGGAGGCCGTACGCGTCTTCGACGGTCGACGGCACGACGATCTTGAGGCCGGCCGCGTGGGCGAACCACGCCTCCGGGTTGAGCGAGTGGAAGGGGCCGGCCCCCACGCCGCCGGCCGACGGCAGGCGGAGCACCATCGGCACGGGGGTGCCGATCCGGTATCGGAACGTGCCGGCGTTGTTCACCAGCTCGTTGAAGCAGGACGCGACGAAGTCGCTGAACTGCATCTCGCCGACCGGGAGCAGGCCGCGGATCGCGGCGCCGATGCAGGCGCCGACGATCGCCCCCTCGGCGATCGGGGTGTCGACCACCCGCTGGGGGCCGAACTCCGCGAGCATGCCCTCCGTCACGCGGAACGCGCCGCCCATCAGGCCGATGTCCTCGCCGAACATCAGCGTCCGGGGGTCGGTGCGAAGGTGGTGCCGCAGGCACTCCCGGATCGCCGCCAGGTAGGTCACCGACTCGCCGGGCTGGATCGCCGGCGGGGCCGCGTCGTCATCGCGGTCGGCGTCGGCGGCGACCGCGGCGAGGCGCAGCACGGTGTCGGCGTCGGGGGCCTTCGTCGGCGAGGAGCCGTTGGCCGGCTCGGGTCGGTCGTCGCCTCCGTCCCCGGCGAAGACGCCGACCGCGCCCAGGCTGGGGGCCGGCTCCGGCGCTTCGCGGGCCGCGTCGACGGCGGCGAGCACATCGGCTGCGATCTCCGACTTCAGGGCGTCGACGTCGATGTCCGCGAGGCGCCCGCTCTGCTGGACCCAGGAGACGAACCGGTCGACCGGGTCCCGATCGGTCCACGCGTCGAGCTGCCCCTCGGGCACGTAGTGCTGGTTGTCGTGCTCGGCGTGCCCGCGCATCCGCATCGTCACCGACTCGATCAGGGTCGGCCCCTCCCCGCGCCTCGCCCGCTCGACCGCTTCGCTGGTCGCCTCGTAGACGGCGGGCAGGTCCGTGCCGTCCACCCGCACGCCCGGCATCCCGTAGGCGGAGCCCCGCTCCGCGAGGGTCTCGCAGGCGAACTGCAGGGAGTTGGGCGTGCCGTAGGCCCACTGGTTGTTGTCGATGATCGTGACGACGGGGAGGCCGTGCACGCCGATGAAGTTGAGGGCCTCGTGGAAGATGCCGAGCGAGGTCCCGCCGTCGCCGATGTGGGCGAGGCTGACGACGTCCCGCCGCAGGTAGCGCTCCGCCCACGCCACTCCGCCCGCCACCACGTTCATCGATCCGAGCGGGGAGATCATGCCGACGATGTTCGTGCCCGACCGCCCCATGTGCAGGCCGGTGTCCTTGCCCCGGGTGTGGCTGGCGTCCCGCAGGAACGCCTGCAGGAAGATGTCGTACGGCGCGTGCCCGCGAACGAGGTGCGCCCCGAGGCTCCGGTGCATCGGCACCAGCACGTCGTCCGGCTGCAGCGCGGCGGCGCTCGCGACCGAAGCGGCCTCGTTGCCCCAGGCGCTGAAGAATTTTGGCTGGACCCCCTGCCGCACGTTGAGAATGCAGCGCTCCTCGATCGCCCTGGCGGTCAGGAGATGCCGGAGCAGGTATTCGAGGAATGCCGGATCGTCCAGCGATCCGGGAGTCTGGGCGGGGTGGTTGGAGGCCATGAGCGTTGCGCATATTGAGCGTGTCGGGCCTGACCTTCAACCGTGCTCTGTCGGGTCCTGCAAGGGCGTGCATGTTGACAGACCTCTTGCGCTCTCTATCTTTGGGCATCGCGGGCTCCGCCTGCTGATGGACAACTGCGCTTGCTGGAACCGATCGACATGAAGCGGATCTCCACCCTCATCACCGCGCTCGCCGCGCTCGCCTGGCTCCTGAGCCCGGGCCCCGCCTTTGCCGACGACGACGAGTTCGATCTCGACGACGGCGACCTCGACGACATGCCGGACGACGGCGACGACGACGAGGAAGACGACGGCGACGACCCGAACATCAGTCGGGAGGAGGAGGACGACGTCGAGAACTGGTCCTTCGAGGGCGAGACCGTCGAGAAGGAAGAAGAGAAGAAGGAAGAGGTCCGCGTCGGTCGCGACGTGGAGGCCGAGCCGAAGCGCTACGGCAACTCCGGCAACTGGTACGAGGTGACCGTCGAGTGCGCCCGGTGCCCGAGCCTGCTCGGGCAGGAGCTGGGCATCGAAGACGAGATGGTCATGCGCCAGTTCTTCGACTTCATCCAGATCGCGTCGGACCGCAAGTCGGGCAAGTTCGTCTACCCGAGCATCGGTGAGAACCGGCCCCTCGGCATCTCGGACAAGTCCAGCCGCGTCATCATCTGGATGTACGTCGTGGACAAGGGCGCCCGCCTGACGGACACGTACGCGACCATCTGGGACCTCGAGGTCAAGGCCGACGGCGGCCTCCTGTACGGCCGCAAGTACGAGGTCCAGGCCTGGACCGACGACGCCTACAGCGACGTGGACGGCGGCTACAAGGCCAACGAGCGCTTCATCGACACCGCGAAGATCAGGTCCTACGTCGACCTCGCCCCGGTGCAGGCGCTGACGGTGGACGAGAGCCGCTTCCAGGTCGGCGACGACGCGCGCATCAACTTCGTCGGCTTCGCCGGCTTCGTCCGGTCGGACGTGAACCGCGAGGCGATCGCCGCTGAGCAGCAGGCCCTCGCGGACGCCGCCGAGGCGGAGGAGAAGCGGCTGCGCGACCAGAAGGAGTACTTCGGCAAGGGCGTCGCGAGCCTGGACGACAAGGAGTGGGAAGAGGCGCTGGAGGCCTTCGACAAGGCCGAGGGGCTGGGCATGAAGAGCCTCGACCTCGACTACAACATGGGCTTCGCCTACTACATGCTCAAGGACTACGAGCAGGCCAAGAAGCGCTACCGCGCGGTGCTCGACGTCGACCCCCGGGACACGGACGTGCGCTACAACCTGGCCCGCATCTACGAGAAGGAGAAGGACTGGGACTCCGCCATCCGCGAGTACCAGGCCATCCTCAAGTTCGACCCCGACGACAGCGGGACCCGCGATCGCCTCGAGCTGCTCAAGCAGGCGCGCGAAATGATCCAGTAAGCGCCGTCCGTCGATGACGGTTCTGAAGATCCGGGGGCTGACGAAGCGGTTCGGCGGCCTGACGGCGCTGGACGCCGTGGATCTGGACGTTCCGGCCGCCGCGATCCTGTCGATCATCGGCCCCAACGGGTCGGGCAAGACCACCTTCTTCAACTGCATCTCCGGCCAATACCGGCCGACCGAGGGCGCGATCTCCCTGGTCACGGACGAGGGGGAGCGGGACCTCGTGGGGCTGCGGCCCGACGAGATCGTCGCCGCCGGGGTCGCCCGGACGTTTCAGACGATCCGGCTGTTCCCGGAGATGACCGTCCTGGAGAACGTGCTCGTCGGCATGCACACGCGGACCCGGGAGGGGTGGCTGTCCGCGGCGCTGCGCACCGGCGGCTTCAAGAAGGAGGAGGAGCGGGCCGCGGAGCGGGCGCGCGAGCTGCTCGGCTTCTTCGGGGACCAGCTGCTCCCGCTGGAGCACGACCTGGCGCGGAACCTGAGCTACGCCAACCAGCGGCGGCTCGAGATCGTCCGGGCGATGGCGACCGACGCGCGCGTCCTGCTGCTGGACGAGCCGGCGGCCGGCATGAACCACACCGAGACCGACGCCCTCATGGCCGACATCGTGCGGCTCAAGGAGGACGGGCGGACGGTGATGCTGATCGAGCACGACATGGTCGTCATCGCGACGATCAGCGACCACGTCATCGCCCTGGACCACGGCTGCAAGATCGCCGAGGGGGCCTTCACCGACGTGCGCAACAACCCCCAGGTGCTCGAGGCCTACCTGGGCCGGGGCGCCGCCGGGACGGCGGGTGACCGGGTCGGTGGCCACGGCGCCGAGGCGGAGGCTTGACGTGCTGAGCCTCCGGGGCGTCAAGGCGGCCTATGGCCCGGTGCCGGTGCTGCACGGGCTGGACATCGAGGTCGGTGGGGACGAGGTGGTGTGCCTGCTCGGAGGCAACGCCGCGGGCAAGACGTCGACGATGAAGATCATCCTCGGGGTGCTGCCCCTGCAGGGCGGGAGCGTGCACTTCGAAGGCGAGGAGATCTCCGGGAAGGCGCCGCCGGACATCGTCTCCCGAGGCATCGCGATCGTGCCCGAGGGGCGGCGGATCTTCCCGCGGCTGTCGGTGCAGGAGAACCTCGACCTCGGCGCGTACGACCGGACGGACGGGCGGGCCGCGATCCACGACGACCTCGAGCGGATCTTCGGGCTGTTTCCCCGGCTGGCGGAGCGCCGCAAGCAGTACGGCGGGACGCTGTCGGGGGGTGAGCAGCAGATGCTGGCGATCGGCCGGGCGCTGATGGCGCGGCCCAAGCTGATGCTGATGGACGAGCCGTCGATGGGGCTGGCGCCCGCCCTCGTGGACACCGTCTTCGAGATCATCGCGGACATCCACGAGCAGGGGACGGCGATCTTCCTGGTGGAGCAGAACGCGCGGATGGCGCTGAACGTCGCGTCTCGGGGTTACGTGATCCAGCAGGGCCGCATCGTCACCGAAGGGAGCAGCGCCGAGCTGCTGCAATCGGACGCCGTGCAGGAGGCCTACCTGGGCGGATGATCGGGCCCGGCGGGCGGATGCCTGCGCCCGCCCTTGGGCCCGCCCGGGGCGGCTGCTACAGTCCGCCGCCGATGCTCCGATTCTCTTCGACGCTGCTCGCTCTCGTGTTCGCCATCGGCTGCAGCCACCCGCCGCTGCAGCACGAGGAGAACCTGCCTTCGCTGGAGGACTCGTTCCCCGACCGGGAGCAGGTGATGTTCGGCACGTCGACGTTCACCGTGACCGAGGGGAACGGCGGGCCGTTCCTGTGCGACCAGGACTTCAGCATCATCGGCTGGGCGGAGCCGGACGCGGACGTGTCGGTCGCCGGCTGCACCGGCTGCACCGAAGACTTCAAGCTCAGCCTCATCCCCGAGGCGGACGAGGGCTGTCACAGCGTCGGCGGCCTGCCGACGATCGCCATCGCGGACATCAACATGCTGCCGGTGGTCGACGAGTCCTACGCCGACTACCTGGACGGCCGCGTGCCCGACGGGGCCGACGGTGACGCGGTGGCGTTCGGGATGGTCGACTGGTCGCCTTCGACGGGCAACCAGGACAGCTTCAGTCCGGTGCTCGCGCTGTACCTCAAGGAGCAGGACTCGGGCCTGCCGGACTTCCGTCGGGAGTACCTGGGGGTCGGGCGCTTCTACTGGGGGCTCGGCGACGGCACGGGCGTGACGTGGCGGATGGACATCCGGCTGCTCGAGTAATGCGCCGCTTCGTCCTCCTGCTCCTCGTCGCCTCCCTCGCGGGCTGCCCCACGCCGGTGCCCGAGGGGCCCGTCGAGTCCAACTTCCTCCGGCTCCAGGGCTTCGTCTCCGTGGACGCCGACGCGGGCTCGCTGGAGGGGTTCCTGCGCTGGATCTACGTCGCCGACGACCCGGGCGAGTTCGACGAGCCGCGCACCGACTGCGAAGTCTGGGAGTACGTGGACCTCGCCGCCGTCGAGCCCGACGACAGCTGCAGCGGCTGCACCGACCAGTTCGACGGGACCGCCACGATCGAGGCCGGGGACACCACCTGCGACGACGCCGACTGGCCCGAGCGGGCCTTCACCATCGCGTTCGCCGCGATCGGTTCGATGGACGAGCCGGACCGCACCGAGCTGGCGGCCGAGGGCTACACCCACGCGGTGAGCACCCGCTGGAGCCCCGAGATCGGCGACAGCCAGGGCTTCCAGGACCTCTTCGCGGCGGAGCCCGACCAGTGGGCGCCGGACGCGGGGGAGGCTGGCGAGGTCGACTCGGTCGACGGCCAGTACCACCTGCTCTGCCGCTACTTCTGGGAGCTCGACTGACTCGGTGTTCGAGAGTCCTCGCGGTCGGGTCGACGGACCGCGGCGGAGCACGATGCTCGAACACGGCGACGATGAGCGACTCACGACAGCGATAGCGACATCACGAACAGGAACCACGGTGGGGTGAACTCCCCGGAGCGATCGCGCTCGACCTCGTGGGATCGTGCTCGAGCCCGCTCACGCACTCGATATCGTCGCCGCAATCGTGCTCGATCTGGCCAGACCGCCAGCCCCGCCGCCCCCAGCCGGTGCCCCTCCCCGCCGTCCTCGTGCCCGTCGTAGCGGGCTCGGGGACCGCATCAAGGGGCCCGTGTCGCTCCGCGATAGCCTCGAGCCGACGTCAGTTGGAGACACGCGCGCAATCCCCGGCCCTGAGCCCGCACCCGCTCCCGCGCCAGCCCCTTGACCCGGCCCCCTGACCGCCCGCTACCGGGGGGCACGACGGCGGGGAACGGCCCCGTCGCGGGGAGACCAGACGATGCAGCACACCCTGTCCCACGAACGCCTCGACGCGTACCGCCTCGCCGTCGAGATCGCGCGGTGGATCCGCCGGACCCCCTTCCCGCGGGGCGACAGCGCCCTGAAGGACCAGGCCCGAAGGGCAGCCGACAGCGTGGTCCTCAACCTCGCCGAGGGTGCCTACATGGGCACCCCCGAGGAGCGGGGCCGGCACTTCCGCATCGCCCGCGGCAGCGCAGCGGAGGTCTGTGCGGTCCTGGACCTGGTCGACCTCGAAGGGGGAGACGACCAACAGGCCCGACTCCGCCGGGTCGTCGCGATGCTCTGCAGGCTCCGATAGCGGCACCCGCCGGCCCTCTCGCCAACGTGAAGGCGCCGAAGTCAGCCCTGGCGTCGGTCGATCCAGGCCAGAGCACCAGCCCGGTCCTTCACCTCGCCGTCGATCTGGGCGGCGACCAGCGCCTCGAGCGTCGTGCCCAGGCCCGGACCGCCCTTCAGCCCCAGGTGCTCGCGGATGGCGTCGGCGTTGAGCAGCGCGGCCGGGACCGGGGGGACGGGGAGCCCCCTGGGGTTGCGGGCGCCGGGAGCGGTGTCCAGCGCCGCGAGGTAGCTCGCGACCAGCGCGTCGGGGTCCGTCGCGCCGGCGGCCCGACCCAGCAGCGCGAACGCGGCCTGGCGCTTCCATCGCACGAGATCGCGACCGATCGTGTCGCCCTCGGCGCCGACCTCCCGGGAGGTCGCCGCGGCCGAGCGGGCCACCTGCTTGGGCCACCGTCGGGCCAGGAGCGCCGGCTCGAGATCGTCCGGCGGGCAGAGCCAGCCCAACGGTACGGCGACCCGCTTGCGCTCCGCCTCGGCCCAGCAGCGGGCCAGGGCCGGCCCGTGCGCGGTCGCGACCACGGCGCGCCGGTGGACGTCCAGCCGCAGCGTCCCCGGCAGCAGAGACGTCAGGAGCCCCGCCGCCTGCAGGCCGTCGAGCGCGCGCGCGGCGTCGGGGTGGACCAGGATCTTGTGCAGCTCCGATCGCGTCCGCTCGGCCGCGACCCGGCCGAGCTCCGCCCCGGTGACGTCGACCGCCGGCGTCGCGTCCAGCTGGATCGCGAACCGCCAGACCCGCAGCGCGCGGAGCGGGTCCTCACGAAGCGCGTCCGGACTCGCGAGCCGGAGCGTGCGGGACTGCAGATCCGCCAGCCCCTCCAGCGGGTCCTGCAGCCCACCGCGTGGCGACCACGCCATCGCGTTGCAGCGCAGGTCCCGCGCCGTCATGTCCTCGTTGAGCGTCTCGCCCCGCAGCCCCGTGACGTCGACCCAGCCCCGCCCGAACGTGACCCTCCAGGTCCGCCGCACGGGATCGAGCAGCACCCGGTTGCGCCCGCCCGCGGCCATGAGCGAATCCACCAGGCCGTCCGGGTCCGCCGCCGCGACGTCCAGGTCGTCCGACTCGCGACCCAGCACCACGTCCCGGACCCAGCCCCCGACGAACGCCGCGGTGTCGGCTCGGGCCACCACCTCGAGGACCCGCCGGGCGGCGGCGGGACC
Source organism: uncultured Rickettsiales bacterium (assembly GCA_964416435.1). Classification (GTDB taxonomy): domain Bacteria; phylum Myxococcota_A; class UBA796; order UBA9615; family UBA9615; genus CAYQEG01. Next base: position 26,580 of record CAYQEG010000023.1, read on the forward strand.
GAGCACGCCGGCGGCGGCTCGCTCGAACCGCTCGTCGGGGATCGTCGTCGGAGAGCCGCTCAGAGCAGCCAATCGGGGAGCGCCAGGCCGTTGCTCATGAAGCTCCACCGGTTGCCCTCGAAGGCGGTGTGGGAACGCTTGACGATGAACGCCGCGTGGCGGCCGTCCGGGCTGACGAAGAGCAGCACCGGCTGGTAGTCCGTGACGTAGGGCCGACGCTTGCGCCCCGGCTCGATCACCCAGGTGCTCGCGCTCCCCTTGACGGCCATGTAGTAGGCGGCGCCCGCCTTGGCGAGGTCGCTGTAGATGTCGTCGGTGCCGTGGAGCACCCGGAACGCGACCGTCTCCTCGCCGCCCGGGAAGGCGATTCGGTACTTGTCGCCCGCGCCGTGTCGGATCGTCACCGCCGGGCTCAGGTTGCCGATCACGATCCCGTGCTTCTCGAACGCCTCGGTCCGCTTCGCCTCGATGATCGGCCCCAGGTCCGCGGGCGTGCAGCCGTTGGCGCCCCCCTCCGGCGAGTCGTGGGCGACCGTCAGGTGGCCGCCCTGAGCGTACTGGTCGGTCTCGGCGTCGATGACGTACAGGTCGTACGCCATGTCGCAGTCGACCGCCCCCTCGCCCGGGTTGTAGGTCTCGAAGGCGTACCGCAGCCCGTCCCTGGACCACCCCCAGAACGTGAACTGGTCGTTCATGCCCGGCATGCGCGGGTTGGCCGGGATGACGTGGGGCTCGCCGGTCAGCACGGGCACGTCCCCGCCGTCGTCCGGCTCGGGGGTCACCTCTTCGGTCACCGGCTCCGGCTCCGGGGTCGCCTCGGGCGTCTCCTCCGGCGTCGGCGAGGCGTCGTCGGGCATCGGCTCGGGGGTGATGGCGGGCGTCTCGTCGGTCACCGGATCGTCGGTGGGACCGGAGCAGGCGACGAGGAGCGACAGGGCGAACAGCAGAGTGCAGCGGACCATGGTGCGCGATTGTCTCGCTAAGCTCCCTCCGTGTCATCCATACGCAAGACGAAGATCGTCGCCACGCTGGGTCCGTCATCGAGCAGCCCCGACGTCCTGGCCCGCATGTTCAAGGCTGGCCTCGACGTCGCGCGGCTGAACTGCTCCCACGCCACCCACGCCGACCTGGCGTTCCAGACCGACCAGATCCAGCGCGTCTCGCGGGCGCTGCGCAAGCCGGTCGCCACGCTCCTCGACCTCTGCGGCCCCAAGGTCCGCACCGGCAAGCTGGAGTGGGGGACGATGGAGCTCAAGGTGGGGGAGCGGCTCTCCGTCGTGCCGGGGGACGCCGCGGGGCGGGACACCTGGATCACCTGCAACCACGACGGGCTCGCCGGCGACGTGCAGCCCGGTCACCGGATCCTGCTCGACGACGGGCTGATGGAGCTGGTCGTCGTCGGGATCGACGGCGAAGGCGTGGTCGAGACCGAGATCATCACCGGCGGCACCCTCAAGGAGCGCAAGGGGATGAACCTGCCGGACGCGACCGTGTCCATCCCCGCGCTGACCCCCAAGGACCGCGAGGACCTCGCCGCCGGCGTCGAGCTGGGGGCCGACTACGTCGCGCTGTCGTTCGTGCAGACCGCCCAGGACGTGCGGGATCTCAAGGACGAGCTCCGCCGACACCGCGCCCGGATCCCGATCATCGCCAAGATCGAGAAGCCGCAGGCGGTGGACAACATCGACGAGATCCTCGCCGAGGTGGACGGGATCATGGTCGCCCGCGGTGACCTGGCGGTGGAGGTCGGCAACCACAAGGTGCCGATGATGCAGAAGCAGCTGCTGGCGAAGTCCAACCGCGCCGGCGCGCTCGACATCGTCGCCACCCAGATGCTCGAGTCGATGACCGCCAACCCCCGCCCCACCCGGGCCGAGGCGAGCGACGTCGCCAACGCCATCCTCGACGGCTGCGACGCGGTGATGCTGAGCGGCGAGACGGCGGCCGGCGCCTACCCCGTCGAGGCGATCGAGATGATGGACCTCATCGCCCGGGAGACCGAGCCCTGCATGCAGACCGAAGGGCTGGTCATCGGCCAGGAGGCGGGCCACGACATCACCATGGCGGTGGTCAAGGCCGCGGCGATGATGGCCGAGTTGGCCACGTTCAAGGCGCTGATGGTGTTCACGCTGTCGGGGCGGACGGCCCGGCTGTTGTCCGGCTACTACCCGGACGCGCCGATCTTCGCCCTCACGCCTCGGGCCGTGGCCGAGCGCCGCATGGCGCTGTACCGGGGCGTCATCCCGCTCCACATGCAGTTCCCGGGCAACTCCGACGTGATGGTCGTCGAGGCCGAGCGGCTGCTCGTCGACCGGGGCCTGCTCGACGCGGGCGACGACGTCATCGTCGTGGCCGGCTTCACCGAGTTGAAGGGCGTCGCCAACATGGTCAAGGTGGTGCGCGTCTGAGGAGTGGCGTCTACTCGACGCACTTCGTGCTGCCGCCCTCGCCCGCCCGGGTGATGTGCACGCAGTTGCTCAGATCCCGCGCCTTCTGGACCCGGTTGACCGGCTCGCGCTGCAGCAGGTCGTGCAGGTTCCAGCCGTCCAGCGTGTCCGTCGACTCGATCTCCCCCGCCATCCGCATCGTCATCGACAGGATCCCCTGGTCCTGGGCGAGGACCAGCATCTCCGCCTCCGGGGGGGCCACGGCGAGGGTCACGTCCGTCGTTCGACGGGCGCCTCCGCCGCCCCGCGCGGCCACCTCGGGGTCCTGCCCGGTCGTGCTGCCGACCGCCAGCACCGCGACGGCCTGGAGCAGCGTGCGGGTCTCCACCGAGCGCTCCTTGGGGTCCTGGATCGTCAGCAGCACGTCGACGTAGTCCCCCGGCTGCACCAACTCGGTGAAGGCCGTCTTGCCGATCTCGACCGTCAGCGCCCGGTGGCCCCGGGGGATGACGTCGGACAGGCGGACGCTCTCCCCGCTGCCCGCCATGTGGAGCAGCGTCACCGGCTCCTCGGCCCGCACCGCGGCCTCGAGCCGGCGCCCCAGGAGCTCGTCCGCGAACCCCGGTCCCAGCGCCCGGGGTGGCGCGTAGCGCGCCGGGAAGTCGACGACCTTCAAGTCGCTGCGCTTGAGCGTCACGCCGGCCCGCAGGTCGGCGGACGCGACCACCACCTCGACGGTGTTGCCGTCCACGCCCAGCTCCCGGGCGACGTTCTGGCGATACAACTGCATCAACACGACGCTCACCAGGGCGAGCAGCGCGGAGACGGCAAGAACGGCTTTTCGATTCACGGCGGCTCCTTCGATGGTCAGTCGGGTGACCAGCGGGGCAATGCCCGTCACCCTCGATCGGCGACCTTGGTGACCACCCTAGGAGATGTGAAGAAGTTGTCAACATAAAGTCAAGTTTGTGTGTTGTGGCCCAGGGCTCGCGGGCACGCGGGCGGACGGTTAGGCTTGCGACCGTGCGCGTACCCGACCTCGTGGAGCGACCCGCCCGGTCCGTCCGGACCGTGAAGCTCCTGCTGCCCGCCGCCGTGGCCGTTCTGCTCGCGGCGGCGCCACCCGCCCTCGCCGCTGGCGTGCCCGGCCCCAAGCCGGTCGATCTGAGCACGCTGCCGCTCAAGGTGACCGAGTACGACTTCCGCGCCGATCCGATGAGGCGGGCGTCCAAGGCGTGGCCCGTCCGCGAGGCCACCGACCTCGCTGAGGGCGAGGAGGCGACGCCGCACCCCGAGGACGCGGTGACCGGTCGCCTGGGGCGCGGACCGTGGCGGCTGTTCGAAGGCACCTTCGCCGAGGAGAGCTGTCGGACCCCGTCGCTGAGCGCGGACGGCACGACGTCCCTGGCGATCTGCACCGGCCTCGACGTGAGCCGGCCCGAAGACGAGAACGTGGTGCTCGTGCAGCAGGGCGAGCTGTCGCGCTACCGCTACCCCATCGCGAGCCTGCCCGAGCCGCTGGTGACCCGCGTCGCCCTGACCCCGGACGGTGGCCGCTTCGCCGTGCTGACCGAAGAGGGCGGCGGCCGCTCGGTGCACCTCGTCAACACCGTGTCCGGCAAGGACTGGCAGGTCTCCGGCGGCTGGACCGAGCCGGGCAACCCGGTGGTCGCCTCCTCCGCCGACGTCGTCGCGTTCGTGGCGAAGGTCGGCCGGGACGAGGCGGTCATCGTGGCCGACATGGCCCGCAACGAGGCGGTCGTGGTCAAGCGGCAGCGTCGCGGCCTGACGGTCGCCGGGTTGTCGCCGGACGGCCGCCGCGTGGCGCTCGTCGGTGACACCGCGGACCGGGCCCAGCTGCTCCTCGTCGACCTGGACTCCAGCAAGCAGCAGGTCCTCACTCACCGCAAGAGCGCCGTCACGAGCGTCGCCGCCCACCCCTCCCTGGACGCCATCGCGTTCGGGGCCGACGTCGGGGGGGTGTGCGGCTTGTACTGGGTCGACGTCACTGGGCGCCGGCGGACCGAGCTCAAGACGAGCGTCGAAGATTGCTACGAGGTGCTCGGAGTAGATGCTTCCCGCCGCTCGATCCTGTACATCGAGCGTCAAGGCGAGGACCGACACATCCGCATTCACGATCGCAAGCGCGACGAGCTCCGCTACCAGGTCATCAAGGGCTGCTTCGAGCCGGCGCTGTCGGCCGACGGCACGTTGATGGGCGTGCGCTGCCCCAAGGCCCGGGCGGGCGCCGGCGCGTGGCTGTTCCTGGTGCCGCCGCCGAGGGACGACGATTGAGCCGGCGTCACCTCGCGTGGGGGCTCGTGCCCGCCGTGGTCATCGCCGCCGCGCTGGCGACCGCGGGGCCGGCGTGGACGCCTCCAGCCCCGCAGAAGGTCGGCGCGGGGCTGCACGACGGACACATGGTGGCGCCCCGGCTGCGCCCCGACGGCACCTGGATCGCGTACGGACTGATCGAAGCCCGACCCGACGGCAGCGACCGCTTCCGCTACTACGCCCGCTCGCTCGTCGAGGACGCCACGTTCCGGTCGATCTGGCCCAAGCAGCACCCGTCGTTCGAGGACTCCGAGGGCACCGCGTCGTTCACCGACCTGCTCGACTTCGTCTGGCACCCCAACGGCCGCCACAACGCGATGGTGGTGCGGCACAAGACCAAGGGCGGAGAGGTCATGCTGGAGCTGCTCAAGGTCCGGTTCGGGGGGCCCGGCGACCAGGAGCGGCCCGTCTTCAACAAGGACGGCAGCAAGGTGATCGTGGTCGCCGAGGGTGAGCTCGGGCGGGAGCTGTGGATCGCCGACGCGCAGCACGAAGCGGAGCTGGAGCAGCTCACCTGGACCCGGGACAGCGAGCGCTGGCCGTCGTTCCACCCGACCGAGGGCAAGGTCCTGCACGAGATCCGCAACCGCGAGACGAAGCGCAGCGACCTGTTCCTGTTCGACCTGGAGTACTACGAGCAGACACCGCTGGTCCGGATGGAGGAGAGCGACGAGATCCACCCCAGCTGGTCGCCGGACGGCTCGAGGTTCGCCTTCCTGTCCAACAAGGACGATCCGTCGGGCAAGCGCTACGACCTGTTCGTCGGGCGCCCCGGGGACGCGGTCTTCACCCGGCTGGCCGAAGGCGTGCGGGTGACCGAGCGCTCGCTCGGCTACGCCTGGGACCCCGACGGTCGCTGGATCCTCTTCGTGCAGGACCAGCCCGGCGACTATCCGATGGCGGTCGTCGCGGCGGACGGCTCCAAGAAGCCGGCGTCGTTGGATCTCGGGACCCGCGGCAACGTCGAGCCGGACATGATCGTGCTCGACGGCGTCGTCAAGCTGGCCTGGATCGCCGAGGACCCGGGCCGCCCCTGGCGGATCGGCTACATCGCCGACGTCGACGCGGCCGCCCTCGCCGCGCGGGCCGGGCTGCCCCCCGCCCCGGCCCCGGCCCCGGATCCGACCGAGTAGACCTCAGGCGAAGACCTTGCCCGGGTTGAGGATGCCCCGCGGGTCGAACAGCTGCTTGATGCTGCGCTGCAGGCCGAGCGACCGCTCCCCCAGCTCGCCCGGGAGGAAGCGGCGCTTGCAGGTGCCGATCCCGTGCTCCCCCGAGATCGTGCCCCCCAGCCTCAGCGCGGCGTCCATCACCTCCCGGGCCGCCACCTCGGCCCGGGGCTGTCCGTGTCCCTCGTCCCAGACCAGGTTGACGTGCAGGTTGCCGTCGCCCGCGTGGCCGTACGCGAACGCGGCCAGGTCGTGGCGGTCGCCGATCTCGTAGAGCCGCTGGAGCATCGCCGGCATCGACGAGAGCGGCACCGCGACGTCTTCGCTGATCCAGCCCGCGGCCCCCACCTTGACCAGCTCGCTGGTCTCGCGGCGTAGCGCCCAGAGCGCGGCGCGCTCGGCGGTGGACCGGGTGAATCGAAGGTCGCGCGGGGGGCGGTCCAGCGCATCTGCGAACCGAGCGGCGGCCGCCTCGGCCTCCCCGGGCCCGCCGTCGAACTCGGCCAGCAGCAGCGCCCCCCACTCGGGCTGCACCCGGTCGACCCCCTGGGCCACCAGTCGCGCGAGGGTGACCCGGTCGAAGAGCTCCAGGGCCCTGGGTTGCACGCCCGCGCGGCGGCCTGACACGACGGCGCCCACGGCGTCTGCGGCGGTGTCGAACGGGATCAGCGCGGCGACGGTCTCGCGGGGCACCGCCTGCAGCGCGAGTCGAAGCTCGACGAGCACCCCCAGGGTGCCCTCGGAGCCGATCAGCAGGCTGGTCAGGTCGTAGCCGGCGACGGACTTGGGCTGCCGCCGGCCGGTCTGCACGACGCTGCCGTCGGGCAGGACCGCGGTGACGCCGAGCACGTGGTCGCCCGTCACCCCGTACTTCATCGCGACGGGGCCGCCGGCGTTGGTCGCGACGTTGCCGCCCAGGGTGCAGACGTCCAACGACGCCGGATCGGGGGGATAGAAGAGCCGATGGTCCTGCTCCATGGCGTCCCGGAACTCGCCGGTCACGACCCCGGGCTCGACCTCCGCCCAGCCGTCCCCGGCGCTCACCCGGAGCACCCGGTCCATCGACGCGAGGGAGAGCACGATCCCGCCCGGTGACGCCACGCAGCCGCCCGCCTTGCCGGTGCCCGCGCCCCGCGGCGTGACGGGCACGCCGTGCTCCGAGGCCCAGCGCATCGTCGCGCTGACGTCGGCGGTCGAGCGGGCGCGCACCACGGCGCGGGGAGAGACCGGCGGGGCGGTCGATCGGTCGGTGGCGTAGTCGTCGAGCTGAGCGGGGGCGTCGAGCAGGTCGCCGTCGGGCAGCGCGGCGGCCAGCGCGGACAGGGCCATCAGCCGTCCCGTCGGGCCCAGTCGAACCCCGGCAGGCCGACGTCCGGGGGGTGGTGCGGCTCGGCGCGCACCTCGTCCGGGTCGTCGGCGTCGTAGGCCGCGTCGGGGAGGTTGAGCACGACGGACTCGCCGTCGCCGATCGCCTTGAGGCCGTGCCAGACCCCCGGTGGGATGAAGACGAGCACGGGGTGGCGGTCCCCCAGCACGACCTCGAGCAGGCGGCCGCGGGTGGGCGAGTCGTCCCGCCCGTCGACCAGCACCAGGAGCGTGCGGCCGACGATGCCGACCATGCGGTCGTGCTGGGCGGCGTGGCGGTGCCAGGCCTTCACCACCCCCGGCAGCACCGTCGTCACGTAGGCCTGCCCGAACCGCTCCCCCGCCAGCTCGGCCTGGTCGTTGCGCAGCAGGACCGACAGGCTGCCCCGCTGGTCCGTGAACCAGCCGAGGTCCTGGACGAGCACACCCTGGATGCCGGTGCGGCGGGGTGGGGTCGACGGGTTGGGGTTGCCGGGCACGGCCGGACTGTAGCCGCCGCCGCCGGGGCCGCGCTACCGCTGCGCCTCGCGCCAGTCCTCCAGCGGCGGCAAGCCGACGGAGGCTGCCCACGCGGCGGTGGCGTCGCCGTCGAGCCGGCTGTCGTCCGGGCGCTTCGCCAGCGCGAACCCCGGGCCCGGCGTGTCCCCCTGGTCGACCACCGGGATGTCCGGCAGCTCGTTGGCGTCCAGGAGCGCGCGCGCCCACACCGCCCGACTGGCCGCGGGTCCGCCGGTGGGGTGGAGGATCTTCGGGGCGTCGCCGCCGCCTGCGAGGTGCACCGCGAGGGCGACCAGCCAGCGGGCGAGCGACGGCGTGTGCGTCGGTCGGCTCTGCTGCCGCATCCGGACCGCGACCGCCTCGGCGCCCTCGGAGACCTGCCCGAGCACGTAGTCGGCGAACGACCAGTCGCCGTGATCGAAGAGCCACGAGACGCGGGCGACGCAGGCCCGCCCGCCCGCGTCGAGCACCGCCCGCTCACCCCGCCGCTTCGTCTCGCCGTACCACTGGACCGGGCCGGTGGCGGCGTCCTCCGTGAACGGGCCCGGCCGGTCGCCGAAGACGTAGTCGGTGGAGATGTGGATGAGGGGCACGCCGAGCCGCTCGCAGGCGGCGGCGAGGTGCCCGGGAGCGGTCGCGTTGACGGCCAGCGCCCGGTCCTGGTTCGCTTCGCACTCGTCGACCAGGGCGGCCGCGGCGGCGTTGATGACGGCCGCCGGCGCGAGGTCGTCGATCAGCTCGTAGACCTCCGGGGCGGTGGCGGTCTCCAGGTCGAGCCAGTCCCGGCTCAGCGCCAGGAACTCCAGGTCCTCCATGGCGGCGGTCGCCAGCGCGCGGCCGAGTCGGCCGGTGGCGCCGAGGATGAGCAGGCGTCCGTTCATGCGTCCTCACAGTGAGTGCTCCAGAAGTCGGGGTGGCGTCGGGTCCACCGCGCCGTGGCGGCGAGGCCGGCCTCCAGGTCGGTGCGAGGGCTCCACGACAGCAGGCGGCGGGTGGCCTTGTCGTCGAGGTCGTAGCGCCGGTCGTGGCCGGGTCGGTCGTCGACCTCCTCCAGCCCGTCGTCGTCGTCGGGGTGGCCCAGCGCGGAGCGCCAGAGGGCGAGGAGGGCGCGGTTGGCGACCGGCCCGGCCCCGGCGAAGTGGAGCGTGTGGCCGGCCCGGCCGAGGTAGGCGGCGGCGACGATCGCGTCGGCGTGGTCGTCCACGTACAGCCAGTCGCGCTCCTGCAGCCCGTCGCCGTACACGCCCATCGAGGCCCCGTCGGCCCACCGCTGGGCGGCCAGGGGGAGCAGCTTCTCGGGGTACTGACCGGGGCCGTAGGTGTTGACCCCGCGGGTGATGACCGCGTCGAGCCCGTGGGAGCGCACCAGCGAGGCGACCAGCGCGTCGCCAGCGGCCTTGCTCGCCGAGTAGGGGTTGGTGGGCCGCACCGGGTCGCCCTCCTGGGACGCGGGGCGGCCCGCCCGGTCGCCGTACACCTCGTCGGTCGAGACGCGCACGAGGCGGGCGCCGGCGTCGAGGGAGGCCTGGGCGACGACCCAGGCGCCGGTGGCGTTGGTGCGGATGAACGGGGCGGCGTCCTCCAGCGAGCGGTCGACGTGGCTGTGGGCCGCGGCGTCCACGACGACGGTCGGCTCGGCCGCTTCGAACACCGCGGCGACGAACTGAGCGTCCGCGACGTCGCCCTCCACCACGATCAGCTGCTCGTCGTCCCCCAGTCGCCGCAGGGCCGCCGGGTGCGCCGCGTACGTCATCGCGTCGAGCACGACGACGCAGTGCCCCTCGGAGAGCACCCGTCGCACGAGCGCTCTGCCGATGAAGCCGGCGCCGCCGGTGATGAGCCAGGTGTCGGTCACGGGATCAATCTACGCGGACGAGCCAGCACTTGAGATACCGGGTCTCGGGCACCGCCGTCGGCACCGGGTGGCAGGGCGCCTGTCCGCCGATCATCAGCACCGTGAGGCGCCGCTTGCCCCACTTGCCGCCCTCCTGGGCGACCTGCTGGAACCGGTCCTCCCACAGGTGGTGGCTGCACGACGCGAGCACCGCGTGTCCTCCGTCCTTCACCTTGCGGAGCGCGTGGGCGAACAGGGTGCGGTAGGCCTTCATGCCGCTGGAGACCTGCTTCTTGCTGCGGATGAACGACGGCGGGTCGCAGACCACGGCGTCGAACGAGCGGTCCGGCTGGTCACGGAGCCATGCGTCGACCGAAGCGGTCACGCCGGTCACGCGATCGCCCAGGTCGTTGCGCTCGGCGTTGGCGCGGACGTGGTCGATCGCTCCGGCCGACCGGTCGACGCAGACCACGTCGCTCGCCCCCGCGGCCGCGGCCTGCAGGCCCCATTGTCCGACGTAGCTGTACAGGTCGGCGACGCGACCGGTGGCCAGCGCGGGCGCCATCCGTCGCCGGTTCTCCCACATGTCCAGGAACAGCCCGGTCTTCTGTCCGCCGAGCGCGTCGAAGCCGATCCGCAGCCCGTCGTCCTCGACCTCCCAGGTCCCCTCGACGTCTCCCCAGGCCGGCTCCACGAACGACGGCAGCCCCTCCAGGTCGCGCCCCCGCCCGTCGCACTTCCACAGGCCGGCGTCCGGGCAGATCCGCTGGACGGCGTCGGCGATGGCGGGTCGCAGCCGCTCCAGGCCGGCGGTGTTGGCGGCGAGCACGGCGCGGTCGCCGTACCGATCGACCACGAGCCCGGGCAGGCCGTCGGCTTCGCCGTGCACGAGGCGATAGGCGGTGCGGCCGGCCCGCGCGGCGAGCCACGATCGACGCTCGGCACACGCCGCGACCCGGTCGGCGACCCAGCCGTCGTCGATCTCGACGCCCTCGGCGCGATCGAGGATCCGGGCCGTGATCAGCGTGTTGGGGTGCCCGTAGCCGACGCCGACGAACGAGCCGTCGTGCGCCCGGACGGTCACGGGATCTCCGGGCTCCAGCCCGTCGGGGATCGCCGCCAGCTGGTTGCTGAAGACCCACGGGTGACCCTGGAGCACGCGGTGCCGGCGGCCCGGCTTCAGCCTGAGTTCGTGCATCGCGGGAGTGTAAACGGCGTTTGCGCACGCCGGGGGGTGGTACAAGCCGCGCGATGGCCGAGCGGACCTGGGACACGATCATCGTCGGCGGGGGATCCGCGGGCTGCGCGCTCGCCAATCGCCTCACCGAGGACCCCGAGCACCGCACCCTCGTGCTCGAGGCTGGCCGACCGGACGCCTGGTGGGATCTCTTCGTGCACATGCCGGCGGCGCTGACGATCCCCATCGGCAACCCCCGGTACGACTGGCGCTACCACTCCGACCCGGAGCCCCACATGGGCGGGCGGCGCGTCTATCACGCGCGGGGCAAGCTGCTCGGAGGCAGCTCGTCCATCAACGGGATGATCTTCCTGCGCGGCAACCCGATGGACTTCGAGAAGTGGGCGGCCGACCCGGGCATGGAGGCCTGGGACTACGCCCATTGCCTGCCCTACTTCAAGCGCTCGGAGCACCGGTTGGCGGGGGGCGACGCCTTCCGCGGGACGGACGGCCCGCTGCGGCTGGAGACCGGCCCGGCGGACAACCCGCTGTTCGAGGCCTTCTTCGCCGCCGCGGAGCAGGCCGGCTACGCCCGGGTGGACGACCTCAACGGGCGCCGCCAGGAGGGCTTCGCGCCCTTCGATCGGAACATCGTCCGGGGGCGCCGGCTGAGCGCCGCGCGCGCCTACCTGCACCCCGTGATGGGGCGGCCGAACCTGCAGGTCCGGACCCGCGCCATGACCACGCGGGCCCTGTTCGAGGGGACCCGGGCGGTCGGCGTGGAGTACCTGCACCGCGGTCGGTCGGTCCGGCAGGTCCGGGCCGGGCGGGTGGTGCTCTGCGGGGGAGCGATCGGTTCGCCGCAGACGCTGCAGCTGTCCGGCGTGGGGCCGGCGGAGCTGCTGCGGGAGCACGGGATCGGCGTGGTGGCCGACCTGCCCGGCGTCGGCGCGAACCTGCAGGACCACCTGGAGGTGTACATCCAGCACGCCTGCAGCAAGCCGGTGTCGATGCAGCCGCAGCTGAAGTGGTGGCGCAAGCCGTGGCTGGGCTACCGGTGGCTGTTCCACCGGGCGGGCGCGGCCGCGACCAACCACTTCGAGGGGGGCGGCTTCCTGCGCAGCGACGACGCGGTCGGGTACCCCAACGTGCAGCTGCACTTCCTGCCCCTCGCGGTGCGCTACGACGGCAGCCTGCCGGCCCACGAGCACGGCTTCCAGGTGCACGCGGGGCCGATGAACAGCGACGTGCGAGGCGCCCTGCGCATCCGCAGCGCGGACCCCCGGGAGCACCCGAGCCTGCGGTTCAACTACCTGTCGACCGAGCGCGATCGGCAGGAGTGGATCCAGGTGGTGCGGCGGGTGCGGGAGATCCTGGCCCAGCCCGCCCTCGCCCCCTTCAACGGCGGGGAGACGTCGCCCGGCCCGGCGGTGGAGAGCGACGCCGAGATCCTGGAGTGGGTGGCGAAGGACGCGGAGACGGCGCTGCACCCGTCGTGCACCTGCAAGATGGGCCCGGCGAGCGATCCCCAGGCGGTGGTCGATCCGGCGACGATGGAGGTGCATGGGGTGCGGGGGCTGGCGGTGGTCGACGCCTCGGTCATGCCTCACGTCACCAACGCGAACATCTACGCTCCGACGATGATGATCGCGGAGAAGGCGGCCGACCTGCTGCGGGGCGTGACCCCGGCGGCCCCCGAACACCTCGACTGGTACCGGCACACACCATGAGCATCCGGGGGATCGACGCGGTCATCTTCGACATGGACGGCACGCTGATCGACAGCGAACACCTGACCGTCGAGGTGGTGCAGGCAATGCTGTCGGAGCACGGGCTGCCGACGGAGGTCGACGAGACGCGGCTGCAGGGGGTGACCTGGGACCAGATCGCGGCGGACCTCGTCGCCGAGCACCCGACGCTGGCACCGGTCTGCACCGGCGACGTCCTGCACCGCCGCTGCCACGCCCGGTGGCTGGGCGTGCCGCCGCCACCGATGCCGGGAGTGGAGCAGGCGATCGCCGCCGCCGCGGCGGCGGGCCTGCCCGTCGCCATCGCGACGTCGAGCAACGCCGAGGCGGTCTCGGCGCTGCGCAGTCGACCGGGCTGGGGCGACCTGTTCGACGTCGAGGTGACGGCCGACGACATCAGCCGCAGCAAGCCCGACCCGGAGATCTTCCTGCTCGCGGCGGAGCGGCTCGACGTCGCGCCGGCGCGCTGCCTGGTGTTCGAGGACAGCCTCGCGGGGCTGCGAGCGGCCGGCGCGGCGGGCATGTGGCGGGTCGCCGTGGTGCTGCGCTCGGCGGATCCGAATCAGGCCCGTCGCCTCGCCGACCGGTCGATCGCCGACTACCGGGACCTGGAGCCCGGCTTCTTCGAGGCGATCCGCGCTCAGTAGGGGGCGTCGACGTCGCCCAGCTCGACGTACACCGACTTGAGCTGGGTGTAGGCGTCCAGCGCGGCGAGGCTGTTCTCCCGGCCCAACCCGGACTGCTTCACCCCGCCGAACGGCAGCTCGACGGGGGTCAGGTTGTACGTGTTGATCCAGCAGGTCCCCGCCTGCAGCCGGGCGACGACGCGGTGGGCCCGGGCGAGGTCCTTCGTGAACACCCCGGCCGCGAGCCCGAAGTCGGTGTCGTTGGCGCGGCGTACGACCTCGTCCTCGTCCTCGAACGGGAGCACGCAGGCCACCGGGCCGAAGATCTCCTCGCGCACGATCCGCATGCCGTCGTCGCAGCCCACGAAGATCGCCGGCCGGACGAAGCAGCCGTTGGCGAGGTCGCCCTCGGTCACCCGGTCGCCGCCGGTCAGGAGCGTCGCGCCCTCCTCGACGCCGAGGCGCACGTAGCCCAGCACCTTGTCGAGGTGCTCGGGGCTGATCAGCGAGCCGACGTGGGTCTTCCAGTCGAGCGGGTCGCCGACCACCATGCGCTCGGTCCGCTCCCGCAGGCGGCCCACGAAGTCGTCGTGGACCGACCGGTGCACGAACACCCGGGTGCCGTTGGAGCAGATCTCGCCCTGCGTATAGAAGTTGCCGAGCAGCGCGCCGGAGACCGCGTTGTCCAGGTCGGCGTCGTCGAACACGATCAGGGGGGACTTGCCGCCCAGCTCCATCGTGACGTGCTTCAGCGTGGCGGCGGCGCCCGCCATGACCTTCTTGCCGGTCGCGACGGAGCCGGTGATCGACACCTTGTCGACGCCGGGGTGCTCGACGAGCGCCCGGCCGGTCGACCCGCGGCCCTGGACGGCGTTGAAGACGCCCGGGGGGAGGCCGGCCTCGGCGAGCACGTTGGCGAACTCGAACGCGTTGGTGGGGGTCAGCTCCGACGGCTTGAAGACCATCGTATTGCCCGCCGCGAGGGCCGGGGCGGCCTTCCAGGCGGCGATCTGCAGGGGGTAGTTCCAGGCCCCGATCCCGACGCAGACGCCCAGCGGCTCCCGCCGCGTGTAGCCGAACGCGCTCGGCCCCAGGTCGACGTGCTGTCCGCCGATCGCGGCCGCCACCCCGGCGAAGTACTCGAGGCAGTCGGCGGCCGACGCGACGTCGACCTCGTGCGCCTCGGACAGCGGCTTGCCGACGTCGAGCACCTCGAGCCGGGCGAACTCGTCGTTGAACGCGCGCAGCCCGTCGGCGGCGGCGCGCAGGATGCGGCCGCGCTCCGCGCCGGTGCGGGCGGCCCAGCCGGGGAACGCGTCGCGCGCGGCGCGCACCGCCCGGTCGACCATCGCCGCGTCGGCTTCTTCCACTACCGCCAGGAGCTGCCCGGTGGCGGGGTTGCGGTTGTCGAAGCGTGCGGCGTCGGGATCGGGGGCGGGCGCGCCCGAGATCCAGCTGTGCAGGAGGCCGGGGTCGGACATGCCGGCGACTTTACCGGGGTGCCCCGCCGTGTGAACCTGCCTCTCCGGGAGGCCCATGACAGCCGAAGCACACCCCGATCGCGCAGCCGAGCTGCGCGCCTGGCGCATGCGCATCCTCGCGAGCACGTGGATGGCGTACGCGGGGCTGTACTTCTGCCGCAAGCCGTTCTACGTCGCCAAGAAGACGCTCGCCGAGGATCTGAACCTCGACGTGTCGCAGCTGGGCGAGATCGGGACCGCGTACCTCATCGCCTACACCATCGGCCAGTTCATGTCGGCCGGGCTGGGGCAGAAGCGCGGGGCGCGGATCGTGCTCCTGACGGGCATGGCCGTGTCGATCGGCTGCAACGTCGCGTTCGCGTTCGCCAACAACTACTGGACGCTCTTCACGTTCATGTTCGTCAACGGGCTCGCCCAGGCGACGGGCTGGCCCAGCGTCGTCGGCACGATCGGCCGTTGGACGAAGCGCAGCGAGCGCGGGACGATCATGGGCTTCTGGGGCACCTGCTATCAGCTCGGAGGCGTGGCGGCGACGTCCTGGGCCGGCTTCTGGCTGGTCCGCACCGGGGTCAAGGGCGCCTTCCTGGCCGCGTCGATGGCGCTGTTCATCGCCTGGATCGCCGTCTACTTCTGGCAGCGGAACAGCCCCGAGGACGTCGGCCTGCCGAAGATCGAAGACCCCGCCGACACGGCCGCCGAGGCGGCCGAGACGGAGACCGGGACCAACCACCTGTGGACCCGCCCGCTGATCATCAACCTGGCGCTGATCGGGACCTGCTACTTCGGCATCAAGTTCATCCGCTACGCCCTCTGGAGCTGGACGCCGTTCCTGCTCGAGACCCACTTCGGCCTGGAGGTGGACGACGCGGCCTACCTGTCGACGCTCTTCGACCTCTGCGGCTTCGCGGGCGTGGTCGTCGCGGGGGTGGTGTCCGACCGCCTGTTCAACGGCAAGCGCACCCTCCCGTCGTTCATCATGCTGCTCGGCATGATGCTCGGCTGCGCCGCCCTCGGCTGGTTCGGCTCCACCAGCCTGTTCCTGTTCGGGGCCTGCATCGGCTTCATCGGCTTCATGCTGTTCGGCCCGGACTCGCTGCTCAGCGGCGCCGGCGCGATCGATCTCGGCTCGCCCCGGATCGCCGTCGCGGTGGCCGGGATCATCAACGGCACCGGCTCCCTCGGCGCGGTGGTCCAGGACCTGGTCGTCTCCCGCCTCCTCGACCCCGGCAGCGAGATGGGCGCGGCGTTCACGGCCGTCTGGGGGGCGTCGGGAGCCGGCGTGCAGGACCTGGTCGTCGCGCTCATGGAGGGGGCCGAGAAGGCCGACATGGCGCCCGTGTTCGCGGTCCTGTGGGGCGCCTCGGCCCTGTCGACGCTGGCCCTGTTCATCATGTTGATCCGCGCCCGTCGAGGCAGCACGGACCTGTAGGGCCCGGTCAGACCTTGTCGATCTCGGGGGTGCCGAGCAGGCCCCACGGTCGCACCGTCAGCACGGCGACCAGGATGAGGAACGCGATCACGTCCTTGTAGTCGAAGAACTCCGCCTGGGGCCACAGGTCGGCGGCCTCGGGGCCGTGCACGATCCGTCCGAGCGCGAGCCAGCCGTACTCCATCGTGGCGACGATCACCGTCTCACTCAGGCCGAGCACGAACCCGCCGAGCATCGCGCCTCGGATGTTGCCGATCCCGCCGAGCACCGCGGCGATGAAGGCCTTGAGGCCGATGATGAAGCCGTCGAAGAACTTCACGCCGCCGTACTTCAGCCCGTGCAGGATCCCCGCCGCCGCGGCCAGCCCGGAGCCCAGCACGAACGTCATCGTGATGACCCGGTTGACGGGGATGCCGAGCATCATCGCCGCCTCGGGGTCCTGCGAGATGGCGCGCATGCCCTTGCCGAGCTTCGTCCGGTTGACCAGCACGTCCAGCGCCACCATCAGCACGACCGCTGACACGATCGTGAAGACCTCCAGGTAGAGCACCTCGATGGTGTGGGCGCGGCCGAGCACCGGCAGGGTGAACGACGTGATGACCGAGCCGTCGCCGTCCAGCGGCAGGCCGGTGAAGCCGTCCATCTGGGGGAAGGTCTGGGTGTCCGATCCGACGGCGATCCGGACCAGGTTCTGCAGCAGGATGCTCATCCCGATGGCCGACAGCAGGGCGTTGATCCGGGGCGTCGAGCGAGGCGGGCTGGGGTTGCGCTCGTCCAGCCGGAACGCGACCACGGCGAAGGCCATCAGCACCACCGCGCCCCCGATGCGACCGAACGTCAGCCGGCCGTCCATGCCCGCCTGGAGCACCAGGGTCAGGCCGATCATCGACACGATCGCGGCGCCCACCGAGCTCCACGTGGGGTTGCGGCGCAGCGGCTTGTAGGCGATCGAGTCGAGGGACACCCCGAGGGCCGCACACCCCACCATGGCCGCGCCGGTCGCCAGCGGGAGCACCAGCCAGATCGACGTGATCCCCCACCCGAAGAGCACCTGGATCGCGATCAGCCCCAGGAACGAGCCGACCATGAAGACCTCGCCGTGGGCGAAGTTGATCAGCTCCACGATGCCGTAGACCATCGTGTAGCCGAGCGCGATCAGGGCGAACAGCCCGCCGAGCGTCAGCCCGTTGACCAGGTGCTGGGCGAACGCCTCCGGCTTGTCCAGGTACATCGCCACCGCCGCGACGACCGTGCTCACGATCACCGGGATCAGCGCGATCCCGATCGCGAACTGCACGCGCTCCGCGGTGGACTTGACGGCCACGGGCCGGCGACTACTCCGGAGCGGCTTCGACGCCGCCCTGGGTGAACGTGGTGATGTACTCGAACTTCTGGTCGGCGGCCCGGTAGAAGCTGTACCGCTGGTTCATCGTATCGCCGCGGGGGTCGAAGGCGGTGCGGCCCAGGGCGCCCTGGTGGTCGATGGCGCGAGCGTTCTCCACGACGGCGCGGCGCAGCGTGCTGGAGTCGGCGCCCGCCGACACCGCGGCGTAGGCCGAAGCGAGCAGGATGTTGGCCGTGTCGTAGGCGTACGGGCCGTAGTTCTGCACCGGCCGGTCGTACTTCGCCTGGAACGCGGCGAGGAACTCCTGGGCCGGCTCCAGCTTGTCGATCGGGGTGCCGGGGAAGGAGAGCACCGCCCCTTCGGTGGCCGAGCCGCCGACGTCGAAGAAGTCCTGCCCGAACGAACCGTCGTCGCTGATGAACAGCGACTCCATGCCGAGCTCGCGCATCTGCTTCACCAGGAACCCGGCCTCGTCGTACAGGCCGCCGAAGTAGATCGCCTCGGGCTTGTCGTCGCGGATCTTGGTCAGCAGCGCCTTGAAGTCCTTGTCGCCGACCTGGATGCCGTCGAAGGAGATCACCTCCAGCCCGATGGAGGCGCCGTGGTCGCGGAACACCTCGGCGAGGCCCTGCCCGTACTGCGTGCGGTCGTGGATGATCGCGATGCGGGTCAGCTGCAGGTGGTTCTTGACGAAGTCCGCCGTCAGCTCGCCCTGCACGCCGTCGTGGGGGGTGACCCGCGCGATCTCGTCGTAGCCCTTCAGCGTGATGTCGACGTTGGTGGTGGCGGGGCTGATCGCCATCGTGCCGGCCGAGTGATAGACCTCCGTCGCCGGCAGGAAGCAGCCCGAGTTGTAGTGGGCGACCACGGCGAACGTCGTGGGATCACCGGTGACGGCGTAGGCGGCCCCCATCGCCTGCTTCGGATCCGACGCGTCGTCCTCGGTCTTGAACTTCAGGGTCCAGCCCTTCTCGGCGAACTTCGGCGCCCACTCGTCGACCGCCATCAGCACGGCGTCGGACATCTCGCGCCCGACCGAGGCGTTGGGCCCGGACGTGGGCAGCACCGCGGCGAGGGTCAGGGTGCCGCCGGTGGGGCCGGCGTCGCCTTCCCCTCCAGCGTCGCCGCCCGAGCAGGCGGCGATCAGAACGACGGTGAGCAGACAGGCGAAGCGACGGAGCGTGTGCATTTGGAGGGCCCTCCCAGGAGCGCGCGCGAGTGTATCTCGATCCCGGCGATTCCGCGGAGTGGAGCGCGACGGACGGATCTGCCGGACTATATTGCGGAGCCAGATGGCTACGGTTCGAAACTGCTCCAAGTGCGGCCGGCCCAGTGGGCCGAAGTTCACGCAGTGCATGTACTGCGGCACGCAGCTGCCCGCGCTGGCGACGGCGACGGGGAGCGAGGTCCCGGCCGTCCAGGTCGACGTGATGGCCGAAGGCGAGAAGGCTCGAAGGCTGCTCGAAGGGCTCAGCCCGCAGGCCCGGTCGATGATGCCCCAGGAGGTCATCGCGAAGCTCGAAGCGCAGGTGGCGGCGGCCCAGGAGACCGCCCGGACCGAGCGCATGGAGACGATCACCGCGTCGATCTCGCTCCCCGATCTGACCACGCCGCCCGCCCCGGAGCCGCCGAAGGCGGAGTCGGCGTTCGACGTGCCGGAGCCGTCGCCCGAGGGTGACCCCTCGATCCCGGACATCGGATCCCTGGACATCGAGGCGTTCGACGTCGCGTCGATCTCCCACGTCGACCTGGAGCCGTACGTCTCGCAGCGGGTGCCCGCGATGCCCGGCCTGGCGCCGCCGCCCCGGGTCGACTCGGCCGACGCGCTCATCGATGGGCTGACCCGCGGGGGCGGCCCGTTCGGCCGCCGCGAAGCCGCTGCCCGCATGATCCTGCTCCCCGATCCCTCCTACAAGGGGCAGGCCCACTGGCTGCGTCACCGCCTCGCCCAGACCATGGAGACCGACCTGTACACGGCGGGCCAGGCCCTCCAGCGCGACGTCCCCGCCTGCATCGGCGTCGCCGACTCGTTCGAAGAGGCCGAGGCGAAGGTCGACCACCTCCGGTCGGCCGGCCTGAAGGTCCTGACCATCGAGCGGGACGGGTGGCTGGAGGATGCGTTGCCCGAAGCCGTTCGGGAGGTCGCCCTGGACGGGGCGGAGGCGGTCTTCGCGCGGCTGGACGGCACGACCTTCCGCGTGCCCCGCGCTGACTTCACGTGGGCCGCCCTCGGCGACATCCAGCACGACACCGCGAAGGTGCCGATGGTCCCGGAGCGCAACCGGTGGGGCACTGCCCAGCAGCCGGAGGGGCGGAGCCTGGACCTGGGCGGGGGCGCGTTCCTCGTCCTCGACCTGCTCCGCCGGTCCAGCCGTCGCCCGATCCGGGTGCGGTCCGACGAGTTCGACTTCTCCTGCCTCGGCGAGCAGCGAGGTCTCGCGGCCGGGTTGAACCTCCGCACGCTCCTCAAGTGGCTGTCTCCCTCACCCGATCAGGCCATCGAGTTGAACGACCGCTTCAAGCGCGTCTCCCACGTCCCCGGCGTCCCTCCGAGCCAGGACAAGGACACCGGGCGTCTGCTGTCGCGCCGTGAGCTCGAGTTCACCGAGTTCGTGCTGCTGACCGACGCGGAGTTCCACCTCTAAACGGCCCCTCATGCTTATGAGGCCCCGGGAGCGGGGAGGATGGAGGGCCGAGGTCAAGGACCGAAGAGGGAGCGGGGCTTGCCCCCCGTGACCGATGAGGGACGCAGGAATCGGGTCTCCAGACCCGCGCGGAGGGCCTCAGTATTGTGAGGGGCCGTTTAGAGCACGAATCACATAGTCGCTCGGTCGCTCCGTGGACGGATCCACCCGATCTCTGCGTCGCTCCTCGTTGCGCATCTCGATGCGCGGCCTCGTCGTTCCTTGACCTCGCGCGCCTCCGCCTCACGCGGCTCGGTCGGGCTACATGATCGGTGCTCCAGGTATGGGCGAGCGGCCCCTGACCCCAAAACTCGTCGTCAGCGCGTAGAACCCCGGGCAATCGTGGCGGAGTCTCAACCCGATCCAGTTCCCTTTGGGCGGTACAACCTCGTCAACCTGCTGGGCACCGGCGGGATGGCGCGCGTGTATCGAGCGGTCCGGTCGGGGCCGATGGGTTTCGAGAAGCCGGTGGCCCTCAAGCTGCTCGACTCGGAGGTCACGGCCGACACCAAGTTCCTCAAGGCGCTGACCAACGAGGCCCGCCTCGGCGGCCAGATCCACCACCGGAACATCGTCGAGATCTACGAGTTCGACGAGGTCGACGGCACCTGGTACATGGCCATGGAGCTCGTCAACGGGTGGACGCTGTGGCACGTCCTGGAGGCCTGCCGCGAGCGGGCCCACTTCCTGCCCGCCAGCGTCGTCGCCGAGATCTTCGGCGACATCTGCGCCGGCCTGGACCACGCCCATGACCTGGTCGGCAAGGACGGTGAGCCGCTCAACCTCGTGCACCGGGATCTGAAGCCCGGCAACGTGATGGTGAGCCGCGGCGGCGACGTCAAGATCATGGACTTCGGCATCGCCAAGGCCGACTCCAACCTGTTCAAGACGACCGCGGCCGACGTGGTCAAGGGCACGCCGGTCTACATGTCGCCCGAGCAGGCGAACAACTTCCCGCTGGACCGGCGCTCCGACCTCTTCTCCATGGGGGCGATGCTCCACGAGCTGGTCACCCTCCAGGTGCCGTTCCAGGGCGGCTCCCTCGGGGCGATCGTCGCCGGCATCCTGAAGTGCGACCTGACCGCTCCGCTGGAGCGGGTGCGGGGGCGCTACCCGCAGTTCTGTCCCCTCGTCGAGCGGATGATGTGCAAGGAGCCGGAGGATCGCATCGGCTCCGCGGGCGAGGTGATGGAGGTCCTGGACGCCATCAAGCGCGACCTGCCGCCGGGTCCGACGCTGCGCAAGTGGCTCAAGGAGATCGACGAGTGGATGCCGACCGCGCCCGAGCAGGGCGACTTCGGCACCGCGCGGCTGCCGGTCTCGGGCGAGACCCTCAGCCTCAAGCGGGGCGGCACCGACATCTCCGCGACGCGGGCGATGTCCGACAGCCAGAAGCGCGCCCGGGCGGGGAGCGACGGCGCGCGCAAGAAGCGCCGTCGCAAGGCGCCGCCGCCCAAGAAGAGCGCGATGCCGACGATCCTGCTGGCGGTCGGGCTGCTCGCCGTCGCGATCGTCGGCGCCGTCGGCCTGGGACGGCTGGCCACCAACGAGCCCGAGCCGACCCCGGTGGCCGAGCCGGCCACCGCAGCAGCGGAGCCGGCCGAGGCGACGCCGACGCCCGAGGAGACCCCGGCCGCGGTCGCCGAGGCGCCGACCCCCACGCCGGCACCGGCGGCGACGCCGAAGAGGACGCCGACGCCCCGGGCCGTGGCGACCCCCGCGCCGACCCCCAGCGCGCCGCCCGAGCCGGCGGGCACGGGCGTCGTGAAGTTCAACAGCGATCCCTGGTCGACGGTGTACGTCGACGGCAAGTCCCTCGGGATGACCCCGGTCAAGGGGACCGAGCTGTCCGCCGGTCGACACAAGGTGAGGTTCGAGTGCTCGGTCTGCGATCCGCCGACCGAGAAGGCCTACGACTTCGAGGTCCAGGTCGACACCGAAGATCTGCAGCTCGTCCGGTTCTAGACGGCCCCTCATGATGATGAGGCCCCGGGAGCGGGGAGGATGGAGGGCCGAGGTCAAGGACCGAAGAGGGAGCGGGGCTTGCCCCCCGTGACCGATGAGGGACGCAGGAGTCGGGTCTCCAGACCCGCGCGGAGGGCCTCAGTATTGTGAGCGGCCGTTCAGGGCGCTCCGAACGGCCCCTCAGCCGCCGTTCCCGAGCAGGATGCCGGCCGCGAACGCGGCGATCAGCAGCACCACGACGACCGCAGCCGCGATCATCACCTTGGCGTTGAACCCCGAGGCGGGCTCCTCCCGGTCGGGCGCGCGGGCCGGCTTGGCGGCCCGCTCCTGCTGGATCGGCGCCGGGGCGGGGGCCGCCGGGGCCTTCGAGAGCTGCTCGGTCGGGGCGGTGACGTCGGCGTGGGACCAGTCGGCGGTCTCGTTGAGGCCGTCGGGCACGCCCGAGCTGATCGCGGCGTCCAGCGCACCGCCGGCGGACGACCAGTCGGCGGTCTCGTTGAGGCCGTCGGGCACGCCGGAGCTGACCTTGCCCAGGTCGCCCGGGCCCTCGGTCGGCATGTCGGTCCAGTCCGTCGTCTTGAAGCCGCCCTTGGGCACGCCGGAGCTCACCTTTGCGGCCTGGGCGGCGGCCGCCGCCTTCGCCTGGTCTTCGGGCTTCATGTCGGTCCAGTCGGTGGTCTTCAAGGTGCCCTTCGGCACGCCGGCGGAGACGCCTTCTGCCCTGGCGTCCTCGTCCATCTCCGACCAGTCGGTCGTCCTCTGGGTCGCCTTGGGCGCCCCCTGGGAGATCGGGCCGTCGCCCTCGCCGTTGCCGCTCATCGAGTCCTCCGCTCCTCCCGAGCGGTAAGCCTACCCCAGCGGCCGCCGGGAGACGTCGACGGGGTGCTATACGGCATCGCCATGCCGACCCCCGACCCGCTGCTGCCGCTGGAGGACCAGCCCGTCCCCCACCGGGTGCGCCGGGCCGGTGACGGGGTCGAGCTGCTCCCGTACGTGCTGCAGACGTTCACCACCGCCGACCCCGCCGCGCTGCGGGTCGCGGTGGACGAGGGGCGCTTCTGGCTGGCCCCCGACGGGCCGGTGCTCACCGCCACGTCGCGGCTGGAGGCGGGGGCCATCCTGCTCGCCCGGGTGCCGGCCCAGGTGGTCGCCGATCCGTGGCTGCCGCCGCCGCCCAGGACGCTGAGCATCATCTACAAGGACGACGACCTGCTGGTCGCGGACAAGCCCGCGGGCCTGCTCAGCTACCCGATGGGCCCGCGGAAGATCGCCGCGCTGAGCATCGTCGAGCGTCAGCTGATGGGCGCGATGGAGCGGTGGGAGCTGCGCCCCTCCCACCGGCTGGACCGCGAGACCAGCGGCTTGCTGATGTGGGCCCGCCACATCGAAGCGGACCGTCGCATCAAGAAGGCGTTCAGCCGGCGCGCGGTCTCCAAGACCTACCTCGCGCTCGTCCGCGGGCGACTGGACGAACCGGTCCACGTCGACGCTCCGATGGGCCCCGAGGGGGGAGAAATCCGGGTTCGCCAGGCGGTCCGCAAGGACGGCAAGGCGGCCCAGACCGACGTGCACCCGCTGGGTACGTTCGGCGACGGCGAGCAGGAGTGGAGCTGGGTGCAGGTCCGCCCCCGCACCGGCCGCACGCACCAGATCCGGGTCCACTTGGCGCACCTCGGTCACCCGATCGTCGGCGACAAGATCTACTGCGACGGGGGCCGCGCGTTCCTGCGGTGGTGGGACGGGGACCTGGACGACAGCGACCTGGAGCGGCTGCAGCTCCCCCGGCAGGCGCTGCACGCCTGGACGATGAGCCTCGCCCACCCGATGAGCGGCGAGCCGCTGCAGCTCCGCGCCCCGCTGCCCGCCGACGTGGTCGCGTTCGCGCAGGCCCACGGCGGCGGTCCGCCGTTGACGGACCCCTCGGTCCAGCCTATGCACGAGGGGTGAACCGGGACGACCTCGCGCCGGGCGAACTGCTCCGCAGTCTGCCGATCTTCCCGCTCCCCAACGTCGTGTTCTTCCCCCGCACGCTGCTCCCGCTGCACGTCTTCGAGCCCCGATACATGGCGATGGTCCGCGACGTGTGGGCCACAGACCGCCGGCTCGGGATCGTGCAGCTGGCGCCCGGTTGGGAGGCGGACTACTACGGCGGACCGGCGGTGCAGTCGGTCCTCGGCGTCGGTGAAGTGGTGCACCTCCAGGAGGGGGACGAGGACGACACCGCCAACATCCTGGTGCGCGGCCTGGGCCGGGCCCGGGTCCTGAGCGAGCACCGGACCGAGCTGATGTACCGCACCGTGGACGCGGAGGTGGTCGCCTCGGTGGGCGCGGACGAAGACGGCGCGGCCCGCGGCATCGCCGCCGTGCGGCAGCTGTTCGCGCGGCTGCTCTCCGCCATCGAGGGCTCGGACCTGGAGCAGGCCGAGCTGCTGTTCCGGCCCGACGCCGACCCGTCGGTGGTGCTCGACGCCATCGCGGCCTCGCTCCCGATCACCGCGGGCGCGAAGCAGGACCTGCTCGAAGAGCTGGACCTGGGCGCTCGGGCCGAGCTGCTCGCCCGCTCGTTGGTCGACCTGGAGCAGCGCCTGCCGTCGCCGACCGGCGTGGCCTAGGAGCCTGGAGCGCATTGGAGCCCGAGCCCCGTGAGACCGGGGCGTCCGAGGCCAAGGCGCGACGAGGAGATGCATCGGGAATGCGCGACGAGGAGCAACGCCGGGATCGGGCGCATCCGGTCCTCGGGGCGACAGGCGGCTATGCGCTCCAGGCTCCTAGGAGCCCTCCCGGGTCAGCCGCGCAGCAGGCTGCGCGCTCGGCGGAGCCAGCGACCCGAGCGAGGGCGGCGGCGCCGTCGGGCCTCCACGACCAGCTGCATCGACGCAGGGTCGACCTCCGGCGGCACGAACGACGGCGACGGCGCCTCCAGCCAGTCCAGCCAGGGGCCGGGCTCGGTGCGGGGGCGCACCGAGTAGCCGACGTCCAGGGTGAGGGGGGCGCCCGCGAGCTCGTGGAGCCCCCCACGCACGTGGGACGGGGAGAAGCCCCGGCGACCCAGCAGGGCGCACGCCGAGACCGCCAGCCCCGCCGCCGCGAACACCCCCGCCGTCGCCACCGCCTCGGCGACCTGGCTCCCGTCGCCCGCGGCCAGGTCGCCGAGGTCGATCGCCACGACGCCCGCCGCCTTCAGGTCCGGGACCGACAGGCCCCGCACCCGCGCCATGCCCGGAGCGAGGCGCAGGCGTCGGCGGGGGGTGGCCGATTCCGTCAGCTCGGCGAGCAGCTCGGCCCACCAGCCCGCTGGAGCGGAGCTGGCGCGCAGGTCGAGCCACGGGATCCCCAGCAGGTCGCAGCTGCGCACGTCGTCCAGCACGCTGGCGACGGCGAGGGTCGCGCCGAGGTCGTCCAGCAGCGGCACCCCCGAGGCGGCGCCCCGCCCCTTGTCGAGATCGAGGGGGCTGCGGCTCGCCTTCGGCGGCACCCAGGTCGGGCCGGGGGTGCTCCGGTAGCGCGCGTAGTCCAGCAGCTTGCGATCGACCGGGTCCTCGCGCTCGAAGGCGAGCGGGGGGCCGGACAGGTCCGACAGGAACCCGGCCGACGCCACCGGCCGGTCGGCCGACAGCGCGCCGATCAAGGGTCCCCGGCCGGCGGTGGGGAGCAGCCCGTCGAGCTCCGGCAGCCGCCGCGCCGCGTCGGGCCACAGGTCGACGAGCGGACCGGTCCCGAGCACCAGCGTCTCCGGGGACAGGCGCGCCGCCCGCGCCGCCTCGAGGCCGTCCGCCAGGGTGGCGGGGTGCAGGTCGATCACGACGATGTCGGGCCGGTGCAGGGCCGCCGCCGAGCGGAGCGTGCGGTCGCCGTCGGGTCGCACCTGGCGGGAGTCGTGCACGACCGCGCGATGACGGGTGCGCCGCATCACCGCGGTGGCGAGCCGGAGCAGCCGGACGGGCAGCACATCGCCGCCCTCGCGGGGGATCGGGAAGCGGAGCGCGCGCTGGAGTTGCCCCCGGGCCGCCGGCCGGACGAACAGGAGGGTCAGCGGGCGGCGGCTCACGATGGGTCGACAGCGCGTCGCGACGGACGCGCGAGCGTGATCAGGGGCCCTGGTCCTGGTCGACCGGCGGGTAGATGTCCACGCCGAGGTAGTCGATGGCGCCCTTGATGTCCCTGAACTTGTTGTCGAAGTAGGTCAGGTCGTTGACCGTGAACGAGATGTAGCCGTGCTGGGGGGCGACGAACTCGGTGGTGAGCCCCACCTTGTAGTACTTCGTGAACGAGCCGTCCTCCGCCTCGAACCGCATGATCAGCGCCCCGTGGGGGAGCTCCGGAACGGGACCGAGGTCCCCGGCTTCGGGCACGTTGAGGTCCCCTTCGGCCGTCATGAAGGTGTTGTCCGCCATCTTGCCGGTGTCGGCGATGGTGTACTGGCCGTTCTCCTCGCCCGTCGCCTCGATGAGGATCGAGTTGCCCTCGCAGATGTGGATGCGGAACTGCCACCCGGCCTGGATGTCCATGAAGTTGTGATACTCGTAGTCGAGCGGCTTGTAGCACTGGCCGGCTTCCAGCTCGCGGCCGAGCGCCGACAGGTAGGCCAGGTACTCGCTTGGCTTCTTCTTGCCCTTTCCGACGTCCTGGCACCACGCGAAGTTCTCGGCCAGCCAGTCGTCGAGCAGCGCGGGACGACCCAGGAACGCCGTCTCGAAGTAGGTCAGCGCCTCTCCCTCGAGCTTGAAGCCCTCCATGACCTTGCCGGTCGTGAAGTCCTGCAGGTAGACGAGGGCGTCGCTGCGGGCCATCCGGATCTGGCTGGTGTTCATCGCTGCGAAGTCGGGCGGGCCGTAGCACTTCCAGTCGCCGATCATCGTCTCGCCCACGGGAGGCGGCGCCTCCTCCTCGCCCTTCTTCTTCTTCTTCTTCTTCTTCTTGGCGAACGCCGGCGTGGCGACCACGCAGACCGCCAGGAGCATCAGGGCGAGGACCAGGAACCATCGACGACGGGACATCGTTTTCCTCCAGGGGCAGAGCGGGCGGATGCTACCACCGACGCCCAAGCACGACAGGGCGGCCCACATGAGTGGACCGCCCCGCCGTCATGTCAGGGTCCTGGGACGCTCGACGGCGTGCCGTCGTCACGCGCCCCGGGCAGCAGCTACCCGAGGTTGGGGAGCTTGCCCTGCAGGAAGAAGGCGATGACCAGCGCGTAGATGCACAGGGACTCGATGAGCGCCAGGCAGATGATCATCGGGGTCTGGATCTTGCCGGAGGCGCTGGGGTTGCGCGCGATGCCCGTGAGGGCGCCGAACGCGGCCAGGCCCTGGCCAATGCCGCACCCGAAGGCGGCGACGCCGATGGCCAGACCGGCGCCGATGGCGACGCCCTTCTGGGACTCACCGGCGATGACCTTGGAGGTGTCGGGGTCGGCGCCGAACGCGAGCGTCGGGACGAGCGCGACGGCGATGATGGTCAACGGAATCAGCAGGCTGCGGTACTTGCGGAGCATGTCATCTCCCAGGGGGTTGGTGCGGGCACGCCCGCGGGGGATTAGTGGTCGTCGTGATGGGCCACTGCAAGCCCGATGTAGGAGACGCTCAGCAGCGAGAAGACGAGCGCCTGGATGAAAGAGACGAAGATCCCGAGGGCAAGGAAGATGACCGGGATCCCAAACCCGAGCACCGCCGCGAGCGTGTCGGGGAGGACGTTCATGAAGATGTCGAGGACCTGGTGGTCGCCCATGATGTTGCCGTACAGCCGCACGGACAGGCTCAGGGGGCGGGACAGGTGGCTGATGATCTCGATGATCACCATCAGGGGGGCGAGCCAGATGATCGGCCCCATGAAGTGCTTGGCGTAGTCGACCGGACCCTGCCGGATGACGCCCATGACGTTGTAGACGCCGAACACCACCAGAGCCATCGGGATGTTGGTGTTGAGCTGGTCCGTCGGCGGCAGGAAGCCGGGGAAGATGCCCAGCATGTTGCTGACGAAGATGTACAGGAACAGCCCCGCGATGAGCGGGAAGTAGGCCTCGGCGTCCTTGCCGAGCACGCCCCGGCACATGTTCAGGAGCGCCTCGCAGTACAGCTCGAACAGGTTGCGGGGCTTGAGGTTCGCCTCCGGCACGAGGCCGTCGCGGCCCTCCGGGGCGCTCTTGATGGCCATGCGCGCGAGCAGGGCGAGCCCCAGCGTGAACACCACCGCGAGCATCGAGTGCGCGAACGGCAGGTACTGCGCGCCGTCCCCCTGAAGGAAGGGGAGCATCGACAGCCAGGTGAAGGCTCCTTCGGACGCGACGGGGATCATGTCGTCACCGTTCCTTTCAGCCGACCAGGTCCAGGCCCTGCGCGAACACGGCGGCGGCGACGACGACGCTCAGCCCGGCGACGACTCCGAGGAAGTCGAGGCCCAGCGGCACCAGCATCACCCACAGCGCGAAGCCGAGGAGCGCGAGCTTGAACAGGAGGCGACCCAGCAGGGGCGCCCAATGAACGTCGTCACCGGAGGTCACGCGGACCACCAGGCGGGACAGCAACCAGAAATTGGCGAGCGCCAGCAGTCCGCCCGCGGCGGCGCCGACGGCCGACGCGGGACCCAGCGTCAGCCAGCTTCCCGCGATAGCGATCGCGAGCAACACGGCGGCCAGGATCGCGATCCGCCGGGCGCCCTGCGGAATGCCGCGGGAGACCGGGGGAGGGAGCGTCTGCCCGCCGTCGCTCAGCGGGATGCCTGTGGTTGCGCTCAAGGAAGAACTCTCCGTCCGCTCGCTGCCCGGTCCATCGCTCCAGTCCCCGCGGGACCCGGTCACTGCGGAATCGGGGGGGCATCTACCTGCCGTGTCTGGGGATGTCAACCGACCCCACCAGATCTGGAGCCTCGCGAACGTCAGTCCCACGGCCTCTCCCAGGGTGCACCTGGGCAATAGGCCTCGATCCGCGCGCGCGCACGTCGCGCGGGTGCAGCAAGTGGTTGCAGTCGGGCTCGGAGAAGTGGTTGCAGTCGGGCTCGGAGCGCTCGGGGCTAGGGGACGGACACCATCCCGCCGCCGGTGGCGTCCCAGACCGCCGAGTCGAACGCGAACGGGGCGCAGTCACCGCTGCCGCTGGGGCAGGTGGAGCAGCTGAGGATGAAGCAGGCGCCGGTCAGGTTGCTGACGTCGAGGAAGCCGGTCATCGAGCTGTTGATGATCTGGCTGGCGTCGCCGGTGAAGTCGCCGTCCAGGACGGCGCCCTCGAGGGCGAGCTGGCCGATCGAGCCGGCGTTGAACGACGCGGTGGTGGGCTGGGACTCGAAGTGGGGCGTCGCCCAGGTGGCGTCGACGACGTCGAACGTGGACAGGCTGACGTCCTGGTTGCAGGTGCCCGTGGCGGCGGCGCCGCCGAGCATGTCGATCGAGCCCAGCACGTTGTCGACCGCGGTGGGCGACAGCAGCAGCGGGTAGTCGTTCATGTCGATGCCGGCGAGGGACAGCAGGCCTGCGATGTCCGGCGGGTCGGTGATGTTCGCGGTCGTCCAGTCGATGCAGTAGACCTCGTCGATCATCGCCTCGCCCGGGTCGCCCGGGGTGGCGTCGTCGTCGTCGGCCGCGTCGTCGTCGTCGGCCGCGTCGTCGTCGTCGGCTGCGTCGTCGTCGTCGGTGGCGTCGTCGTCGTCGGGGGCGTCGTCGTCATCGGTGGCGTCGTCGTCGTCGGTGGCGTCGTCGTCATCCACGCCGTCGCCGTCCGCGCTGTCGTCGTCGTCGGCTGCGTCGTCGTCGTCGGCCGCGTCGTCGTCGTCGAGGCTGCCCGTTCGGGGCT
>CAYQEG010000024.1:0-56110 GCA_964416435.1 uncultured Rickettsiales bacterium
ACGCGCAGGCCATCACGATCAACTCACCGAATTCCCTGTGCAGAACCACTAGCGGCTCGCCGAGCGAGCTGAAGCGGCCGGTCAGCCGGGGCCAGGGGGCCCGGTTGTCGCCTCCAGCGTCGTCGCGGCGGGGGTCCCGTCGCTGGGGGCGATCGCCTTCCAGTCGTTCTTCGGGGGTGGGTCCTTCGGAGGCGGCGCCGGCATCGCCTTCTCGAGCGCCCACAGGACCGCGACCGCGACCGTCGACGCCAGCGCGAACAGGATCGCCCCGGCGCCGATGCCGACCAGCGCGGCGGGGTCTCCCATGTCCTCCTCCAGGTAGTCGAACACCCCCACCGTGGCCAGGCAGCTGGGGATGAAGACGACCGGCAGCAGGACCGCGCACCCGACCACCCGGAACGCCCAGCGACCGCCTTCGGTCACGCCCGGGACTCGGCCAGCGCGGCGTCGAGATCGGCCTTCCAGTCCTCCATGGGGCGGCCGGCGAACACGCCACCTTCGGCCCGGGGCTCGATCAGCACCTTCTCCTTGTCGGCCAGGTGCAGCCACAGCGTTCCGCGCAGCAGCGGGCTGGCCTCCTCGCCCTCCATCAGCACGACCTCGTCGACGTCCCCCCAGGGGATCACGCAGCAGGTCTGGAGCGAGCGGAAGCAGACCTCGCCCGCCGTCCAGGCGAGCCCGTGCCAGCCCCCGTCGGCGGCGAGCAGGCGCTTGCTGCGCCTCGCGGCGACGACGGTCCGGATCAGCTGGTTGGAGGCGATGACGGCCATCGCCATCGCGACGCCCAGGGAGACGGGCCGGGTCAGCCCCCAGTCCTCCCCCCGCCAGCCCAGGAAGAGGGCCAGCGAGGCGAGCACGAACGGCATGCAGCCGCCGCGGTAGCCCGGCCCGGGCGATCGGTCGGTCCCCTTGACCACCAGGTCATCGCGCTCGAAGAACGCGACGAGCCTCTGCAGCTCCGGCTTGCGCAGCTTGACGAAGGGCTGGAGCAGGCGCTCCTCGGCGGGATCGGCCACGTCGCTCAGGTCGCCTCGGGTCGTTGCTCTCGGCTCATGAGCGCGGCCAGGGCCTCGGTGGGGGGGGTGCCGTCGAGGATCTCGCCGATCGCCTCGGTGATCGGCAGGTCCACGCTCCGCTCCCGCGCCAGGGCGACGAGCGTGCGCACGCGGGCCTCGCCCTCGGCGTGGTCGGCGGGCTTGCCGGCGGCCAGCCGCCTGCCCACCCGGACGAGCTCGTCGTCGGCGTCGGATGTCGTGAGCATCCAGTCGCCGATGCCGCTGAGGCCGGACAGCGTCACCCGCTCCCCGCCGAGCGCCTCGGAGAGGCGAGCCGCTTCGGCGATCCCCCGCGTCAGCAGGACGGCGTGCAGCGACCGGCCGAGCCCGGCCGCCTGGCAGATGCCCGACGCGATGGCGATCGGCGTGCGCATCGCGCCGCCCACCTCCACGCCCACCAGGTCGAGGGTGCCGTAGACCCGGACCTGCGGCGTAGCGAGCACGTCGGTGACCTCGTCGACCACCGCCTGGAAGCGGGAGCCGATGACCGCGGCGGTGTCGTCGCCGTGACGCAGCTCCTCGGCCACCCAGGGGCCCGCGAGCGCCCCGGTGCGGATCACCACGGTCTCCTGCTCGACGATCTGGGAGACCGTGGCGCCGCCCGCTTCGAGCCCCTTGACCACGTGCACGACCGCGTGCTCGGGCCGGAAGAGGTCGGCGGCGTCCCGCACGAGGCTGCGGACCGCGCCCGGCGGCACCGCGACCAGGACCAGCGACGGCTTCAGCGCCTCCGACAGGTCGTCGGTGATGTGGATGTGCTCGACGTCGGACTCGTCGTCGGCGCGGTCGACGTCCATCGCGGTGCCGACGCGCTCCGGGTTGCGGGTCCACAGCTTCGCGTCGAAGCCGGCGTGGGCGATGCGCCACGCCAAGGTGCGACCCCAGCGGCCACCACCGAGGATCCCGACGGCGCGGCTCACGATCGGCTCCGCTCCGCCGGCAGCGGCGGAGGCAGGTCGTGGGCGGCGAGGCGATGCGCGTAGTAGAGGGCCAACCGGGGATCCTCGAGCACCACGCCGCCCTCCCGTCCCCAGGCGGCGCGGGTGGCGTGGTAGCGGGAGAAGTGCTTGAGGGCGCTGACCCGGAGCTCGGCGGGGGTCGCCGTGGCCACGGTCTCGCCGAGTCGGATGCGGCCCGCGTCGCGCATCCGCCGGAGCGCGGCCTGCATGTGGGCGAGCTCGGCGTCGACCTCCGGGGTGGGGAAGCGACGGGAGTCGAGGCTGAGCATCAGCCGCCGGTAGACGTCCAGGGTCGGGTGGCGGGCCTCCAGCCGGCGGTGCAGGGCGGCGGCCAGGACGTGGGTGTCGAACACGACGGTGTCGCGCAGGAAGGCGTCGGCGATCCCGGCGGCGAGGCGCGCGGTGTACTCGCGGTCCCGCTGGGGATCCTCGACCACCTTGCCGTCCCGCATCAGGTAGCCGGCCGGGTCGAAGGGGCGACCCTGGGGGTCCAGGGAGTTGCCGTCATCGTCCACGGGGTTGCCGAACGGGTCCATCGCCTGGCCGAACACGACCTCGATGGGGTTGTCCATCGCGAGCATGTTCCGGACGAAGCCGAGCACCTTGTCGGGCCGGCTGAACTCGTCGTCGGAGATGATGTAGCGGGCCTTGCCCTCCTCCTGGAGGGAGTCCTCGATGAGGGTCTCCGCCTCGAGCACGAGGTGGTAGTTGATGGTCGCCGGCACGAAGAAGATGCGCGGCTTGTCCGACTTGTTCCTCAGGTTGTCCTGGTAGGCCTGCAGGGCGGTGCCCATCAGCCCCTTCTTGAGCTTCGTCTCGACCCGACCGGAGCGGGAGCGCGTGCCGCCCGGGAAGAACAGCGAGTGCCAACGCCGCACCAGGGAGAGCGTCGAGTACTCCTTGAGGGTCGCCAGGTAGATCGAGTTCTTCTTCGTCCGGTCGACCTTGTAGGCGCCCAGGTGATCCATGAAGTAGCTGAGCAGCCAGTTGGAGAACAGGTTGATGCCGGCGCCGTAGATCATCGGCGGCAGCCCCCGGTCGTGCAGGGCGAAGCCGATGACGGGGGAGTCCAGGTTGCTCAGGTGTGTCGGCACCAGGACCACGGTGCCCTTCTCGACGAGCTTGTCGAACGAATCGATCGATCCGGAGCTGACGATCCGGTCGGACAGGGTCAGCTCCCCCCGGAGGCCGCGACGCAACGCCGACCACGGCCGCTGCTTGCGCAGCAGCAGGGCCAGCCCCTTGGGGAGCGCGCGGGTGGCGCTGCCGTAGGTCTTGGCGTCGAAGTGGCCGTGGATCTCGGTCGCGTACTCGCGCACGATCTGCCGCAGGATCCCCCGCAGCTCGTCCCGGCTCGCCCAGGCGAGGCGACGCCGGGCGTCGCGCAGCCGGCCCAGGTAGGCCTTCTCCGCTTCGTCCTTTGTCTTGCGCAGGCGCTTCTCTTCGGACCAGCAGCAGTCGTTGACGAGGATGTCGAGCTCGGCTCGGGCGAACCGGCGGTCGACCCGATCCACGAGCGCGTCGATGACCTCCTGGTCGTCGATCGGCTCGCGGGCGATCCCTTCGCGACGAAGCATGGCGCGGAGTGTAGCGGAGCCCCACCAGCCCGGTAGGATCGGGGAGTGGGAGGCGGCTCACGACTCAGATACGGGCGGTTCTATACGCCCCCCGACGTGGTGGACCTGGCCCTCCAGGCGGCGGTCCGCTCGCCGACGGATCGCGTCTGGGACCCGACCTGCGGCGACGGCGCGTTCCTGCGGCGGGCCGCGGAGCGGGGGCACGCGCCGGCGCGCCTGCACGGGACCGACATCGACGCCGACGCCGTCGTGGCCGCCGGTCGCGCCCTGACCGGAGCGGATCTGCGGGTCTGCGACCTGTTCGAGGTGGGCGACGGGGAGTTCGACGCGATCGTCGGCAACCCGCCGTTTGTTCGCGTCGAGCGCCTGCCGGCGGAGCGGCGCACCACGCTGCGCTCGACGGTCGCCGAGGCGATCGGGTTCGAGCCGCCGGCCCAGGCCGACCTCGCGGTGCTCGCGCTGCTGTGGAGCCTGCGCCGGCTGGCCCCCGGGGGGCGGCTGGCGTTCGTGATGCCCAACACCTGGATGGACGCCGAGTATGGCCGGCCGGTGCGACGCTGGCTGCTGGATCACTATCGGCTGGTCTCGGTCATCGAGTCGCGGGTCGAGCCGTGGTTCCCCGAGGCGAGCGTCAACTGCGTGATCGTGGTGTTCGAGCGCAGCGACCCCGGTGGGAGGACCCGCTTCACCAGCCTCCCCGCCCCGCCCCGCGACGCCTCGCCGGGAGACGGCCGGTGGGGTCCGCTCCTGCGCGCCCCCGACGCCTGGTTCGACGTGACCCGCCGCGCCCCGCTGGTCCCCCTGGAGTCCGTCCTGGACATGGGGTACGGCACCAAGGTCGGCATCGCGGCCTTCTTCAGCCCCCGCGGCCGGGCCGGCCTGCAGGACGTCGAGCCGGCCTCCCGCCGGCCCTTCGTACGCAGCCTCCGCGGAGTCCACGCCTACCGGCTGCGCGCGGACGACGTCGCCAGCGAGGTGTTCGTGCCGACCGACCCGCCGGGCCCCGGCGCAGCGGAGCGCATCGCCTGGGGGGAGGCCCAGCGGACCGCCGCGGGGGTGCCCTGGCCCGACGTGCCGTCGGTCCGCGGGAACAAGCCCTGGTATCGGCTGGGGCGGCTGCGCAGCGGCGACGTCATCGTCCCGCAGTTCCGCTCGGAGCGGCACTACGTCATCGCCAACCCCGACGCGGTGCCGGTCAACAACTCGGCCTGGTGGGGCACGTGGCGGGACCCGGAGCATCGCCAGGTCGGCACCGCGCTGCTCAACTCGACCTGGGCGGCGCTCGCCGCCGAGGTGGTCGGCCGGGTCAACCTCGGGGAGGGGCTGCTGACCTGCTACGGCCCCGACCTCGCAGCGCTGCCCCTGCCCGACCCGGCCCGGTTCGTGGGCACCGTGGCGGGCCGTCGCCTGCTGGGGGCGTGGCGCCGACTGGAGCGGCGCGCGGTGCTCCCCCTCCGCGACGAGCTGACCCGGGGCGACCGGCGCGACCTGGACGCCGCGGTCGCCGAGGGGCTGGGCCTGGACGGCGACCTGGCGTCCCGGGTCCGTCGGGGGGCGCTGGGGCTCCTGGAGCAGCGGCTCGCGCTGGCCCGCGCGCTGCGGAGGGCCCGCTGATGGGCCTGCTCAAGATCCTGCTGATCGTCGGCGTCGCCGGGTTGATCGGGAGCATGTTCCGCCTGATCGGCGTCCGCGCCACCGCCCGGCCGGCCCGACGCAAGGGCGCCCCGATGAGGACCGCCCGGGGCGTCGGTGTCCCCGAGGGCGAGGGGCTCCTGGTGTGGCTGCCCTCCGGCTCGCCGCTCCCGGCGACCTGCAAGCGGGTGATCCGGGTGTCCGCCAGCGCGGGGCCGACGGTGCCGTTGTCGTTCCACACCGACGGGACGGAGATGGAGCCGCTGTTCGACGCCGTGCTGGGGCCCATCGACCGCAGCAAGATGAACGTCCGGCTCGTGCAGGTCACGCTCCAGATCTCGGAGGCGGGACGGCTCAAGGTGACGGCCCGGGTGCAGAAGACCCGCGCCGTCATCCCGGTCAAGGTCCGGAGCAAGCCGCGCCCGGTCCCGACAGAACTCGACCCGTCGAGGTAGACGCCGCCGACGGCATCTGAGATACCTCCGCTCATGGCAGGAGGCTCGGACAAAGCGGTCTACATCGCCATCATCGCCAACTCCCTGGTGATGGTGGCCAAGTTCGGGGCGTTCGCGGTGACGGGATCGGCCGCGATGCTCAGCGAAGGCATCCACTCCCTGGCAGACGTCGGCAACCAGGCGCTCCTCGCGCTCGGGATCAAGCGCAGCCGCAAGGACCCGAGCCCAGAGCACCCCTACGGCTACAGCCGGGCCCGGTTCATCTGGGCCCTCATCTCCGCCGTCGGCATCTTCTTCCTGGGCTGCGGCGTGACCGTCTATCACGGCGTCAGCACGCTGCTGCACCCCCACGAGTCGTTCACCCCCGAACAGCTGCCGATCCTCGCCGGCGTCCTGGTGTTCGCCTTCGTGATCGAAGGCGCTGCGCTGCTGCTGGCGATCAAGGCGATCAAGAAGGAGGCGGGGGACGTGCCCCTGCTCAAGTACGTCAGCGAGTCGAGCGATCCGATGGCCGCGGCCGTGCTCCTGGAGGACTCGGTCGCAGTCCTCGGCGTGGTCGTCGCCGCGATCTGCGTCGGGCTGACGCTCGCGTTCGACGCGCCGGTCTGGGACGCGATCGGCTCGATCATCATCGGGCTGATGCTGGGCCTGGTCGCGATCCTGCTGGTCAACCGCAACCGCGAGCTGCTCCTGGGTGAGGCGCCCAGCCCCGACCTGGTCCACCACCTCGCCAGCATCGTGGCGGCCCAGCCCGAGGTCGACCACGTGCACGACGTCAAGGCGGTGGTGCTCGGCAGCGGCAAGATCCGGTTCAAGGCGGAGGTGGACTTCGACGGCCGGGAGATCGCCCGTCAGAAGCTGGCCACGATGGACCTGGTCGCGCTGCACGACACCATCGACGGGCCCGACGCGCTGGGCCGCGTGCTCGAAGACTTCGGCGACGAGATGGTCGAGGCGGTGGGCGACGCCATCGATCAGATCGAAGAGGTCGCGGCCGCCGCGGTCCCCGACCTGGCCCACGTCGACCTGGAGGCGGACTGACCGTGAGCACCATCGAGCGCTTCTACGCCGCCTTCTCGGAGCGCGACGCGGACGGCATGTGCGCCTGCTACCACCCCGACGTGCGCTTCAGCGACCCGGTCTTCCCGGACCTGCAGGGCGGCCGGGCGGGGGCGATGTGGCAGATGCTGTGCGCCAACGGCAAGGACCTGCGGGTCGAGTTCGAGGCGAGCGGGGACGACGCCGGCCGGTGGCAGGCCTGGTACACGTTCCGGACGGGCCGGGCGGTGCACAACATCATCGACGCCCGCTTCGTCCTGAAGGACGGGCTGATCGTCGAGCACACCGACTCGTTCGACCTGTGGCGATGGACGCGCATGGCGCTCGGACCCACCGGCGTCCTGCTCGGCTGGACTCCGATGATCCGGAACAAGATCCAGGGCATGGCCGGCAAGGGGCTCGACCAGTGGATCGCGGACAACGGCCTCCCCCAGCTCGGACCCCAGTGACGCGAGCGGCGATCCTCGTGCTCGCCCTGGCGGTCACCGCTGCCTGCGGTCCCCCGCCGGCGGACGACGACGACGCGGTCGACTTCTCGCCCGACGACCTCCCCGCCGGCGACGACGCGCCTCAGGGGCCGACCCGGGCCAGCGTCCTGTGGGTCTACGACGGCGACACGGCCGAGATGCGGCTGGACGACGGCTTCGACGAGTCGATCCGCTTCCTGAACATCGACACCCCGGAGACGAACGACGGCTCCGGCCAGGCCGAGTGCTGGGCGAACGAGGCGGAGGATCGCACCCGGGATCAGCTGCCCTCCGGGCAGGTCGTGTGGCTGACCTGGGACGGCGAGCTCCGCGACGGGTTCGGTCGCATGCTCTGCCACATCTTCGTCGGCGAGGCGCCCACCGAGGACGACTGGCTCAACCTCTCCCTGGTGGAGGAGGGACACGCCGAAGCGTTCATCTTCGCGGCCAACGACACCTACCGGGATCGGTTCGAAGACGCCGAGGCGGACGCGCGACAGGCGGGACGCGGCCAGTGGGGCGCGTGCCCCTGACCGGTCGCTCCGGTCGCCCCGGTCAGGCCCCTCCGCGGGTCCCGACCCACCACAGCACCGCGGCGACGATGAGCGCGGCGACCGCCAGCAGGGCCACCGGGAGCACCCAGCCGTCCCGCCGGTCGTCGTAGGCCGGGAAGGACTCGCCCCGCGTGTCGACCCGCGTCGGGAAGTCGCCGCTGGCGATGGGCGCCCGGGCGACCACGGAGTCGTGGCGACGCCGCATCTCCGCCTGGATGTCCTGCTCGCGCCGCGCCTGGAGCTCGGCGACCGCCTTGGGGGAGACCGCCTCGCTCGCCGACGCGAGCGTCATCTGGAAGGGCGGCGGCGTCATGTCGGCCCGATAGCGCGCCTGCAGGTCGCGCATGGTGAGCTGGCACCGGGCGAGGTGCTCGCGGCGCGAGGACAGCGTGCGCTCGACGTCGAGCACCCGGTGGCGGTCGTCCTCCGGCAGCCAGCCCTCCTGCACGCTCTCCTCGTAGACGAAGATGTTCTTCACCGTCTCGACGGTGCCGCGCCACCCCTCGTAGTGATGGACCAGCCACTCGGCGTCCGACCACTCGCGGATCTGCGGGGCCAGCACGTCTCGGTAGCAGTCGGGGCAGACCCCCTCCTCGGCCCACACCGCGGCGTTACCGGTCCAGACCTCCCCCACCGACTCGGTGCGGAAGTTGGCCGCCACGGTGACCTGGCCACAGACCGGGCAGGGGAACTCGTCCGCCATGGGGGTGAGCTGGTCGGTCGCTTCGTCGTCGGGGGCGAGGTCGGCCTCCCGCACGACGCGGACCTGACGGAGCGAGGCACTGGACGCGACCGGGTCCTCCGCACAGGCGGGGCACCGCGTCGTGTCTCCTTCCGCGACGTAGTCCCCGTGCAGGGGGCAGAACAGCTTCGCGTTCTCCACGTGGACTGCAGTGTAGTCGCATGTTCGCCCGTTTTTTTGAAAGGTCGGGTCCAGTCCTCCTTCCATTCACTGACGGAGGACCGATGCGCTTCGGAGAGTTCCTGATTGCAGAAGGCCGGGTCAGCGGCGACGAGCTTGGGCTGGCCCTGGCTGAACAACGGCGACGGCAGATCCCCCTGGGGCTGCTGGCGATGCACTCGGGCCTCCTCAGCTCGTCCGAGGTCCACCGCGTGCTTCGCTCCCAGACCCATCGCCGCGCCTGGAAGCGGTTCGGCGACATGGCCTGCGAGATGGGCTTGCTGCAGCCCACCGAGGTCGACACCCTCCTCAGCCGCCAGCGGCGCACGCGCCCCCGGCTCGGCTCGCTGCTCGTCGAGCAGGGCGCCCTGGAGCCGGAGGAGCTCGATGACCTGACCGACCGGCACCGCGACATCAACGCGCCGGGCGGCATCCACACCTCGTGGGAACGGGCGGTCTGAACGACCGCGAGCAGGACTCGTGGGGGGCGGGTCGCCTCCATGGGGGGCCACCGGGGGGAACACGGGGGGGAACCAGGGCGCGTCGGGTGCTGGAAAGGCGCCTGGCGCGCCCTTCCTCCTTGGCGGTTCAGCTGACCAGGGCGTCGCAGAGCACCTCGAGCCGGTCCGCGGGCGACCGCGCGGCGAGGTAGCTCTGACCGCGCTCGCCGTCGACCTTGAGCTGCCAGGCGAGGAGCGCGGCCGGATCCGGGGAGGTGCGCAGCGCCTTCTCGGACACGCCGACCTCCAGCCGGGCGCCGCGCAGCCGATCCAGCAGCAGGTCCAGCTGGTCGTGGAGCTCGTCCGAGGTCGATGAACCGGGGTCGAGGACGTCGACCGTGGCGTACCCCTCCCGGATCACGCCGACGCGGACCGCGAACCGGGGGTGCAGCACGCCCATCGCCGAGCCGTCGCCGAGCGGGGCGACCTGGAGCATCTGCACGGCGGTGCCGTACACGGCGGGCTCGCCGCCCAGGGTCGGCACGAGGCAGACCCAGCCGTCCTCGCGCATCGCCGCTTCGGCCGCGCGGATGGCGACCGCCCGGGTGGCGCGGGCCCAGCGGGGGGGGCCGGGCAGCCGAACCGGCGTCTGCAGGACCACCGAACGCATGCGCACCGGCGCTTCGGTCTCGAACACCGGGGGGCGGTCCGACGGGCGCCAGTCGAGGCCGGCGACCAGCGCCTCGCCCCGAACGTCCAGCAGCGCGAGCCACTCGTCGTGGTGCTCCTTGCGGAGCGTGAGGTTGAACAGCCCCGGCAGGTGGGCCCCCTTGGGGTCCTCGCCGTGCACGACGGTCGCGATGTCCCGAGCGTGCGCGACGTCCCCGGGGTCGGCGCCGGTCAGCGCGGCGACGCCGCCGCGCCAGGCGTCCACCCGCCCCGCCTCGACGACCCGTACCGGCTCCGCGCCGGGTCGGGCGAGGTGCCAGCCGGACACCACCGCGCCGGGCGACTCGAACACCGCGAGC
This sequence comes from uncultured Rickettsiales bacterium, assembly GCA_964416435.1. Taxonomy (GTDB): domain Bacteria; phylum Myxococcota_A; class UBA796; order UBA9615; family UBA9615; genus CAYQEG01. Next base: position 10,128 of record CAYQEG010000024.1, read on the forward strand.
ACCGGCTGGCCGGACCGCTCGGCGAGCCGCTGGGCAACGTCGTCGAGCATGCGCAGCCACCAGCCCGACGAGGCGAGGGAGACGGCGGTGCCCGCCCCGGCCTTCGGCTTGCCTGCGGCGAGCGTGCCGACGTCCACACCCGACAGCAGGCGGAACACGGTGCGGTCCCACGAGGGACCACCCTGGTCGTTGAGCGCGGCGGCGACATCGTCCGGAGAGACGTCTGCGGCAGCCAGCAGGAGGCCGGTCGACTTGATCACCGCGCGTACGTACACGATGCCGCGCGGGTTGTCACCCGGCACTCCCCCCGATACGGTCCGCGCCATGCGACGCCCCGCTCTTCTCATCGCTACCTTCCTCCTGGCCGTGACGCTGGGGCCCCCGCCCGCTGCAGCCGAGGAGGACGCCGAGACCCTCTGCGCGACGCCGCGACGCGCCGTCCAGACCTGGGTCGACAACCTGCAGACCAACAACCTGCGGCCGTCGCTGTCGATCCTGTGCTTCGACTGGAGCCGCGGCCCCGAAGGGCTGGAGGCCCGCCACCGGGTCGCCCGCGAGCTCCTCGCGGTGCTCGACGGCCAGGGCCGGTTCATCGTCTACGAGGACATCCCGGCGGACGCGGAGTACGAGGACGAGGACAGCGGTCAGTCCCGGTACCAGCTCTTCTCGGCGCTCCCGGAGCTGTACGTGGAGCGCGCCGACGGCCAGTGGCGGGTCTCCGCCGCCACCGTGGCGGCGACGGACGGGCTGTTCCGGAGCACCTATCGGATCCCGCTGCAGCGCATCGCCCAGCAGCTGCCCGAGCCGATGCGGGGGACCGTGCTCGGGGTGAAGATCTGGCAGTGGCTCGCCCTCGTCCTCCTGATCTTCGGCTCGGTGGTGCTGGGGCGCCTCGCGGAGCTGCTGCTGGTGGGCATCCAGCGCAAGGCGATCCGCAAGTTCTTCGAAGACTGGGACAGCGACTTCGAGAAGGCGGTGACCCGCCGCGCGGGGCTGCTCGTGGCGGCCGGCGCCGCGTCGCTGCTCCTGCCCAACATCGGGCTCCCGGTCCGCTTCAACCAGTTCCTGTTCATCGTGCTCAAGGTGCTCGCGTCCGTCGCCGCGGTGCTGATCGGCCTGGCCATCGTGGACCTGCTGTTCGACGCCTGGAAGCGCGTCGCGGCCGGCACCGAGACGAAGATGGACGACCAGGTCATCCCGCTGCTGCGACGCACCGCGGAGGTCCTGGTGTGGCTGATCGGCAGCCTGTTCGTCCTGCAGAACCTCGACGTCGACGTCGGCTCGCTCCTCGCCGGCCTGGGGCTCGGCGGCCTGGCCTTCGCGCTGGCCGCAAAGGACACCCTCGCCAACGTCTTCGGCTCGCTCACCATCTTCACCGACCGCCCGTTCCAGATCGGCGACTGGGTCGTCATCGGAGGAGTCGAGGGGAGCGTCGAGCAGGTGGGCTTCCGTTCGACCCGGGTGCGCACGTTCTACAACTCGCTCGTCAGCCTCCCCAACCAGACGGTCGCCAACGCCACCATCGACAACATGGGGCAGCGCCAGTACCGCCGGTTCAAGACGGTCCTGGCCCTGACCTACGACACCACGCCGGAGCAGATGGAGGAGTTCGTCGCCGGGGTGCGGGCCTCGATCGAGGCCAACCCGCGCACCCGCAAGGACACCTTCGAGGTGCACTGGAACTCGATGGGGCCCAGCTCCCTCGACGTGTTGGTCTACGCCTTCTTCGAGGTGGCGACCTGGACGGAGGAGCTGCAGGGGCGCCAGGAGCTGATGGCCGAGTGGGTGCGACTGGCGCGGCGGATCGGCGTCGAGTTCGCGTTCCCCACCCAGACGCTTCACATCGCAGGGCCCGAGGGAGAGCAGCCCGGGGTCGTCTCAGCGGGTGGCTGAGTCCACCGACTTGGGGGCGAGCGACGGCGAGTCGTCGGTCGAGCTGACCGACACCATCCGGCCGTGGCTCACCTCGACGCCGTCGATCTTCGACAGCCGCCGCAGCATGCCTTCGACCGCCGCGCCGACCTGCTTGGAGGCGGTCGCCGGGTAGCGCACGGACACCATGTCGTGCTCCTTGACGCCGGCGGCGCTGCGCACGTCAGCGCCCGTCGCCGGACCCGACAGGAGGCGACGGATGGTCGACCAATCGGTGAGCCGCTCGTCGGGCCGCTTGATGAGCGCGCCGTTGATGAACTCCACCAGGCCTTCGGGCAGTCCAGATCGGATCCGGGCGATCTCCGGCGGCTTGTTCCGCACGTGCATCTGCAGCAGCTCGCGGATCGTGTCGCTGTAGAAGGGCACCCGGCCGGTGACCATCTCGAACGCCATGATGCCGAGCGAGTAGATGTCCGCCCGGCCGTCCACCGGCTTGCCGACGGCGGCCTCCGGGGCCAGGTAGCGGGGCGTGCCCTCGACCATCTTGGCGCGCTTCTGGGCGGGGTTCTTCTGGATGCGGCGGGCGATGCCGAAGTCCATCAGCTTGACCTGGCCCTCGCGGTCGACGGCGCAGTTGGCCGGCTTGACGTCGCGGTGCACGATCCCCTGGTCGTGCGCGTACTCGAGCGCGGTGGCCATCTGGGTGATGATGTCGACCGCCTCGGTCGGGCCGAGGATCTTGCGGACCTTGAGCATCTTCGCCAGGTCCGTGCCCGAGACCTTCTCCATGACGATGAAGTAGGTCGCGTAGGCCTCCTCCGTGTCGAAGATCTGGACGATGTTGGGGTGCGTCAGCCCGGCGATGGTGCAGGCCTCCTGCAGGAAGCGCTCGCGGAAGTTCTTGTCGTAGACCAGCGCGTGGCTGAGCATCTTGACCGCGACGACGCGGTTCAGGCCCGGGTGCAGCGCCTGGTAGACCTTGGCGGTGGCGCCCTCGCCGAGCTTGCCGAGCAGGCGGTACTTGCCGACCTTCTCGATGCCGCCGCCCTCTTCGAGCCGCTTGCCGAGGATCTCCGTCAGGAACCGCGCGAGGGGCGGGTGGTCCCGCAGCAGGGGGTGCAGCGTGCCGGCCGCGATCACCAGCGCCTTGACGTCGGTCTCGGCGATGACGTCGGCGGTGCGGCGCTCACCGGTGAGCAGCGCCATCTCCCCCACGAGGTCGCCGGGGCCGAGGTGCACGACCATCTTGGTCTTGCCCGAGGCCGGGTCGACGAGCGGCACCCGAACCCGGCCGGTGCGGATGACGAGCATGGTGTCGCCGGCGTCCCCTCGGCGGATCAGGAACTCGCCCGGCTTGTAGGTTTTCGGCTCGATCTGGTCCGCGATCGCGTCGAGGTTCTCGGACGCGATGGCGCTGAAGCCGTTGACCGTGGTCAGGAACTGGGTTACGCCGGCAGGCATCGGACACCGATCGTCCCCCATCGGGGGCCCCCGAGTCAAACACGTGGAGCACCATGCACCTCGCCGTCGTCCTCGCCGCCGTGATCTCCCTCGTCGTTCAACCCGAGCCCGCAACGGACGTGGCCTGGGTCGGGGGAACCCACTCCAAGATCGCCGCCCGGGCAGGGAGCCTGCCCATCCACGGGCGCCAGATCGTGGTGAGCAGCTCGCTCGACGGCTCCGTCGTTCGCACGAAGGGGGCGCTGCCGCAGACCATCGAGCTCGACCCGACGCCGACCTTCTCCCCCGGCGACGCCGTGCGCCTCGCCCGGGAGTTGACGGTGGCGATGTACGGCGCGACCGGCCAGCTCTGGACGCCCCGCGCCGAGCTCCGCGTGCTCCTGGACGATGGGGATCGGGCGACCCTCGTCTGGTGGGTCGCGGTCAGCTCCGCGGACCCGATCGGCTCCTGGGAGGTGCTCGTCGACGCCCAGGACGGCCACGCCCTCGGCCTGCCCACGCCGACGCTGCACACCGCCCGGGGCAACATCTACCCGACCAACCCCGATGTCTCGGAGCTCGAGGAGGCGGAGCTGCTCCGGCTGGATCCCACCGCGACCGGCATGGAGGGCGACTGGGCCTTCGTCAACACGTGCAGCAACTACGACGGCGACGAGTGCGACGGGAAGACCCGCCTCGCCCTGGAAGACGCCGACGGCGACTACCTGTACGACCCCGACCCCGGCAGCCACGACGACCCGTTCGCCGAGGTGCAGATGTACTACCACCTCGACCTCGTCTCCCAGTGGTTCTGGGATCGCCACGGGTTCGACCACCCGCTGCCGATCGAGGGCGTGGTCAACTTCGACTACGACAACGCGTTCTTCGGGGACATCGACGGAGACGGCCAGGGCGAGGTCGCGTTCGGCACCGCCGGCAACGGGGTCGACTTCTCCTACGACGCCGACGTCATCTATCACGAGTTCGGTCACTCGGTGTTCGGCCGCATCGCCGGTCAGACCGGCTTCATCGGCGCCGACGAGTTCGGCACCGAGTGGGCCACCGGCGGCCTCAACGAGGGCACCGCCGACCTCTTCACCCTGGTCCTGACGGGCGACCCCGAGCTCGGCGAGTACGCCGCCAACGGCTTCGGGCTGGGGCTGCAGGGCTCCATCCGCAACCTGGAGGCGGACCGTCATTGCCCCACCGACCTGTACGGCGAGTCACACCGCGACGGCGAGGTGTTCGGCGCGTTCGGCTGGAACCTGCTCGAGGACCCGCTCCTCGACGCCGACCTGGTCGGCGACTACATCTACGGCTCGGTCGCCGCCTTCCCGGTCAACGCAAACTGGGAGGACGCCAGCGACGCGCTCTGGGACGTCGCGGACGACATGCTCGCGGCCGGCATGCTGACCGCCGACCAGCACGACGCGATCGCAGGCCACCTGGAGGCGTCGGGCCTGGTCCCGTGCGGGCGCGTCATCCGCATCGACGAGGACCAGGAGCCCCAGCAGCTGATGGTCGGCGTCGGCATCTTCCCGGAGGCGTGGATCCCGGCCGGCAACCAGTTCAGCCTGGACGCCCCGGAGGGCACCACCCGCATCCGGTTCCGGGTCAAGAACTGGCTGTCGAGCGACCACAACCTGCACTGGGTCCTGTTCGTCCGCCGCGGCGAGCACGTGTTCCACGACGTGCAGCCGATCGAGACCCCCTTCGGCAACATCGACGTGCCCTTCCCGGAGACCTACGACTACGTCATCGAGGGTGAGGGGGGCGAGTTCGAGATCAACTTCGAGCTCGACAGCGACGAGTATCCGCTGGAGGTCGGGGCGACCTACTACTTCTCGCTCGCGACCCGCGTGGACGGCAGCCTCGGCGGCTTCTTCGCCCAGGCGGAGATCACCGTGGACGGGCGCACCTGGTACGAGGAGCCGCCGGCCGGGGACGACGACGACGACGCGGCCGACGACGATGACGGGGCCGGCTGCAGCAGCTGCAGCTCATCGATGGCGGGGCGCAGCGCCCCCCTGGCCTGGCTGGGCCTGGTCGCGCTGCTGGGGCTGCTCCGGGTCAGTCGATCCGAACGTCGTTGACCTTGAGGCGGAGCGTCTTGCCGCCCGACTCGGGCAGCAGGAAGATCACCTCGTCACCCTCGTAGCGGGTCTCGACGAGCTCGCCGACGTGGTCCTTGGAGACCAGGTACTTCACGTTCTCGTGGAGAGTGGCGCCTTCGGAGCCGACGTAGCCCTCGAGCGTGGAGCGCTTGAACTTCTGGTAGTGCTTGCCGCAGAAGCCCTTGGCCCGGACCACCGAGTCGCAGTCGTCGAGGCGGCAGACCTTCGGGGCGGCGGCCGACTTCGCCTTCTTGCCGGGCTTCTTCTTGTCGGCCTTCGCCTTCGGCGCCGCCTTGGCCTTCGCCTTGGGCTTGCTCGCGGCGGCGTCCCGGGCCGCGTCGGCGGCGTCGACCGCCTTGTCGACGTCGACCTTCAGCGACTCGAGGGAACCTCCGAGGTCCGCGATGGTCTTTTCCAAACGGTCCAGCTTGTTGCGCAGGTCGCGCACCTCGCTGCGGGTGGGCAGGCCCTTCTGATCGAGGACCTCGTAGATGATGTCCTCGACGGGGGTCTGCAGCACCGGGATGAGGCGCTCGGCCATCCCTCCAACGACGAAGCCCAGCAGTCCGCTCATGACACGTTCCTCACTTTCCTTCTTCAGCGAGCCCGTCGACCGCCTTCTTGAGGCGGGTCCGGAGCTCATGCAGCGTTCGGGTGGCTTCCCGGGTGTGGTAGTCCAGCATGTCGACGCGGTTGCGCAGATCCCGGAAGTCCTGGCGGGTGGGCAGCCCCTTGTGCTGCACCACTCCGTCGAAGACCTCCTCCACCGGTTCGCGGAGGTAGGGCAGGATTCCGTCGCTGAACGAGGAGTACACGTAGTTGGTCAAAACACCCATCAGCAATCGCTCGTGTGAGATGGTTGCACCTTCGAAGCAACTCACGCTGACCGTAGGCGGCGGCCGGATCGCTGTCAAGAGCCTACTCACGGCCTGCGCGCTGTTGCTGATCGCTGGATGTGGTCCAAGTTCCGTGCTCACGACCCTCGAGCAGACGCCCCAGGGCAAGAACGAGGAGGTCCTCACTTGGACCGCGTCCGCGGCCGGCCCGTCCTCCACTCACGCGCTGCGGGTCGGCGTGGAGCTCGATCCCGCACGGATGATGGGCTGGACGGGCAAGTCGGTGCTGTACCGGACCTTGATCGATGTCACGGTAACCGGCCCTGACGGTCAAACCGTGAGCGACAACATCGTGGTCCCCCTGACCGAGTACCGCGAGGTCGTGAGGGCCGGCGAGCCGACCGGCCAGATGACCAGCGACGTCGCCGGCGAGGCGCTCTCGACCGGCTTCTACCGGGTCGCCCCCCAGCGCACGAAGGTCGCGTTCAAGCCGACGCCGGGCGAGTGGACGATCAGCACGCGGTTGCGGGTCGGCAGCGGCGCCGCGACCGAGCCCCTCAAGGGCATCCGCCGGGTCCAGGTGGAGGTGCTGGGGCCGGACGCGGGCCTGACTACGTGGACACCGTGACCGACTGACCGGGCTCCATCATCGGGAGCGCGAAGCGGCCCGGGCTCACGGTCGGCTTGCCGTAGAACCGCTCGAACGGCGCGTGCACCGCCGCGCCGACCACCTGCCGGGGACCGAGCGCGCGGGCGCACGCCGCGGCCGCCTCCTCCTGCCCGGTCTCGACCCCCACCACGACCAGGTCGACCGGTCGATCCCCGCGCCCCCACGCCGCCGCGACGGCGGTGTCGAGCAACGACGTGAACGCCTCACACGCCAGGAACAGCCTCGGCCCGTCGTCGAACACCAGGTCGTAGGCGAGGTAGGGCCCTCCCTCCGGCTGATGACGGATCGCGAACCAGGAGCGGGCCGTCTGGGGGAGCTGCCGCATGGCGCCGCCGAGCGCACCCCCGCGCCGGAGCATCCTCACCTTGCCGGCGGGATCGTTCTTGGGGAGGTGGGGGAAGCCTCGCGCCGTCACGCTCACGCCGGGCACGCTCACGGTCTCGTCAGGCTGGATGACCCGGAGCCGTGAGCGGGATACGCCGCGGCGGTGGACGAGGTAGTCGACCACCTGCGGGGGCGCCACGAGGGGAGCCGCGGTGCGCTGGGCGACCCGGTGGGCGTCCCGCACGTGCTCGTGATGGCCGTGAGTCAGCAGCACGACGTCGCCGAGGCAGTCGTCCGGGCGGGCGCACGGCGCCCCCCACAGCGGGGTCATGTAGGGGTCGACGACCACGACGAGGTCGCCGCAGCGGACCCGGAACGTGCCCCAGCCGAACCACGTGACCGTGACCGAGGCGCTCACGGCTCGGTGTCGGCGCCGCCGAGGGCCTTGAGCAGGGTGCTCGTGTCGCGCAGCTCGTCGGCGGCGACCCGGAGGTCCCGCGCCTCGGCCGCCAGCGCCCGGGCGGACGCCCGCAGCTCGTCCGCCCGGTCCTGGAGCTGGGCGTGATGGTCGGGCTCGGTGGCGAGCTTCAGCTCCTCCTCCAGGGCGATGATCGCCAGCTCGACCTCCGCCAACCGGGCGACCAGCGCGCGGTGGCGGGCCTCGATCTCCTCGACGGACGCGGGGACCGAGGCGACGAGGGAGTCACGGGTCGCGGGCCGGTCGCCGCGCACCTCCGGCGTCGGCTCCGCCGCGGCGGTGGCCTCCTCCACGTCGGGGAACGGCTTCTGGACCTTGGCGCGGGGGGTCGGCGGCTCACACGCGGTGAGCGCGAGCAGCGTCAGCAGCAGCACCGGGGTGCGACCTGCGGTCACGCGTCCTCCGATCGATGGCCGGCGGCGCCGGCCGCCACGAACTGTACCGCGGCGACGACCGCGGCGACCTGTTCCTCGATCGGCAGCCGCTCGGGGGGAGGGAGGTGCACGAACACCGCCGGCACGCCGCGGGGGCGCGCCCAGCGGAGCAGGTGGAAGTACAGCGCGTTGCAGACGTAGGTGCCCGCGGTGTTGCTGACGTGAGCCGCCGGCCCGGCCTGCTGCAGGGCCGCGACGAGGCCGGGCAGGTCGACGTCCGCGGCGAGCAGAGCGTCGGGAGCGCCCTCGGCCAGCGGTCCGCCTCTCGGCTGGGCGCCGTCGACGTCGGGGATGCCGAAGTCGGCGACGTTGAGGGCCACGCGCTCGACCGAGACCTCCGACCGGGTCGCCGCGAGGCCGGTCGCCACGACCGCGACCGGCGCCGGGTCCAGCCCCACCGCGAGGGCCTCGGGGGCGGCCGTGAGCGAGGTCGGCAGGCTGAGCCGCCGGCACCCCAGGGTCCGGGTGGCGAGCAGAGTGACCTCCTGGGTGGGGTTGACCTCCACGTCCCCGAACGGCCCGAAGCAGGTCAGCAGCACGTCCGCGAAGCGGCTCACGGCGCTCAGCCGGGGAGGCCGCGCTCGAGGCGCTCCCGCAGGTCGCGCAGGAACCGGCCGGAGGCGGCGCCGTCGTTGGCGCGGTGGTCGTACGTGAGGGTGACGTACATCATCGGCCGGATGGCCATCGCGTCGGCGCCGCTCCCGTCGGTGACCACGACGACCCGCTTGACCACCGCCCCGATGGCGACGATGGCGACCTGGGGCTGGTTGATCAGCGGCATCGAGGCCAGGTTGCCGTTGCTCCCGACGTTGGTGAGCGAGAACGTGCCGCCGCGCACGTCGTCGGTGATCAGCTTGCCGGACCGCGCTCGGGCGACCTTGTCCTTCCAGGCGCTGCCCAGCTGCTCGACGGTCATCCCGGCGGCGTCGTGCAGCACCGGCACGACGAGGCCGCCCGACTTGCGGGCGACCGCGACGCCGAGGTTGACCCGCTTGTGCAGGATCCGGCGACCGTCGTCGGTCAGCGACGCGTTGAAGGACTTGTGGTCCGGGAGCGTCTGGGCGAGCACGTGGGCGACCAGCAGCGTGAGCGAGCGGCCGGCCCGCTGGGCGATCAGCCGGCTCATGTCGACCTCGACCACGGTCGAGACGTGCGGCGCCCGCCACCAGGTCCAGGCCATGTGCTCGGCCATCGCCTGGCCCAGGGGCGACAGGGGGAGCACGTCGTCGCCCTCGAAGACCTCCGGGGCGAACTTCCCCGGGGTCTCGGTCGCGAACGGCAGGCGCACCCCGAACCCGCCGGGGGGGATGCGCTGCCCGGGGACGTAGCCCTGCAGCGGACGCTCGTACCCGGTGCCGACGTAGGCCTCGATGTCCCCGCGGGTCACCCGGCCACCGGAGCCGGTGCCGACCACCGCGGACAGGTTGACGTTGCTCTCGCGCGCGAGGCGGCGGACCACCGGCGAGATGAACAGCTTGCGGCCGTCGGGGGTGACCTGCAGTCGCGGCTCGGTGACGGCGCTGCGATCGACGGCCGGCTCGGCGACGTCGGTGAGCAGGATCGGGGCCGGCGTGTCCGCCTCGGTCGCCTCGAGCTCCGCGGACGGGCCGAGGGCGTCGAGCACGCAGATCAGCGCGCCGACCTCGACCACCGCGCCCTCCGGCACGCTGTGTTCGATCAGCACCCCGGAGACGGGCGACGGCACTTCGGTCTCGATCTTGTCGGTCGAGACGAGCGCGAGCCCCTCATCGCGGGTCACGACGTCCCCCGGCTTCTTCAGCCAGTGGACGATCGTGCCCTCGAAAATGCTCTCGCCCAGCCCAGGCAGACGAACCTCGGTCGACATGGCGGCGAAGCTTAGGCGTCTCGTCCGCGCTTGTCCCGCATCGGCGTCCGATGGGCGGGTAGCATGGGCGTCCACCACGGAGAGCCACATGCCTCGTCCCGCCTACGTCCTGTTCGCGCTGCCCCTGATCGTCGCCCTCGCCGCCCCCGCCGTCGCCGGACGGAGCGGCCAGGAAGGCAAGGAGCCGCCCGCCGAGTACGTGCTGGAGATCGACGGGCAGGAGGTCGCGGTGTCGCTCGGCTCGGCGACCACGGCGAAGGTCGGCGGGCGCGACGTGCGCGTGCGGCTGTCCCTGGGCCCCGACCGCGGGTTCGACCAGTACGGGCTGAGCTTCCGCTACCCGACGACCCACAACTGGGAGTTCGACGGCTCCGACCCGTCGGCGCTGCTGTGGACGCTGGACGGCAACGACAACGTCGTGATGCTGCTGAAGGGGGACAAGACGTTCACGCCAGGCCAGCTGCGCGACGAGCTGGCGACGTCGATCGCCGCGCAGTTCGGCAGCGCGCCGGTGACCCGGAGCAAGGTGACGATGACGCTGGAGGGGCGCAAGGAGCAGGGCGTCGAGCTGAAGATCCTCGTCGGCTCGGCCTGGATCACCCAGCAGCTCTACGGGCTCAGCACGTCCGAGGGCACCTGGGTCATCGTCATCCAGGACACGATGGACGAGACGGGGCGCGTCGGCAGCCACGAGACCGGCCTGGTCAAGAAGCTGCTGACGGCGACGCTCAAGACGGACTGATTGCGCCAACCGAGTTACCTGACCCGATCTCCTCGCCCCCGGGGCCCGATCTCGGCGTCGCTCCTCGGTCGAAAGGGAGCGACCTTGCTCCCTCGTCGCTCCTGGACCTCGGACCCCGGGACCTTCGGATTATCGGGTCATCAAACTCGGTTGGCGCAATGACGCGTTCAGACCCCGACCGTCGCAGGATCGATCGAGACGAACAGCCCGGTCGCCTCGGCGATCAGGCGCCCGTCGGTCATGTCGGTCAGCTCCGCCCGGGCGCGGATCTTCCGCCCGTCTATCGACTCGATGACCATCCGGCAGCGCGCGAGCAGGCCCAGCGGGGCCATCGACCGGAAGCGCACCTCGAGGCCGCCGGCGAGGGCCGGGTGGCCTGAGCGCCAGACCCCTCCCCCCATCGCCTGGTCGAGGATCGTGGTGATCGCGCCGCCGTGCACGTGCCCGGGGGGGCCCTCGCAGCCCGGACCGAACCACGCCTTGCCGACCATCACCCCGTCGGCGTCCTCGTACCAGCGGACCCGGAACCGTCGACGCGGCCCGAGGTGGCCGACGAAGGGGTCGCCCGCGAGGTAGGGGTGCGCGGCTTCGAGGGGGGTCCAGCCGGGATCGGCGTCCAGCCGCCCGTCGTGCAGCACGTAGGACGGGTGCATCAACCCCGTGCCCGGGTAGCGGAGCTCCCCCGCCGGCTCGAACCCGAGCCTGGCCAGCAGGTGCGCCGAGGCGTGGTTGTCGGGGTGATGGCCGGCGAACAGCGCGCCGGCTCCGAGGTGGTCGAGGCCGTACCGGACCACCGCCGAGGCGGCCTCGAAGGCGAAGCCGCGGCCCTGCTGGTCGGCCAGGAGGTGGAAGCCGAGCTCGAACGGCGCCTCGAGGTGGTTGCAGGGGCGCAGCCCCACGGCGCCGACCGGCTCCCCGGTCGCCACCTCCGAGCAGAGCCAGTACTGGACCCCGTGCTCGGACTGGTCGGCGATCTGCTGATCGAGCAGGTCGGCGGCCTCCTCGAGGGTCAGGGGTGCGTCCGAGATCAGCGCGGTCACCGCAGGATCGCCCCACAGCTGCTGCGCGGTCTTCAGATCGTCCTTCGTCCAGGTCCGCAGAACCAGCCGCTCGGTGCGCAGGATCTCCACGGCCGGAGTCTAGTCGTCCAGCAACGCGAGGAGGGCGTCGCCGGGCGCGGCCGGCACGAGCTCCAGCGCGGTCGCCAGCTCCTCGGCGGCGGCCTGCTGCACCTCGTCCATCGGCGGGCAGTCGTCGCCGAGCTCCCGCCGCAGGCTCGTGACCCCGGCGTCGGCGATGCCGCACGGCACGATCAGGTCGAAGAAGGACAGGTCCGTGCAGACGTTGATCGCGAACCCGTGCAGCGTCGTCCAGCGGGCCGCCTTGACGCCGATGGCGGCCAGCTTGCGGCTCCCGTCGGGCAACCAGGTGCCGGTTCGGCCAGCGACCCGGTGGGTGGCGACGCCGAAGCGGGCCGCCGTGGCGATGAGCGCCCCCTCCAGGCGACGGAGGTACCGGTGCAGGTCCCGCGGCTCCAGCCGAACGATCGGGTAGCCAACCAGCTGGCCGGGGCCGTGGAAGGTGATGTCGCCGCCGCGGTCGGTGGGCTGGACGACGACCCCGCGGGCGGTCAGCTGCTCGTCGGACGCCAGCAGGTGCTGCTTGCCCCGGCCGGTGAAGCTGTGGGTGATCGTCGGCGGGTGCTCCAGCAGGAGCAGCACGTCGGGGACCTCGTCGGCGACCCGCGCGGCGTGGATCCGCCGCTGCAGGCCGTGCGCTTCGTCATAGGGCACCTCGCCGAGGCGCACGATCGCGAGCTCGTTCGACACGAACCGGGGCATAGCATCCGGTCGGTCCGTCGCCTACTCGAGCAGCAGCCGATCCCGCTCCAGCAGCCCCTGCGGGGCCAGCCCGTCCGCCGCCGACATCAGGGGCTCGTCACCCAGCGGCCACCGCGTCAGCCCCGCCGGCCCGTTCGTGAGCAGGAACTCCTCCCGCGGGTCGACGCACACCTCCGTCGGGTCCCCGCCCGCGAGCTCGAGCTCCAGGGTGCCGTCGGCGCCCCACAGGGAGTGCAGGGCCCCGATCTGACGGACCACGATCCGGCTGCCGAGGGTCGTCCACGCCGCGGACCAGAACCAGGCCCGGAGGTCCATCGGGACGACCGCCTGCTCATCGGCGGCCGTGACCAGCCAGGCGCGCTTCCCTCGCGAGACCACCCACTGCGTCCCGTCCGGGGACCAGGGGCTGATCACCACCCCGTCGGTCTCCTTCAGCTCGGTCCCGTCGCGGTCGTACAGGGTGCCGTGCGACTCCCAGGGCGACGCCGAGACCTGGAACCGCTCCCCCGACGGGTGCCAGTGAACGTGCACGTTGCGCCCCCGCTCGAACTCCAGGAGCAGCGCGCCGTCGCCGTCGAACAGCCAGGCGAGGCCCTCGTCCTGGGCGACCAGCAGGCGCCCTCCGTCCGGGCTCCAGGCGCCGTTGGGTGGGGTCCGGGTCTGCACGCCTCCCTCGATCCCCTCCAGGGAGCGGAGCACCCCGTCGGTGGCGTCGACCAGCACCGCGCCGGCGGTCCCGACGACCGCCAGCCGCGCGTCGTCGGGGCTCCACGCGATCCACTCCGCGGTCCCGACGCTGACCGGCAGGGACGACTCCTGACCCGTGGCGGCGGTCACCAACCGCAGGTCGCCGGCGGCCACCGCCGCCCAGCGGGCGCCGTCGGACGACCACGCGCCGGTCCCCTTCGCCCGGTCCACGTCCGACAGGGTCGCGACCCGCTCGCCGTCCCGCGTCCACAGGATCTGCTCGTTCCTCTCGGTCATCGAGACCACCGACGCTCCGTCCGGGCTGAACTCGCAGTTGGTGGTGTCCGGGGCGGCGAACGCCCCGTCGGGCCCGTCGGCGGGCCAGAGCCCCACGTTGCCGCTGTGATCGAGGGTCGCGAACCGGCTTCCGTCGGCGCTCCACGCGCTCAGGTGCACCCCGCGGGCGGCGTCGGGGTCCCCGGTCGGGTTCGTGTCCCAGCCGCCGACCACCGCGCCGTCCCGGTCGAGCAGAACCACCTTGTCGGAGTACTCGCAGGCGACCGAGAGCCGCTGCGAGTCGGGACGCCACGCGGCCGCGTCGACCCGCTCGCACAGGTCCTCGGGGGTCGGCACCACCGCGCCATCCCGGTCCAGCAGGAGGAGGATCCCCGCGCCGTACACGATGGCGAGCCGCTCGCCGTCGGGGGACCACTCGGGGGTCTTGATCGCCGGCGCGCCCCCGGTCGAGCGCGTCGCCAGCACGCCGTCCTCACCCCAGATCTCGACGACGCCACCGCGGCAGCCGCCCCGGGCGAACGTCACCACCCGGGAGGCGTCGGGGGACAGCTCCGCTTCCCCCTTCGGGCAGGGGGTCGCCCCCTCCGGAGCGGTGGCCAACACCGCGCCGGTCGCGTCCTCGAGGCGGACCGGGCCGTCGCCGACCCGCGTCAACAGCCGCCCCTCGATCGGCCCCCGGAGGACCCGCCGCCCGTCGCGAGGGACCGGCTCCACCACGCCGTCGACGCCGACCGACAGGAAGCCATCCCCCTCGGGCGCTCCGACGAGCACCGCGGACGAGTCGGACCGCCAGATCATCGGACGGCCGCCGGGCACGTCCGTCACCGGCTCGCCGTCCCGGGTCCACAGCCAGACGCGACCCTCGTCGCGGCTGACGAGCCAGTCGCCGTCGGGCTCCACGCCGCGATCTGCCAGCTGGTCGCGTCCGCTCGGATCCCCGCGATGCGGGCGCCGGATCCATCGAGGATCCAGGGCTCCGGCTCGTAGATCACGAACCGGTCCATCTGCCGGTTCCAGGGCGCGAAGCTGTCCGACGTCGTCGACTCCATGCGCCGCGTCGCCGTCTCCGCCGCGACCATCGCCGCGAGCACCGTGCGCGCCGCGGACGAGTCGGGATCCCGCTGCAGCACGTCCCGCGACAGGCGCAGCGCGGCCAGCCCGTTGCCGCGGATCCGCTCCCGGTCGGCCACCGCCAGCTGGTGCTGCAGCCGCGCCGCCTCCGCGGACGCCTCGGCCGCCACCGCCGACTCCTCGGCCCGACGCCAGAGCACCAGCGCGCCGACCACCGCGGTCAGCAGCAGCACGAAGCTGACCGCCACGGCCGTCCACCGACGGCGCACCCGGCGGGCCTCCGCCCGCTCGCTCTGCAGGACGAAGGCGTCTTCCCGCCGGGTCAGCCGCGGCTCCGTACGGACCCGCCAACGCTGGAGCTCGGCTAGCACCTCGCCCCGCCACAGCAGGTCGACGGAGTGACCGCGCCGCTCCCACGACGCCGAGGCCGCTTCGACCGAGCGGTGCATCCGGTGGCTCTCCTGGTCCTCCTGCAGCCAGGTCTCGAGCTGCTCCCAGTGTCGGATCAGCGCCTCGTGCACGATTTCGACCTGGGCGTCGCCGTCCTCCGCCTCGAAGCTCGACAGGAGGCGGGACCGCACCAGCCGATCGAGCACCGCCTGGGCGACCGCGCCGTCGACGGCCGACTCGATCAGGTCGGCGCGGCTGCGGGGGTCCCGGGTCCGGTCCTCGGTGATGAGGCGGAGCAGCACGCGCCGGGCCTCCCGCCGCTGGGCCGGGGTGAGGCTCGCCAGGATCTCGTCGGCGTGCCCCGCGAGGGCGCCTTCGACCCCACCCGCCCGCTCGTAGGCCGACCGCGTCAGCACCCCCGAGCCGGGCGCCCGGTCCGCCCACAGGCGGCTGGCGCAGAACTGGATGAGGGCGAGCGCGGCCGGCTCGTCCGCCACCGCGGCGACCATGTCCTCCACCAGCGCGTCGTCCTCGTACAGCCAGGCGAACCGCGCCAGGGGCTGCACGAGGATCTCCCGGAGCGCAGCCGAGCCCGGGGCGACCACGACCTCGACCGAGCCCGAGTAGCGACCGCGCAGCGGCGCCAGCTCGGCCAGTCGGGCGAAGAAGTCGCCCCGGATCGCCAGCACGACCGTGAAGCGGCCCCCGTCCGCGAGCTTGACGAGGCGCTCGGCGAACGGCTCCCGCAGCTCCAAATCGGCGATCGTGACCAGCTCCTCGGCCTGGTCTACGACCAGCACGACGGGCCCGTCGTCCGGCGCCTCCGCGAGGAGGCGGTCCAGCGCTCCCTCGGGCTCGGTGCCGGGGCGCATGGTCAGGATCGGGCGTCCCGGGAGGAAGCGACGCACCCCCGCTTGGAGCAGCGACGTCTTGCCCGCGCCGCTGGCGCCCGTCACGGTCAGGAGCGGCGACGAGCGGATCCGCTCGGCCAGCCCGCGGGCCTCGGCGTCGCGCCCGAAGAAGAGGTCCGCGTCCTCCGCCCGGAAGCTGGCGAGGCCGCGGTAGGGCCCGTCGGACGACGCGATCCGGCTGTTCCTCGCCGCCCGCTCGATCGCTCCGGGCGAGCCGCCGAGCACGTCGACCAGGCGCTCGACGTGGGGGGGATCTCCGGCGCCGTGGCGGGCGAGGTAGAGCGCCTCCCCGGCCTCGGGGGTCAGCGGGCCGAGGGGGATCGCCCGCCCCCCGGTCTCCCGGGGAGCCGACCGCCGGGTCGTCAGCACCGCCGCCGACGCGAGCGACGCCGGGACCTCCCCGTCCTCGAGCCCGTCGAGCACCACGAGCGCCCCATCCGCGGGGGGGCCTCCGACGGTTCGGGCGACCGCCGCCTCGACCTCGTCGGGCGCGGCCGCGCGCCGCACCGCGACGATCCAGGCGCCGGCCGGGAAGTCCCCCGCCCAGCACCGCGCGAACCGGGCCGCGAGGCGCGACTTGCCCACCCCCGGGGGACCGGTCAGGGTCACCCGCGCGCCCGGCCGAACCGCCGACGCGAGCGCCTGCAGCTCCGCCGGCCGGCCGACGAACTCGTCCGGCTCAGGGCCGAGGTTGCCGGGCAGGTCGCGGACCGGGACCCAGCCGTCGCCCTCGGCGACCACCCGGTAGACCTTGTTCGAGTCGGCCGGCGGCACGAAGGGCGCGTCGGCGCCGCCGCACTCGAGCAGCTCCAGCGGCCGGGCCACCCCCTTCAAGCGCCAGAACCCGTGGGACTGCAGCCTCAGCTCGCGCAACAGCTCCTCGGAGAGGCCGTCCGCGGCGTCCCGGGACAGCAGGGTCTGACCGGCCAGGGCGGCCGACATGACCCGCGCCGCGGTCGGCTTGGCGATCCCCTCCACCTCCAGCGGCTTGGCCCCCCGGGCGACCTGGTCCGCGGGGTTCTCCCGGAGCACGACGTCACCGACGTGCAGCCCGGCGCGGGCGGCCAGGGAGACGCCGATCTCGGCCGAGAGCTCCCCGAGGCCGTGGTGGTAGCCCTGGGCGTAGCGGACCGCGTCGTCCGCCCGCTCGAACAGGAGCAGGAAGCCGTCCGTCTTGTCGATCTCGCGACCGTGGTGAGGCTCCAGCAGCTCCCGGGCGAGGGAGTCGTGCCGGGCCCACAGCTCGGCGCCGCGGCGGTCGCCCAGCGACTCCACGAGCCGCGTGCTGTCGACGACGTCGGTGAGCAACAGCGCGGCCCGGGTGGTCTTCACCGGGCGAATACTGGCACGAGCCGACCCCATCGAGGATTCCGGAACGACGAGGGCCCCGGGGACGAAATCCCCGGGGCCCTCGAGTTCTCAGGTTGGGTCAGGCGACCTGCTTGAGCCCCTCGTTGTGCAGGAAGTCGCGCATGCGGCGCATGGCGCGGACCTCCAGCTGACGGACCCGCTCGCGGCTGATGCCGAGCTCCTCACCGACCTGCTGGAGCGTCGACCGCTCGTCGGACAGGTGCCGACGCTCGATGATCAGCTGCTCCCGCTCGGGCAGCGAGTTGACCGCGCGCAGCAGGCTGCTGCGGTGCAGCTCGGTGCGCTGGCTCTCGCCGAGCTCCACCTCGGGGTCTGGCGACTTGCCGGGGATGAAGTTCTTCTTCGGAGCGGCGTCGGGGTCGCCGTTGACCGGCGCGTCCAGGCTGACGTCGTACCCGCCGAGGCGGCCCATCATGCTCTCGACCGTCTTGCGGTCCACGCCGATGAGCTCGACCAGGCGCTCCATGCGAGCCTCTCCGCTCAGCCCCTCGCGGGCGGCCTGGGCCTTGGCCCGACCGAGGCGGCTGTACACCGTGCGCTGGCGCTGCGTGGTTCCCAGGCGAACCAGCGAGCGGGTGCGCAGCAGGTAGTCCCGGATGTAGGCCCGGATCCACCACGCGGCGTACGATAGAAAGCGGGTCCCCCGCTCGGGGTCGTACCGGTCAACGGCACGAAGCAGGCCCATCGTTCCCTCCTGGACGAGGTCCGCAAAGGGCACGTGCTGGTTGGCGAACTCGCTGGCGATCTTGATGACCGCCCGCATGTTCGACAGCACGAGCTTGTCCGCTGCGGCCTTGTCCTGGTGCTGCAGCCAGCGGGTCGACAGATCGACCTCCTGCTCTGCGGTCAGCACCGGGTGGGCCTGGACGTGGCTGTAGTACAGCCGAAGGGCGTCGTCCCTCTCACGTCCCATGTTTCACTCTCCTTCCAACACCTGTCAGTACGGACGAGGCGCTGTCTTGTTTCATTTCCTCTAAGAGGAAAGACACGCGACGTCGTCCTTACGTTCCGACCGATGTCACGTTCTTCCCTATCGGAGCCTTTCCTTCCCACCGCAGGTCGGGAGCCTCGGCGCCCGGCCTTCCTTCAACGTGGTTCCCCCCGAAGAGGTGTCAAGCGACCGGACCATTCATGGGGGTCATCGGCCATCGCCCACCCCGGGACGAAGTGGTAGAAGGCCGGCCATGATTTCTTTCGAGTTCTCTGACGATCAGAAAGCGTTCCAGGATCTGGCGCGCGAATTTGCCCGCAACGAGCTCGCCCCCGCGGCGGCCCACCACGACGAGACCGGCGAGTTCCCCCGGGCGACGCTGAAGAAGGCCTGGGAGGCGGGCCTGATGAACACCCACATCCCCGAGGCGTACGACGGGCTCGGGCTCGGCACCCTCGACGGCTGCATCGTCGCCGAGCAGCTCGCGTGGGGGTGCTCCGGGATCAGCACCGCGATCGAGGCCAACACGCTGGCCGAGATGCCCGTCATCGTCGCCGGGAACGACGCTCAGAAGAGCAAGTACCTGGGTCGGATGATGGAGGAGCCGCTGTTCGCGGCCTACGCGGTCACCGAGCCCGGCGCCGGCAGCGACGTCGCCGCCGCCAAGACCACCGCGGTCCGCCAGGGCGACTCGTGGGTGATCAACGGCAACAAGATGTGGATCACCAACGGCGGCGTCGCCAACTGGTACTTCGTGCTCGCCAAGACCGACCCCGACGCGGGCGCCGGCTCGGCGTTCACCGGCTTCATCATGGACGCCGACTCCCCCGGCATCACCGTCGGGAAGAAGGAGTGGAACATGGGCCAGCGCGCGTCGGACACGCGCGGGCTGACGTTCGAGGACGTCGTGGTGCCCGACGCCAACCGGCTCGGCGACGTCGGCTACGGCTTCAAGATCGCCATGAAGGCATTCGACAAGACCCGCCCCCTCGTCGCCGCCGGCTCGGTCGGCGTCGCCCAGCGGTGCATGGACGAGAGCGCGAAGTACGCGCTGGAGCGCAAGACGATGGGCAAGCCCATCGCGATGCACCAGGCGATCAGCTTCATGATCGCGGACATGGCGATCGGCATCGAGGCGGCCCGCCTGCTCGTGCACCGCTCGGCCTGGGAGGTCGACCAGGGGCGTCGGAACACCTACTACGCGTCGATGGCCAAGGCGTTCGCGGCGGACAACGCGATGAAGTGCGCGACGGACGCCGTGCAGGTGTTCGGCGGCTACGGCTACAGCCACGAGTACCCGGTCGAGAAGCTGATGCGCGACGCCAAGGTGTTCCAGATCTACGAGGGCACCTCCCAGATCCAGCGGCTGATCATCGGCAAGGAGCTGTTCTCCCGGCGTTGAGCCGCCCTTCCTCCCCCCTGATAACCTCCGTCTCCCCCTTCAGGAGCCCATAGAAGATGACCTACGTCGTGACCCGCCTGTGCCGTGACTGCGTCGACACCGCATGCACCGCCGTCTGCCCCGTTTCCTGCATCTACCGGTACGAGGGCGACGACAAGGAGATGTTCCCCAACCAGCTCTACATCCACCCGGGTGAGTGCGTGGACTGCAACGCCTGCGAGCCGGCCTGCCCCTGGGAGGCGATCTTCCCCGAGGACGAGGTCCCGGAGGTCTTCGCCGCGGACACGGACCTCAACTACAAGATGGAAGACTTCGAGGACGACTTCGAGGTCCAGGAAGAGGAAGAGCAGGAGCAGCCGACGCCCGAGCAGGTCGAGGCGAACAAGGCGAAGTGGGGCCACTCGTAGGGGCCCCCGGGGCCGCCTACCCGGGCGGCCAGCTCATGGTGCGGCCACCGAGCAGGTGCACGTGCAGGTGCCAGACCGTCTGACCGGCGGCGGCGCCGCTGTTGACCACCAGTCGATATCCCGACTCGTGCAGCCCGCGCTGGGCCGCGATGTCGCGCGCCACCTTGACCAGGTGGCCGATCAGCGGCACGTCCTCGTCCCCCATCTCCGCCACCTCGCGGATCGGCTTCTTGGGGATGACCAGGACGTGGGTCGGCGCCTGGGGGTTGATGTCGTTGAAGGCCAGACACTCTTCGTCTTCGAAGACGATGTCGGCGGGGATCTCCTTGCGGATGATCTTGGAGAAGATCGTCTCGGCCATGATCGAGTCCTCCGGGTTCGACGGAGTATGTCCGGCAAGGATCCTGGCGACAAGCCGTAGGGAGAGATGAGATGCAAGCGGTGCTCGACGTTCTCCTGGCCTCCCTCCCCCACCTGATCCTGGTGATCTGCTGCCTGGTCGGCGTGGTCGGCAGCGCCTTGCCGGCGGTGCCGGGCGCGCTCGTCATCTTCGGCGGCGCCCTGGTGCACGGCATCTGGACGGGCTGGGATCCCATCGGCCCCCTCGTCCTGGTGCTCCTCGGCCTGCTGACCGTGATCTCCTGGGGCATCTCCTACGCCATCACCGCCGCCGGAGCGAAGAAGTCCGGCGCGTCGAACTGGGGGGTCGCGGGGGCGACGATCGGCATGTTCGCGGGGCTGATGATCCCGATCCCCGTGCTCAACATGCTGATCGGCGCGTTCATCGGCGCCCTCGGCGTGGAGCTGCTGGTCCGCTACATCCGGCTGCAGAAGATCCCGGAGGAGGAGCGCGAGAACGTCCAGATCGACGGCAAGGGCGCCACGAAGGCCGGCATGGGCGCCGCCGTCGGCGCGATCGTCGGGCTGATGGCCGAGATGGGCGTCGCCATCCTGATGGTCGGCCTGGTGGCGTTCGTCTTCGTGTGGGGCTGGATCTGGGCCCTCTTCACCTGACGATCAGCTGATCACGCCCAGCTCCCGGCCGACGGCCGCGAACGCCGCGACGGCCCGGTCGATGTGCTCGGCGGTGTGCGCCGCCGACAGCTGCACCCGGATGCGCGCCGCCCCCCGGGGCACCACCGGGAAGCTGAACCCGATGACGTAGATGCCGTGCCCGAGCAGGGCGTCGGCCATGCCGCTGGCGAGCCGCGCGTCCCCGAGCATGATCGGCACGATCGGGTGGTCGCCGGGCAGGATCTCGAACCCCAGCGAGCCCATCTTGTCGCGGAAGGAGCGGGTGTTCGCCTCCAGCCGGTCGCGCAGCTCGGTGCTGCCGCTGAGCATGTCCAGCGTCGCGTTGGCCGCGCCCACCACCGCCGGGGCGACCGTGTTGCTGAACAGGTACGGCCGGCTGCGCTGCCGGAGCATCGCGACGATGTCCTTGCGGCCGGCGGTGTAGCCGCCGCTGGCGCCGCCCAGCGCCTTGCCGAGGGTGCCGGTGATGACGTCGACGCGGCCCATCACCCCGCAGTACTCGTGGGTGCCCCGACCCGTCTTGCCCATGAAGCCGACGGCGTGGCTGTCGTCCACCATCACCATCGCGTCGAACTCGTCCGCGAGGTCGCAGATCTCGCCGAGCTTCGCGATGTAGCCGTCCATCGAGAAGACGCCGTCCGTCGCGATCATCTTGAGGCGCGCGCCGGCGGCGGCGGCTTCTTCGAGCTTGCCCCGCAGGTCGGCCATGTCGCTGTTGGCGTAGCGGTACCGCTTCGCCTTGCAGAGCCGCACCCCGTCGATGATCGACGCGTGGTTCAAGGAGTCGCTGATCACCGCGTCCTCGGGCCCCAGCAGCGTCTCGAAGAGGCCGCCGTTGGCGTCGAAGCAGGACGAGTACAGGATCGTGTCGTCGGTGCCGAGGAAGGCGGACAGCTTGCCCTCGAGCTCCTTGTGGATGTCGAGCGTGCCGCAGATGAAGCGGACCGACGACATGCCCCAGCCGCGCTCGTCCAGCGTGCGCTTGGCGGCGTCGATGATCGTCGGGTCGTCCGACAGGCCCAGGTAGTTGTTGGCGCAGAAGTTGATGACCTCTTCGCCCGAGCTGACGCGGATCGCCGCCTGCTGGGGCGTGACGATCACGCGTTCGTCCTTCCAGGTGCCGGCCTCGGCGATGCCCGCCAACTGCTGACCGTAGACCTCCTGGGCCTTGTTCCCGAACATGGCGCTACTCCTCTTCGAAGCGAATCACGACCTTGGGCCACGCGGTGATCGACCGCTGGAACGCTTCCGCCTCCCAGTCGCGGATGTCGACGACCGTCTCGGCGCCGCCCCCCAGGATGACCTCCCAGATCAGGTCCTGGATGCGGTTGGTCTTGTCCTGAAGCAGGGACCGGGTGACGTACCAGGTCTCGAAGATCTGCCGCCCGACGACCGAGTGCAGCGCGACGCCGTTCATCACGAGGCGGCTGAAGTCGTCGAGCACCATCTGGCCGTCCCGGATCCCGAACAGGATCACGTCGCCGCCGCGGCGGGTGCTCTCGATCGCGGTGTTGAGCGCGTTGTTGAAGCCGCTCATCTCCAGGCTCACGTCGGCGCCGACCCCGCGGGTCTCCTCGAGGATGCCGGAGACCACGGCCCGGTTCGCCTTGACCGGGTCCAGGTCGCTGATCGCCGGCTCGATGACGACGTCCGCCCCCAGCGCGCGGGCCATGGCGGCGTGCTTGGGGTTGGGGTCGACGCCGATGATCCGGCCCGCGCCCAGGCCTCGGGCGATCAGCACCGCGAAGAGGCCGATGGTGCCGGTGCCGTGGATCGCGACGCTCTTGCCGCGCAGATCGACCTTGCTGCAAGCGTGCACCGCGTTGCCGAAGGGCTCCTGGATGGCCGCCACCTCCGGCCGGATGCGGTCCAGGTCGGTGTGCCACAGCGACTTGGCGGGCAGCTTGAGGTACTCGGCGAAGCAGCCGTCGGTGGAGATCCCGATGATCTTGTCTTCGGCGCACACGTGGGTGTCGCCGGCGCGGCACTGGTAGCAGGCGCCGCAGATGATGTGGCTCTCGGTCGAGACGACTTCGCCCGGCTGGTAGCCGTACTTGATCGCCGCCTTGCGGCCGACCTGCACGACCTCCCCCAGCAGCTCGTGGCCGGTGACGCGCGCGTCGCCGCCCTCCGCGTCCAGGGAGCCGTGGATCATCTGCTTGAACGACTTGCGGAACCAGATCCCGCGGTCACTCCCGCAGAACCCGGCGTACTTGACCCGAACGATGACGGCGGCCTCGTCGCGAGGATCGCTCTCCGGATCGAGCCGGGGCGTCGGCACCTGGACCTTGCGGAGCCCCCGGGTGTCCTCCCACGCCCCCTGGGCGCGGTCGTACACGAGCGCGGTCATCGTGTCGGGGAGTTGGTGGGCCAAGATGCCGGAAGCTAGCACGGGACTTCAGGAGGCGAACCCCTCCTGGCCCCACCGCGGATCCTTGCGACGGCGGCGCTTCAGCTCCTTGAGACAGAGGTCCACCACGGGGTCCCCGGGGTCGATCTCGTGGGCCAGGTCGAAGGCCGCTCCGGCCTCCTCGAATCGCCCCCGCTCGAGCTCCACGAGGCCCAGGTTGCAGACGAACCCCGCCTCGTCCGGGTCGACCTGGGTGGCCAGCCGCGCGTGGTCGAACGCCTCGTCGTTGCGCCCCAGCGCGAGCAGCGCCAGCGCCCGCTCGGACAGCGCCCAGGCGCTTCGGCCGTCGACCCGCAACACCTGCGCGAGCGCGTCGGCGCATTGCTCCCAGAGCCGCTCCTCCCGGTACGCCAGCGCGAGCATCAGCCACGCCGGCGCCGACTCGGGGTACAGGTCCAGCGCCTCGAGGAGCAGCGGGATCGCCTCCCGGGGGCGCTCGTGCTGGACCAGCTCGACCCCGCGCCGGAGCATGCGGGACGCCTCGTCCACCCGCGCGTTCCCCCGGGCGATGCGGGCCAGGTTGGCCCGGATGTAGATCGCCAGCTCGGGGCCGGGGCTGAACTCCAGCGCCTGCTCGAAGTCCCGCCGGGCGCCGCTCCGATCGCCGATCGCCAGCTTGCTGACCCCCCGGTTGTTGAGCGTCAGCGGGCTGTCGGACCGGATCGACAGCGCCCGCGTGCAGGCCTCGATCGCCTCGACGTGCTTGCCCAGGTCCTGCAGCCAGACCGCGCGGTGGGCGTGGGTGCTGAACGCGTCGGGCGCGCGGCCGATCGCCTCGTCGAACAGCGCCTCCGCCGCCACCGCGCCGCCGGCGTGGTGGTGGGCGAGGGCGAGGTTGCCGAGCAGGTGCTCCAGGTTCGGGTCGAGGCGCCGCGCCCGCTCCCACAGCGGGATCGCCGCCTTCGGCTTGCCCGCGTTGGCCTGCAGGCGGGCGAGCTTGTCGCACAGCACCGCTTCGATGCAGCCGCGCTCGACCGCTCGCTGGTACAGGGTCATGGCGGTGCGGGGATCCCCGCCCGCCTCGGCGAACAGGCCCGCGTGGAACAACGTCAGGCCGTCGGGGTCGGTGTCCAGCGCGGCCTGCACCTCGGCGACCGCGTCCTCGTCGAACCCGGCGACCCGCAGGGCGACCCCGTACCGCTGGCGCGCCCACGAGAAGCGGGGATGGGAGCGGGCGACGCCGGCGAGGATCTCTCGCGCGCGGTCCCGCTGACCGTGGGCCTCGAGCGCGTCGGCGAGCAGCAACTGGGCCTCGGCGTACTCCGTGTCCAGGCGGAGCGCCTCCTCCAGGACCTGCATCCGCTTGAGCGGGGGCAGGCCGGGGTACCTCGCCAGACAGACCCGCTTGTACGCCTCGACGTGCTGGGTCCCGCCGAGGCGGGCTCGACGCACGTCCTTGCGGCGGCCCGTGGCGGACTCGATGAGGTTGGCCGCGAGCACCAGCCGGGCGTCCCGCACCAGCCCGTCGGCGAGCTCGGCCCGGTCCGCCCAGAGCTCTCCTCCGCGGGCGTCGCGCAGCGAGATCGCGACGCTGATGCCGTCGGTCAGCACGGTGAAGCTGCCCCGCAGGACGAGCTCGTCCTCCATCGGCCCGGCGTCGCCTTCGACCAACAGCACCTTGACGTCGCCCAGCCGGTTCATCAGCAGGGCGAGGTCCTCGGCGAAGCCGATCGCGAGCGCGTCCAGATCGCGGGAAGCCGGCTGGGCGATCAGGGGGGGCAGCAGGATGCAGCGATAGGGCGGCAGCACGCCCAGCAGTCTACTGGACCGCGGTCGGGATCAGATGCCCGCCTCCTGGGCCTCCAGCCATCGCTCGGCGTCGATCGCCGCCGAGCAGCCCGTCCCGGCGGCGGTGACGGCCTGCCGGTAGACGTGGTCCTGCACGTCTCCGCAGGCGAAGACGCCGGGGATCCCGGTGTGCGTGGAGCCCGGCTGGGTGACGATGTAGCCGTTGTCGTCCAGGTCGAGGATGCCCTTCCACAGCTCGCTGTTCGGCTTGTGACCGATGGCGATGAAGAGGGCGCCCCAGTTGTGCTCCGACGTCTCGCCGGTCTTGCGGTTGCGCAGCGTGACCCCGGTGACGCCGGTCTCCTGGGTGCCCGAGATGGCGGTCACCTCGGAGTCCCAGTGGAAGTCGATCTTGTCGTGGGCGAGGGCGCGCGCGGCCATGATCTTGGAGGCGCGCAGCTCGTCCCGACGATGCACCACGTGCACCTTGGTGCCGTAGCGCGTCAGGAACATGGCCTCCTCCATCGCGGTGTCGCCGCCGCCGACGACCCCGATCTCGACGCCCTTGAAGAAGGCGCCGTCGCAGGTGGCGCAGGCGCTGACGCCGTAGTTCACCATCCGCTTCTCGTCCTCGAGGCCGAGCCACTTCGCGTCGGCGCCCGAAGCGATGATGATCGTGTCCGCGGTGACCACCATCTCCGGGTCCTCGTCCACGATGCACCGGAACGGCCGGGTGCTCACGTCGACGTGCGTGATCTCCTCCTGCCGATACTCGGCGCCGAAGCGCTCCGCCTGGGCGCGGAACTTCTCCACCACCTCCGGGCCCGAGATGCCGTCGGGGAAGCCGGGGTAGTTCTCGACGTCGGTGGTGATCATCAACTGCCCGCCGGGGGACTTCCAGCCCTCGAAGACCAGCGGCTTGAGCTCGGCGCGAGCGGTGTAGAGGGCGGCGGTCAGCCCAGCCGGGCCGGCGCCGATGATGAGGACTCGAGTGTGGTCTGACATGGGCCGGGAACAGTAGCAGCCGCGACGAACCGTGTGAGCCCGGATGCTGTGGTCGGCTCGGGCCCGGCCGGCTAGACTGCGCGACGAGGTGAACGCAATGCTGCGAAAGCGCAGGACCGACAAGGGTTTCTCGATGATCGAGCTCGCGGTGGTGATCGCGATCATCGGCGTCGTGGCCGTGATCTCGATCCCCAACCTGATGGTCTGGCTGTCCCGCAACCGACTGAGCAACGCGACGGTGCGCCTGGAGCGGACCGTCGGCATCGGCAAGAAGCTGGCGATCTCGAGTCAGCAGCGCCACTGCATGACGTTCACGAGCGACGCCACCGCGGCCGACACCAACTCCGAGGTCTATCACATCGGGGTGCTCATCTACTCCGAGACGACCCCCGACCAGGGCGACTGGCTCCTGCTGTCGTCCCCCCCGGAGACGTCGGGCTGGACCAACGACGCCACGACGGAGCTGTACCGCTCGATCAGCCTGCACACCGACCTGGACAAGACGACCTTGTTCTCGTCCACGGACGAGTGCGCCGGCCTGCTGTTCAACAGCTCGGGCTACCTCGACAACCCCAACGGCGACTTCGCGACGGCCTGCGGCGGCGAGAACTGCGCCCGGCTGACCCTCCGCAACAAGGGCGACACCCTGGGCGGAGAGATGCGCACGCTCTGGATCGACCAGGGCGCCAACGTGCGGATCACCCAGGGGCCGACCCTGCCCCCGGTCCTGGGCCCCTGATTGAGCCGACCCGGCTCGCCTGCAGACACCTCCCAGCCCATCGACCTGCTGTCGGGCCCCGAGCGCGTGGTCGCGCGTGAGGCCGGCTTCGCCGTCAAGGTGCTGCGCCCCGGCGACGGCGGCGCAGTGGTGCCCCCCGGCCAGGGGCAGGTGCTGATCGGCCTCCGCGGCGAGGCGGAGCTGACCGAGCTGGGCGGCGACGAGGGCAAGGTCGTGATGACCCAGCGGGCCGGCCGGACCGAGCGGATCGGCGTCGGCACACTGTTCAAGATCCCCAACGACGCTCGCTGGACGCTGCGGGGGCTCGGCGCGTCGGTGCTCGCCCTGAGCACCTCGGTGGCGCGGGAGGTCGATCGGCGCCAGGAGCTGCTCCCGATGGCTCGCCGACGGCAGCACATGGCGCCGCTGCTCCTGTTCGCCAACGAGGCGGTGCGGGTCGAGCTGGTGGCGGCGCGCGGGAGGCTGCCGTTCCGGGGGTGGGTCCCGTACGACCACGTCGGACCGGTGGTCGAGATCGCGGTCATCCTCGACGGCTCGTTCCGGGCTCGCGCCGGCGACGTCGACGCGGTCCTGCGGGCGGGTCAGCTCCTCCACATCGCCGCGGGGGTGCCCCACAACTTCGCGGCGCGGGGCCGCGGCACATCCGTGGGCCTGGTGATCTCCGCGGTGATGCACCGGCGCGACGTCGACGAGCCGCTCGACCGCCGGGTCGTGCGCGGGTTCACGCCCTTCGGTCGGTAGCCCTATCGGCCGCCGCCGGCGGCGTTCCCGTAGGCCGGGTAGCTGTCGGCCATCGCCTCCCAGTAGCGGGCCTCGGCGTACAGGCCGTGCACGTCGGCCCAGGCTGAGAGCTCGGCGAAGCGCTCCTGGGGGTCGAACCGCAGGTTCCACTCGAGCTTGGCGTGGTCGAGCGGGCAGAGCGTCAACGAGCCGGCGTCGCTCTCCTCGAGGGAGTTGGTGCCCGCCATCACGCAGTCCTTGTAGTGCACGCAATGGGCGACGCTGAGCTCGTGGGCCATCTCGTGAACCGCGACCTTGAGGGCCCGCCGGAGCGGCTCGGGGCGGCGCACCTCGGCCCGCTCCCCGGTGATCGGGTCCCGCCGCTTCTCCCACAGTCGATAGGTCGAGAACACGCCGACCCGCTTGCGGAAGTGGCCCAGCCCGAACACGTACTGGAGCTTGTCGACGAAGAGGTCGTTGTCGGTCACCGCGAGGCAGGCGGCGGCGCCTTGCTCGCAGGTGCCGACGAGGTGGTCGAGGACCACCTCCGCGTCGTACTGGCCGAACGGCCCCTTGTTGGCGTGGAGGGCGTCCTCCGGCAGCGGCAGGGCGTCGCCCGGGAGCACGTCCCGCTGGAAGAAGATCGACATGAACTCGCGCACCGCAGGCACGAGGTCGGCCGCCTCGGTCCGCTCGATGGTGCCGAGCCGGGTGAGCACGAGGTACTCGCTCTCCGCCGCCCGGTTGGGCTCACGGTCGCGGTACTGCTCGAGGTTCTGCCCCTCCTCCCGGAACTGGTAGAGCCAGCTCCCGGGCTTGCAGTCCTCCTCGTTGAGCCGCATCCACCGGCTGCGCCACGTCTCGGACGTCTCGACGTCCACCTGGGGTACGTGCCCGAGGCACTGGTGGCCCGTTCTGGCGAGGAAGCTCGGTTCGGCGTCTGGGAGGGCGCCGCCCTCACCCACGAAGTGGGCGACTGCGGCCATGAACCCGAGGGTCAGAAGCGCGCTCAGAGACAGCAGGCTGGTCCAAGCGAGGAGGTTGCGTCGAGCTTGCGGCTGCATCCAGTCGTCTTCCGGGCGTCTCTCTCCGTTGTGACAACGCTAGACGTCCTCGTCTCCCAACGCGAGCGCAAAAAGCTGCGACCGGAACTCCTCTAGCGATGCGCGGGTGACGAAGATGCGCAGGCCGGACTGGTGACGGCCCCGGGCCCCGCGGGCCCGCAAGGCGGGGCCCATGCCGGTCAGATCGAGCCACAGGACGATCTCGAACGTCAGGTTCGGGGGCGCCCCCCGAGCCTTGAGCTCCAGGGACAGACCGTCGGTGATCGGGTCGTGTCGCATGGCCGTCAGGTCCCCGCCGACCGCCTCCCCCAGCCCTTCGAGGAGAGAGCGGATGCCCGCGACGGGCTCGCGATACCCCGAGGCCGTCAGGAACGGCGCCGGGGTCTCCCCGGGCTGCTCTCGGGCGAGGAAGGAGACATCGAACACCACGTCGGACGTGGCTCGCTGGACGTCGCTGAGGGCCAGCCAGACGAGGTCGCGTTCGTCGCGCAGCAGCGCAAGGCTCATCGACGGATCCTCCAGGCGAGGCTCACGAGCAACGCCGCCCCGAAGGCTGCGCCCGCGATCGGGAGCAGCCACGCGGCGGGGGCCAGCGCCTGGAGGGCGACCGCGGCCACCACCGCTGCCGACAAGGGTAGCGCGCGCTGCGTCGAGCCGTCCCGCGTGACGAGGATGAGCACCCCGCCGACCAGGACCAGGACCCCCGCGACTTCGACGCCGGCGAGGACCCGATCACCGTACGGGCCGAACCACTCCCGCCCGAGCCGGTCGAGCTTCTTCTCCGCCGCGGGCAGGCCGACCGCCGCCCCCGCGAGCAGCGCCGCGCCGATCGCCGAGCCCAGCCGGGTCGGGCGAGCCCGCCCGCCCCCGAGCAGCAGGGTCAGGGTCGCCAGGACGGCCAACCCGGCGAAGAGCGCGCCGTCGGCGAGGTCGAACCCCGGCAGCAGCCGCTCGCTCCACCACATCTCCTCCGCCGCGGCGAACAGGCGATCGACCGCGTGTCGCCCCACGGCGGCGCCCGCACACACGCCGGCGGCGGCCCAGGCGAGCGTCGAAGAAGCGGCCAGAGGCGTCTGATCTTGCTCATGTTGGCGAGCCCGTCCAGGGCTCGCCCCTGCGGGCGCACCGCTTTGCGGAGCGCGACCTTCCGGCATCCTGCCTCCATGTTGCGTTGCAACAAACGCTGTTATATACCGCCGCCGGCCGCGACGGAAGCGGCCCCAACCAGGAGATTGACGAGATGAAGCTCACGGACGTCAAGGCGATCGTCACCGGCGGCGGCAGCGGCATGGGCCGGTCGTTCACCCTCGAGCTGGCCCGAGCGGGCGGCGCGGTGGTAGCCACCGACATCAACGGCGAAGGGCTCGCCAGCACGCTGGCGGAGGCCGACGGCCTCGCCGGCACGGTGCACGTGCTCGAGGCCAACGTCGCCGACGAGGGCTCGGTCAAGGCGATGATCAGCGGCGCGGCCGAGCTGATGGGCGGCCTCAACGTGCTGGTCAACAACGCCGGCATCTTCCGCGACGGCCTGCTCGTGTCGGTCGACCGCGAGACCAAGAAGGTCAAGCGCACGATGTCCCTGGACCAGTGGAACGCGGTCATCGCGGTCGACCTGACGGGCCCGTTCCTGTGCACCCGCGAGTTCGCCGCCTGGCACATCGACAACGTCGGCCGCGGCGAAGCGGTGGTCGTCAACATCTCGTCCGTCAGCCGGCACGGCAACCGCGGCCAGAGCAACTACAGCGCCGCCAAGGCCGGCCTCGTCGCCGACACCAAGCTGTGGGGCGAGGAGCTCTCCCGGTACGGCATCCGGACCGGCGCCATCGCGCCGGGCTTCGTGCGCACGCCGATCCTCGAGGGGATGCGCCCCGAGATGCTCGAGAAGATGCTCGCGGGCGTGCCGCTGCGCCGGGCCGGCGAGCCCGAGGAGATCGCCGCGGCGGTCAAGTTCGTCATCGAGTGCGGCTACTTCACCGGCCGCTGCATCGACGTCGACGGCGGCCTGAAGACCTGATCCCGAAGAGGTCCGCCGACCCCCCTCCGACCCCGCGTATCATCGATCCGTGGGGAGGAGCCGGGCCACTCGAACCCTCGCTCTGATCGGTCTCGCGACCGGCCTGGTCGGCTGTCCGACCGCGCCGGAGGAGCCCGAACCGGAGTGCCCCGACGGGGAGCACGGCGACGGCGATGTCTGCGTGCCCGAGCGCTGCGGCGTCGGCCGGTGGGGCGACCTGGAGAGCCTCGCCGACGGCTTCGACGGGGCGGTGGTGCGCGTCGCCCCCGAGGGGCGGGACGACGCCGACGGCACCGCCGATGACCCCTTCGACGACATCGACGACGCCATCGACGACGCCGAGGGCGGCCTCGTCCTGGTCGCGGCGGGGGTCTACCGCCGGAGCCTGACGCTCGACGACGACGCCGACGGGGTCACGGTCGCCGGGCGCTGCTCCGCGCTGACCGTCATCGAAGGAGAGACGGAGGAGGGCGAGCCGGCGATCACGCTGGAGCGCGGGGTCACGGCGAGCCTGCGCGGGCTGCAGGTCGTGGGGGGCCGGTTCGGCATCTACGCCGAGTCGGGTGGACCGCTCCCCCCGACGAGCGTGCTCGACGGCGAAGACCTGCTGGTCCGGGACAGCGAGGCCGCCGGGATGGTGCTCACCGGGGCGGTCGAGGCGACGCTGCGGGACTCGGTCGTCCGGGACGTGGTCGACACCGGCGAGGGCTGGACCGGGCGGGGGATCATGATCGAGGCGGGCGCGGTGCTGCGGGCCACCGGCCTGCTCGTCGAGGGCACCACCCTCAACGGGATCTCGCTCGTCCTGTCCGGCTCCCACCTCGAGCTGAGCGACTCGGTCATCCGGCGGAACCACCAGTTCGAGGAGTGGTCGGTCATCGACTGCCTCGGGGTGTTCGAAGGGGCCACCGCGGCCCTGGACGGGGTGCTCCTCGAGGAGTGCGCGGTGCACGGCGTCACCGTGTCGGGAGGCGGCGCGTCGGTCGATCTGCGCGACGTCGAGGTGCGGAACACCCGCCAGGGCGAGGGGGCGGTGGCGGAGCGGGCCAGCTGGGACGTGGGCGTCGAGCCGGGGGGGGTGCTGACAGCGGACGGTCTGACCCTCGTCGGCGGCGTGTCCGCCGGGCTGCTCGTAGCGGGCGAGGCGGACGTCAACGACGTCACCGTGCGGGGACTCCGCCCGCGAGAGCCGGGAGCGACGGACACCGTGACCGTCAGCGCCGTCGACGGGGGCGACGTGGTGGCGAGCGACCTGCTGGTGGAGGACTGCGTCGTACCGGTCGTGATCTCCGCCGGCGCGGGCTCTCACCTCGAGCTGAGCGACGCGGCGATCCACGGTGGCGTGTCCGACTTCGGCTGGACGGCGATCGGCCTGCAGGCGTCCGAAGGGGGCGAGCTGCGCGCCAGCGACGTCCTCATCGACGGGCTGCAGGGCGTCGCGGTGCTCTCCGACATCGGCGGCACGGTCGACCTGGAAGCCGTCACGGTGCGCGACTCGGTCGAGCTGGAGGAGAGCTTCGGCGCCGCGTTCTCCGCTCGAAACGGGGGGCTCCTGACCGGGGTCGACCTGCTCGTGGAGCGGGTCTTCGGGGTGGGCCTGTACGTCGAGGGGGAGGACAGCTCGGCGACCGTGGCGGGGCTGACGGTCCTCGACCCACCGGCCCCGCAGTTGAACCCCTACAGCGCCGGCGTCGCCGTGGTCGGCGGCGAGCTGACCGTCGACGACGCGCTGATCCGCGGGAGCGTGGGGGCCGGCCTCGACGCGGCCTCGGCGGTGCTGGACCTGCAGGAGGTGACCGTGCAGAGCGTCCCCTCCCCCGGCGGCCAGCCCGCCAGGCTGGGTCCCTGCCTGCAGAGCTTCGAAAGCGACCTCAGCGCGCGGAGCGTGGAGCTGTCCGGCTGCTGGAGCATGGGCCTCTCCCTGGACGGGAGCGTCGCCACGCTGGACTCGGTCACCGTCCGGGACGTGCAATCCCAACCCTGGGGCTTCGGCGTCTCGGTGCTGAACAGCCACGTGGTCGCCTCGGGGTTGCTCGTCGAGCGCGCCTGGCACGTCGGCGTGCTCCTGTCCTTCGGCGCCACGGCGGAGATCGAGGACTCGACGGTCCGAGAGACCCGCGCCGGGCAGTACGACGGCGACGGCGTCGGGATGGTCGCGCAGTACGACGACGTCACGCTCCTGGGGACCGGCCTGCTCATCGAGGACAACGAGGGGGTGGCGAACAACGGCGGCAGCGCCATCGACAACGGCTGGCGCATCAGCGCACCGTTGATGCTCAAGAAGATCACCCGCGCGTGGTTCTTCCAGAACACCTCGACCAACCCCACCGAACGGGTGCTGCAGCTGCACATCCCGCCCGGTGTGCTGTTCCTGACGCGAGAGCAGCCGGCGAGCCACCAGTGGTTCGTCTCCGCCGCCAACGTCGAGGACCATCTGCTGCCGGGCGAGACCCGCACGTTCCAGAGCCTCCTGCTCTGCGTCGAGGCCGACAAGGGCGGCCCCACCGCTGACAACCCGGTCGTGCCGGTCGCCCGCCTCCGCCCCGACCTCGCCGACAAGGTCGACGACTTCTACACCCGCTGGCGCGACAAGCACTTCGAGTACGGCGAGCGCGAGTGGCGCAAGAAGGACAAGGACCGCATCGCGGCCGAGCGGGTCGCGCTCGACCGCGAGATCAAGAACGCCATCACCGCCTACCTCGGGGCCTCCTGATGCTCCGCCCCGTCCTCACCGCCACGCTCGCGATGATCATCGTCGCCGCGCCCGCGGCGGCTGGGGACGGGGCGGTGCACCCGCGACTCCGCTGGCACCTCTGCCTCGAGCAGAGCTTCGAGCGGGCCGACGAGGGGCTCTACGAGTTCGAGGTGCGCGGCGCGCACACCGATCCCCGCGGCAAGCGACGGCTGCCGATCACCCCCGGCATGGTGCTCGCCGACACGTCCGACCCCGCGCTGTACCAGCCGATGCTCGTCGTCCGAGTCGAGCAGATCTCCGGGGCCCCGAACCCGGACGAGGGCGAGACGTTCGTCCTCAAGGTCACCGCCATCTGCCTGCAGCCCAACGCCCGACCGCCCGCCCCGGGCTCGGCGTTCCAGGCGATCGCCCGCCTCGGTGACGGTCCGGTGTCGCGGGCGCTGATCGCCGCCGCCGGCGTGCGCGACGAGCACGTCGCCGCGGCCACCCGCCTTCACGTTCGCCGGGAGCTCGACAGCTACTTCGGCCTGGCCGACTTCAAGACCGCCTACGCGCCGGCCTCGGAGCCGGCCTGCATCACCCGTGCGCGGCAGGGCGACTTCGCCGACTGCCACGCGTTCCTCGCCTGCGCCCGCTCCCTCGGCGCGCCGGCCTCCCCTCCACCCTGAAGGACCCGCCGTGACCCACAAGACCGCCATCATCACCGCCGCCGTGCTGTCCGCCTCCGCCGTCGCCACCGCCGACGCAGCGGAGCAGCAAGAGGGGGAACACACCGTCGTCGTTCAGTCGGGGGACACGCTGTCCCACCTGGCCTGGCGACACCTGGGCGACGCATCGGAGTACGGCCGGATTCAGGAGCTGAACGACGAGGTCACCGACCCCAACCTGATCTACGTCGGCCAGGTGCTGGCCCTCCCGGACACCGCGAGCGAGGCGCCGCCGGACGAGGACTTCTCCCCGCCGGTGCTCGTCGAGGAGGAACCGCCGCCGGACGCCAGCAGCGACGACCTGCACGACGATCCGGACGCGAACCCCTACGTCTCCTTCAACGTGCCCGAGATCACGGTCGAGGACCTGGACGCCATCGAGGACCCCGAGATGCGCGGCTTCGCGCTCGACCTGCAGGAGGGCTGCCCGGGCTTCACGCCCAACCGCTCCTTCGTCTGGGCCCGCGGCGTGATGATCACGGATCGGCCGGGTCGCGCGCTGAACCGCCTGATGCTCGACGACTGCAGCAAGGCCTGGTCGCCGGACGCCCCCATCCAGCCGCTCGAGCCGGGCATGTTGATCTTCGTCGCGCCCGACGAGACCGCCGAGCCCAGCGAGCCCACCCAGCCCCCGGAGGCCGACGAGGTCGATGCCGTCGACCCGTACGGCCTCGCCACCATCCGGGAGCTCCCGTGACCACCGAGACCGCCGAGCTGCCCGAGCCGATCGGCGCGTACCAGTTGACGGAGGTGCTGGGCCACGGAGGCTCGGCGACCACCTACCGCGGCCGCCGATCGCCCGTCGGCGGAGCCTCGATCGAGGTCGCGTTCAAGCTCCTCGAGCAGGGGGCGACGTTCGACCCGGCCGAGGTCCAGCGCCAGGCGGCGATCATGCACCCCAACGTCGTGCGGGTCCTCGACGTCGTGCAGGACGGGGGACGAACGGGGGTCGTGCTCGAGCTGGTGGACGGCATCGACCTCCTCGAGCTCTGCGAGCGACGCTCGCCCCTCGACCCGGCGATCGCGCTGGAGATCGGGCGGTCGATCCTGCGCGGCCTCGGAGCGATCCACGCCGTCGGCCTGATCCACCTCGACGTCTCCTCCCCCAACATCCTGCTCAGCGTCACCGGCGAGGTGAAGATCGCCGACTTCGGCGTCGCCCGCGGCGCCTCCCCCCGGCGGGTGCAGAGCGTCTCCCTGACCTTCGCGGGGACCCCCCAGTACGCGTCCCCCGACCAGATCCGTCCGGGGGTGGTGCTGGACGCGCGGGCCGACCAGTTCCCGGTCGGGATCCTGCTGTACGAGATGCTCACCGGCCGACCGCTCTTCCACGCCGGCGACCCGTTCGCGTGTCTCCTCGCGATCGAGCAGGTGGACCGGCGGCTCGCCAACGACCCGACGTTCGATCAGCTGGACGGGATCGCTCCAGGCCTCGGCGCCTTCGTCCGACGACTGCTTCAGGGAGACCCCGCCAGGCGCTTCCCGACGACGCAGGACGCGCTGGCGATGGCCGAAGGGCTCAACCTCCGACGGCCCTTCCCGGGCGAGCTCGGCGACCTCGTTCGTGAGTGCCTCGGGAGCGCCCCCGGGCCGGTCGCCAGCCCGGCCATCCGGACCTTCGCGGCGGCGTCTCACGTCGTCGTGCAGTCGGCCGACATCGAGGCCATGCTCGGCGGCGCGACCGTCTCCCAGGCGGCCGTGATCGTCCCGCCGACCGCCCCGGCGCCGCGGGCCCCGGGCCGCGCCTACGCGCTGCTCCTGCTGCTGCTCGCGGTCTTCATGCTCGCCCGCGTGCTCGACGAGCGGGTCGAGCGGTCCGTCGACACCGTCACCGTGGCTCCTGAGATGGAGGACCCGGTCGAGGATACCCCCGTCCCCCCGGTCCGCGTCGACGAGCCCCGCCGGCTGCAGCCGCGGCGAGTCGGTCCCGAGCCCATCGCCGACTCGCCAGCGCCGGTCGTCGAGGCCCCCGCGCCCGTCGACATCTGGACCCGCAG
The DNA here is from genome assembly GCA_964416435.1 of uncultured Rickettsiales bacterium. GTDB lineage: Bacteria > Myxococcota_A > UBA796 > UBA9615 > UBA9615 > CAYQEG01. Next base: position 46,306 of record CAYQEG010000024.1, read on the forward strand.
CGTCGGGCCCAGGACTCGACGGGGCGAGCCCGAGCCGGCCGCCCCCCGGGTCGAGGCCACGGAGCCCGCGTTCCACGTCTGGACGGACGCCGGCGCCGCTCCCCCGACCGAGTTCGCCGAAGCCCCGATCAGCGCGACCACCACCCCCTTCCAACCCTTCGAGTCGATGGAGTGACGGACATGAGCAAGTACAAGACCCCCTGGACCCGGACCGGGACCGACACCCTCGCCCTGCGCACGGCGGCGGGGTGCAAGACGTCGTGGGGCGCGCTGGACGTTCGCGTCCGCTCGAACCTCATCCGCATCGCGGCGTACGAGACGCGGGACCCCAACAAGGCCGAGGAGCTCGCCCAGGACTACCTGGCCGAAGCCCCTCGCCGCCTGCGCAACTTCCGGGGCGACGGCCCGGCCCGCGCGTACATGGGGCTGAGCGTGAAGCGGGACGCCCGCTCGCGCCGGCGGCGGGAGGCGCGAGAGGTCCTGCTGGATCCGGACCGCTCGGCGACGCTGGAGGAGCGGCCGTCGACGCAGCCGGGACCGGAGGAGGTCGTCCTGGGTCAGGACATCGCCAGCCGGAAGGCGCGCGCCCTGACCACCGCGCTGGCCGAGCTGGGGCAGAAGCACCGCGAGACGGCGCGCCTCCGGTACATCGAGAAGAAGAAGTACGCCGAGATCGCCGCCACCCTCGGGATCGCCGAGGGGACCGTCATGAGCCGCCTGCACAAGATCAAGCTGCATCTCGGCAGACGCCTGCCCCAGATCGCGCCGGACGTCTTCCCGAACGAATAGCGACGCCGTCCCACGACTCGATCAGTGGAGGTGACGCATGAGACTCCGTTCCCTGATCGAGAAGACGCTGAGGCCCCTGAGCAGCCGTGAGGTCGTGCGCTGGGCCCGAGTCGACGATGGCGACGGTCCGTACGACCGGACCTTCCGGGTCCACCGCCTCAAGGGCGACCCGGCCGCCGACCCGTGCTGGCTGTGGCGGGGCCGGACCTACCTGCTGCCGTCGGGACTGCACGGCCACCTGCGGGAACACGCCCGGCGCCGGGACGCCCCGCTGGACCTCGACCTGGCGCTGGTCCTGCACCCCGACGACCTCGCCGACCTCGAGGACCGCGGCGGAGGCGGCTGGCGCGACGGGGCGGAGCGCTACCTCGCCCACGCCGCCGACGACCTGGCGCTGCGCTTCGGCTGGGCCCTCCGCCCGCCCGGCTACAGCTTCGACGTGCGCATCCTGCCGGACGCCCACCCCGACCTGCGCTGCGAGCTCGGCCTCGACCCGGGGACGTTCGCGACCGCGATCGGCCTGCGCACGGCTCGGCGCCGTCCGGCCGCGGCGCCCGAGCTCCGGGTCTTCGTACGACCGCCGGGCAGCGGGCTGACGCCCGTCGGCACGGTCTGGACGGACCAGGCGGAGTGGACCGCCGGAGGTCACGCCCTGGACGACGTCCGGCTGCTGGGGCTGCCGCCCGCCGCGATTCGCGGGGAGCGGGAGCCGGGGAGCTCCGCCTTCACGTTCCGCCTCGGCGGCGGCCTCTCCAGCACGCACCGGCTGGTCGATCGACGCCCTCGCGGCAGCCGTGTGCTCGTGGTCCGAGCGGTCGACGACAGCCGCGACCTCGTCCGCATCGAGCTGCGGTCGGCGGCCGGCGAAGCGGCGAAGCGCGCCCGTCGGTCGGCGGACGCGGCGGCGATCCGGACGATCACGCCGGCCAACGCGGTGCGCCTCGAGGTCCCACGCGTGTTCGGCCCCACGTCGGGCCCCGTCGTGCTGCGGGAGGTCGGCGTGATGGTCCAGCGCATCCACTTCGGCGCGATCCGGTGCTTCTGGATGGGGATCGAACGAGATGGCCGGGTCGACCCCGATCCGGTGGATCCGGTGGCCCGTCTCGAGGTCATCGAGGACTGCCTCGGCATCGTCGGGGTGGCGTCGGGGCTCGTCCTCGACGGGGAGCTGCTCGAGCCGGGGCAGCGAAGCACCCTCGCCGGCGCCGTCCACGAAGTGAGCTGGGAGGGAGGAGCCGTTCGCGTCGTCCCGACCCGGCTTCGGGGTGAACCGTCCTGGCCGTACCTCGCCCGCGTCGAGGTCCCGGGGCGCCGTCTCCCCCTCCGGAGAGGCGACTCCTATCGAATCGGCAGGTCCTCGAAGGTGGCCGACATCGAGCTCCCGGAGCGACGCACCCCGGGGAACATCAGCTGGAAGGACGGCCTGAGCGTCGGCCCCGTCGCGCTCGGGGCGGGCACGGTGGAGCGCACGTCGGTCGTCACGGACGCCATCGGGGTGCCCGGGCGGGCGGCCGAGCTCACCCTGGACGACCTGCAGGCCCGACTCACGGGGCTGAGCGACAGCTGCCCGGCCTGGGTCGTCGGCGCCGACGGTGGCTACGTCCCGCTGGGGAACGGCGCGTCTCGAGTCCTCCAGGCGGGTGACCGCTTCATCGTCGGCAACTCGGTCTTCGAGGCCGACCTGCCGACCGAGGCCGCGTCCCGCGACCCCGACGAGGTGCGCACGGTGGTCGTCGGCCTCGGCTCGGACGCCTTCCGGCGAGCCCGCTCCGTGCAGGGCAAGGGCTTCCAGGCCCGGCCGGCCGCGTCGCGGCCCCGCGGCCTCGAGGTCGGGCGTCCGACCGAGGCCAGGTGGCGCAGCCGCCCCCCCAAGGTCGGCGCCCTGCCACGGATGATGCCCGGGCGACGGCGGCGGCCCGCCGACGACTGAACCCGGTTGGCACAGTGAGCCTCGACAGCGGACCGGCCGCTCCAGCCGGTAACCTCCTGGGCTCATGGCGATCCCGTCCCGCCCCGATCCATCGACACCGCTGTCCGACGCCCGGGCCCGGCTCGACGACCTGCTCGAGTCGGCGACCCCCGCCCTCCAGGCCCGGGTGGGGGACGCCCTCGCGGCGCTGGAGCCGTCGGCCCGAGACGAGGTCGGGCGCGCGCTGGTCGAGGTCGTCGATCTCGAACCGCGCACCGTGCGGGACGTGCTCGGGCGGGACGGCAACCCGGTCCCCGTGCATCACTTCGAGGCCTGCCGGGCGGAGGACCCCGAGGCGAGCTGGGACTTCCGGCCGCCGTCGCCGGCCGTTCGACGTCTCCGCGACGCCCTGATGGGCGGCCTGCTCGGGGCTCGCGGGATGTACGTCGAGGGGGCCGACGGCGTCGCCCGGGCCGCGCAGGCCGGCAAGCGACTCCTGTTCGTGTCGAACCACGAGAGCGTCTTCGACCTGGCCGTGCTCCCGGCCGCCCTCGGGGGCTGGGGCCTGTCGGAGCTGTCCCAGCGGCTGACCTTCTTCGTGAACCCGAAGATCTTCAACACCCCCTTCATCAACCTCTTCATCTGCAAGCCGCTCGGCCTGATCAAGGTCCCCCAGAACCCCCGCATCGCCGCCAACGAGAGCGTCATGGCGGCCGACGAGATCCAGCGGCGGGCCGCCCACGGCTTCGGTGTCGCGGGGCGACGGCTGGCCGCGGGCGACAGCCTCGTCATCTACCCCGAGGGGCTGCGCAGCGAGGGGCTGCTGCACCGCTTCGCCCGCGCCTACCTGGATCTGCTCCGACCCGAGGCCCTCGCCCGCCAGGGGCTGGCCCCGGACGACGTGCTGCTCGTGCCGTGGGCGCACCGGGGGGTGCGCGACCTGGAGCGCCTCGGGGACGGCGCCGCGGACGTGTCGATCCGGTTCGGCCCCCCGGTGGAGCCCAGCCGCTTCTTCGAGGCGACCGCCGACCAACCCCCCGGCGTCGCCGCCCACCTGGTCGGCTTCCTGGTGGCGCGACTCCTGCCCGAGGAGCAACGCGGCCTGTACGGCGCGGATCCCGAGGCGTACCTCGGTCACCCCCACTACCGCCTGCGGATCCGGGAGCACACCCTGGTCGACATCCAGGCGGCGCACCGGCTCCTGTCTCAGGGCAACTTCGACCCGGCCCTTGGCGGGAGGGATTGAAGCGCTACCCTGCGCGGCGATGTTTGGCCGAAAGAAGAAGACCGAAGCGACCTCCTCCGACCTCGACCCGACGCTGGCGCGCGCGCTGGCGAACGTCGATGACCCGGAGCTGCACAAGGACCTCGTCACGCTGGGCATGGCCAAGAGGGCCGTGCTGCAAGGCGACGTCGCGCAGATCACCATCGAGCTGACCACGCCCGCGTGCCCGCTCAAGGACACCATCCGCAAGGACATCGAGGCAGCCGTGAACGCCGAACGGCCGGGCACGAGCGTGCAGATCGAGTGGACGGCGCAGGTCTCCCGCGGCCGTCACGGCGGCACCGGCCAGCAGGAGGGGTTCCCGTCGCTGGAGCGCGTGCGCAACGTGATCCTCGTCGCGTCCGGCAAGGGCGGCGTCGGCAAGTCCACCGTCGCGACCAACCTCGCCACCGCCCTCGCCCGCACCGGCGGCAAGGTCGGCCTGATGGACGCCGACATCTACGGCCCCTCCATCCCGACCATGCTCGACGCCCACGAGGAGGTCTTCAGCAAGGACGGCAAGACCATCGAGCCCATCGCCAGGTACGGGATGAAGCTCATGTCGATGGGCTTCTTCCTGCCGCCGGACAAGGCCACCATCTGGCGCGGCCCGATGGTCCACGGGGCCATCACCCAGTTCCTCAAGGACGTCGACTGGGGCGAGCTCGACTACCTCGTGGTCGACATGCCGCCCGGCACCGGCGACGCGCAGCTGACCATGGCCCAGGCCCTCAAGGTGACCGGCGCCGTCGTCGTCAGCACCCCCCAGACCGTCGCGCTGGCCGACGTCATCCGCGCCAACGCCATGTTCGACAAGGTGAAGGTGCCGATCCTCGGGCTGATCGAGAACATGTCGTACTTCGTGTGCGACGGCTGCGACAAGCGCCACCACCTGTTCGATCACGGCGGCGCGAAGGCCGCCGCCGAGCGCCTCGGCATCGACTTCCTCGGCGAGCTGCCGATCGTGCCCGCGGTGCGCGACGCCGGCGACCGGGGCATGCCGATCGTCGAGGCCGAGCCGGAGTCGGAGACCGCCCACGCCTTCGTCGCCCTCGCCCGCACCCTCGCCGGCAAGATCTCCGTGCTCAACGCCGAGAACGCCGCGCGCGAAGCCGCCACCGGGGCGAGCCCGGCCGCCAAGCGCAGCCTGCCGGTCATCGGATAGAGGACCGCGCGTGGGGATCGTCCGCAAGCTGCTCGGCCGGGTCCGGGACAAGCTGGCCGACGCGCCCGCGGGCGCTTCGGCCGACGTGCCGGGCGACTGGAACGACGTCGTCCGGCAGCGCCCCCAGACCTCCGCCGAGTGCACGGTGCGCTTCGCCAACCTCGACGCAGAGGTCCGAGTGCCCCGCAAGACCGCCCTGCTGGACGCCGCGAAGGCCGCCGGCGTCGACCTCAACAACTACTGCGGTGGCATGTGCTCGTGCGGCAGCTGCCGCCTCGTGATCCTCTCCGGCGACCTGTCGCCGATGGACCGGATGGAGGAGGTCACCCTCGACGTCGTGCGCGAAGGGGACGCCGACCGGCTGGGCTGCCAGGCGCTCGTCCTGGGGGACGTCGCCGTCGACGTGCCCGACCAGCAGTTCTGATCCATGTCCGCCATCCGCATCAGCGATCTCGGCATGGCTTATGGGGGCCGCGTGCTCTTCGAGGGCGCCTCCCAGCAGTTCGACCCGGGCCGGCGCTACGGCATCGTCGGCGCCAACGGGTCCGGCAAGTCGACCCTCCTGCGCGCCCTGTCGGGCGAAGAGGAGCCGAGCAGCGGGACCGTCGAGACCCCCCTGAACACCCGCGTCGGCGCGCTCAAACAGGACCACTTCGAGTACGACGACGTGCCGATCCTCGACGTCGTGCTCATGGGCCTGCCCGAGCTGTGGAGCGCGATGCAGGAGAAGGAGGCGCTGCTCGCCGCGTCGTCGGAGACCGGGGAGCTGGACCTGGAGCGCTACGGGGAGCTCGAAGATCGCTTCGTCGCGTGGGGCGGCTACTCCGCCGAGGCCCAGGCGGCCGAGATCCTCGAGGGGCTCGCCATCGAGACGGCGCTGCACCGCGAGCCGCTGTCGATCCTGTCCGGCGGCTTCAAGCTGCGGGTGCTGCTCGCCCAGCTGCTCGCCAGCCGGCCCGACGTGCTCCTCCTGGACGAGCCCACCAACCACCTGGACATCGTGTCGATCGCCTGGCTGGAGCAGTTCCTGCTGACCTTCAAGCAGTGCGCGATCATCGTCTCCCACGACCATCGCTTCCTGGACACGGTCTGCACCCACATCGTCGACATCGACTACGAGCGCGTCACCGTCTACCCCGGTGACTACGGCGCGTTCGAGCGAGCCAAGGTCGCCGACCGCGAGCGCAAGGAAGCGGAGATCAGCAAGGTCGAGGCGAAGAAGGCCGAGCAGGAGGCGTTCGTCCGTCGCTTCAAGGCGAAGGCGACCAAGGCCCGCCAGGCCCAGAGCCGGGTCAAGCAGATCGCCCGCATGAACGTCGAGACGCTCCCCGTCAGCTCGAGGCGCAAGCCCCTGTTCCGGCTGGGCGCCCGCCGCCAGACCGGCAAGCAGGTCGTCGACGTCCAGGGGGTGAGCAAGGCCTACGGCGACAACCAGGTGCTGCAGGACGTCTCGTTCACGGTGCAGCGGGGCGAGCGGGTCGCGGTCATCGGCCCCAACGGCATCGGCAAGTCGACGCTCCTGAAGATCCTGGTGGGGACCCTGGAGGCCGACGCCGGCACCGTCGAGTGGGGGCACGAGGCGGCGCCCGGCTGGTTCCAGCAGGACCAGGGCGACGTGCGCTCGCACGGGACGTCGAGCCTGCTGGACTGGCTCTGGAGCTTCTGCGCCGACCAGCCGATGGGCTTCGTCCGGGGCAAGCTGGCCGAGGTCTACTTCCGCAAGGACGACGTGGACAAGAAGATCCGCACCCTGTCCGGCGGCGAGCTGACCCGCCTGTCGTTCGCCCGGCTGGGGGTCATCAAGCCGACCGTCCTGGTGCTCGACGAGCCGTCCAACCACCTCGACCTCGAGGGCATCGAGGCGCTGTCCGACGGACTGATCGCCTACCCCAACGCCATCCTGTTCGTGTCCCACGACCGCTGGCTGGTCTCCCGGGTGGCGACCCGCATCCTCGCCATCTCCGACGACGGGGTGGTCGACTTCGCCGGCACGTACGCGGAGTACCTCGCCCACACCGCGGCCCGGGACCACCTCGACGCGGGGCAGGTGATCGAGGAGGAGCGCCGCTCCCGGCGGGCCCGCAAGCGCAAGACCTGAGCCTGGCGCGGACCTCGCACGCCCAGTTGCCCGTATCGGCATGCACCACGCTGGATTACCGTGGCCGCGATGCGACGTTCAACGATCCCCGCCCTGGCGACGCTCCTGCTGCTGTCGGCCTGCCCCGAGCCGAGCAACATCGCGATCGTCCCCAACCAGGCGCCCCTGATCCAGATCGTGCAGCCCGTGCTCGGGCCGGACGACGAGGCGGTGGTGGCCGAAGAGGGCGAAGGCGTCCCCTTCGTGGCCGTCGTCGACGACGCCGAGGATCCGCCGGAGGAGCTGGCCGTGTCGTGGTCGGCCCAGCGGACCGACCTGGTCGCCGACCCGGTGCTGCTCGGCGAGAGCGCGACCGGCTCCGACGGCTACTCCAGCTTCCTCGTCGCCGGCCTGGAGCCCGGCGCGTGGCGCGTCACCGCCCTGGTGGTCGACACCGCGGGCGCGACCGACGACGTCGGCATGCCCCTGATCGTCCTGCTGTCCGACGCCGCCCCCGAGGTGGTGATCAGCCAGCCGCTGGACGGCGACGCCTTCCTCGAGGGGGCGCTGGTCACGTTCAGCGCGCTCGTGAGCGACGACCGCGGCCTGGACGCGCTGACCATCGAGTGGCTGTCCGACCTGGACGGGGTGATCAACACCGACCCGCCCTCGTCCGGCGGCCTCCTCATCTTCTCGACCGACGAACTGCACGCGGGCGACCACGTCGTCTCGGTCCGCGTGGAGGACGAGTCGGGGAACGTCGGCCAGGCGTCCGTCGGCATCGAGATCGTCTCGGAGAACCTCCCCCCGTCGGCCCCGGTGGTCGACGTCGACCCCGACCCCGCCCTCACCGACGACGAGCTCAGCTGCATCGTGCTCGTCGGCTCGACCGACCCCGAAGGGGCGGCCGTCTCGTACGAGTACACCTGGCTCAAGGACGGAAGCCCGGTGGGTGAGACCGGCCCCGAGGTGGCCGCGACCGAGACCACCCGCGGCGAGGAGTGGACCTGCGAGGTGCGCGCGTGGGACGGCCTGCAGCTGGGGCCCGAAGGGGCCGACTCGGTGACGATCGACAACTCGCTGCCGACGGTCACCTCCGCCACCCTGACCCCCGATCCGGCGTTCGAGCCGGACACCGTGACCTGCGCCGGCGTCGGCTTCGCGGACGCCGACGGTGACCCCGCCGGCTGGCTCTACTCGTGGACGGTGGAGGGCATCCCGGCCGCCGCCACCGGGCCGACCCTGGACGGCGCGTCCTTCGACCGGGATGAGGTGATCCAGTGCACGCTCAGCCCCTGGGACGGCCTCGCCGCCGGGCTCGCAGTGCTCTCGCCGCCGCTGACGATCTCCAACTCGCCGCCGACCGCGCCGGGCCTGCAGCTCGACCCGGGGCCCCAGGCGGAGGTCATCGACGAGCTGGTCTGCCAGACGACGTCGGACTCCACCGACGCGGACGGCGACGGCTTCTCCTACGAGGTCCAGTGGCTCGTCGACGGGGTCCACGACCCCACCTGGGACGGCAACTGGATCGTGCCCGCGGGCGACGCGTCCCTCGGTGAGGAGTGGGTCTGTCAGGCCCGCGCCCACGACGGCACGGACCCGGGCCCCTGGGCGTCGACCTCCGCGACGCTCATCGCGCCGCTGCCCGGCGACCTGGTGGTCAGCGAGTTCCTCGCCGCCCCGGTGGCGGTCTCGGACGTGGCCGGCGAGTGGGTGGAGGTCTTCAACGCCCGGGACCACGAGCTCGACCTGCTCGGCTTCGAGCTGCACGACGACATCGGCGACAGCTACCTGGTCGACGCCTCCGTCGTCGTGCCTGCGGGCGGCCGCGTCGTGCTGGGACGCAACGGCGACCTCGCGAGCAACGGCGGCGTGACGGTCGACCACGAGTACTCGGGCTTCGCTCTGGAGGACGACATCGACGAAATCGTGCTGTCGTTCGGGGCCGACGAGATCGACCGGGTGGAGTACGACGGGACGTGGAGCGACGGGCTCGCGGGCAGCGCCTGGGCGCTCGACCCGAGCACCGGTGACCCCGACGCGGCGGCCAACGACGCCCCGACGGCGTGGTGTCGATCGGCGGTGCCCCAGGCCGGCCTCGGGTCGGACTTCGGCACGCCGGGGCTGAGCAACGACGAGTGCCCGTGCGGCGAGTCGGACGACGACCTGGACGGCTTCGGCGACCTGTTCAGCTGCGTCTACCTCGACTGCGACGACACGGACGCCTCGATCAACCCCGCCGCCACCGACGTCTGCGAGGACGGCATCGATCAGGACTGCGTCGCCGGCGACGCCCTGTGCGACTGCCTGATCACCGACGACGACGGCGACGGTTACGGCGACGGCGCGGCCTGCGCGCCGATCGACTGCGACGACACGGACCCGACGGTCAGCCCCGGCGCGGCGGAGATCTGCAACGCCGTCGACGACGACTGCGACGGCGTCGTCGACGACGGCTTCGACGTGGACGGCGACGGCTTCACCACCTGCGCCGGCGACTGCGCCGACAGCGATCCCACCCGCAACCCCTCGGCGACGGAGGTCTGCGACGGGGTCGACGACGACTGCGACGGGGTCATCGACGACGGCTTCGACCTCGAC
>CAYQEG010000025.1:0-54280 GCA_964416435.1 uncultured Rickettsiales bacterium
CGGACGACGACGACGCCACGGACGACGACGACGCCACGGACGACGACGACGCCGTCGGGACCGACTGCGAGCCGGAGCCGGCCTATGTCCTGCCGACCTGCGTCCCGGCCACGGGGGTGTACTTCTCGGACATCCAGGCGCCCAGCCCGGTCGTGTACCGGATGGACACGGACGGCTCGAACCTGGCGGCGGTGCACTCGGTCGTCGCCGACGATCTCGCGGTGGACCTGACCTTCGGGCTGCTCTACTGGGTGCGCGCAGACGCCATCATCGAGCGCGCCCCGATGCTGGGCGGCCCGATCGAGACGGTGCAGCCGGCCCTGCCGTACGCCTACGGCATCGCGCTTCACCCCGACTACCAGCGCATCTACTGGACCAACCAGGTCAGCACCCCCAAGGTCCAGCGCTCCTGCTACTGGGGGGGCCCGACGACGGACGTGCTCGCCGGCCTCGGCCCCGGCGGGAACTGCTGCGCGATCGGGATCGACATCGACTTCCTCAACGAGCGCATCTACTGGATGGACGGCTACTACGGCGGCCCGGTCACCCGCATGGAGCTCGACGGCACCGGCGTGACCAGCCTGTACACCACGACCGGCATCGGCAACGGCATCGCCGTCGACCACCGTCACGGGAAGATCTACTGGACCGAGTACGGCAACAGCGCCGGCTCGGACGTCATCCGCCGGTCCAACCTGGACGGGAGCAACGTGGAGACGCTGCTGACCGCGGCGGACGGCCTCGACACGCCCCAGCACATCGCCGTCGATCCCGCCGCGGGCAAGATCTACTGGGCGGACCTCAACGCGCCCACCCAGATCGGCCGCGCCAACCTCGACGGGAGCAACGTGGAGACCCTGTTCGGCGGGGGCGGCGACGTGCGGGCGATCGCGCTGGAGCAGCTCACCCCCTGCCAATAGGGGCCGGCCCACTCTCCCGTTCGCCCGGCCGGACCGGAGGGCGCCTCGGCGGTCAGCCCCGGCTCGGGCGGCTGATCAGGGCGACGTCAGCCGATCGCGGCCTGGCAGGCCGCGAGCACGTCGATGGTGCTGAGGATGCCGACGAGCGTCCCGGCGTCGTCCACCACGGGGAGGGCTCCGTACCGTCGCTCCACGAAGAGGCCGAGGGCCTCGGCGAGGGGCGCGCCCGGCGTGATGGTGACCGGGTCGGGGGTCATGGCCTCCTCCACGGTGCGCGAGTTGTCCAGGGCGAAGAACCCCGAGGCGTTGGGGCTGGGGTCCACGAACCGGGGCCGCAGCAGATCGCGCTCGGTGATGATCCCCGCGAGGCTCCCGTCCGAGCCGAGGACCGGCATGTGGCGGATGCGTCGCTCCCGCATTCGAATGTAGGTCTGGTGGAGGCCGTCACGCAGGTTCGCGCAGACGGGAGCTGCCGACATGTGGTCCTTCACGAGCATCCGGTCATCCCTTGGACTTCGGGTTGAGGAGGACCGGAAGCTAGCCCAGGGTCGCTCGCGGCGGGCGACATGGATCAGTGGCCGCGCCAGCAGTCAGGGTTGACTGTTTCGCTCTGATCGTCTCCAATCCCCCCGCGGCCTGGGAGCTGGCCGTTGGAGGTTCCATGCCGCCGGCTCCCCGTGCGTTCTGCGCGCTGATCGCCCTGATGGCGATCGCGCTCGCCCCCCCCGCCATCGCCACCACCGCGCTGCAGCTGAGCGACGCCGAGCAGGCGCGCGTCAGCACGGCCGTCGTCATCGCGACCGTCGGCAAGGCCGAGCCCGGCGTGCACGAGCGATGGGGCCGGCCGATCACCCTGACGACCGTCCGGATCGAGGAGGTCCTGGTCGGCCACGCCCCCGCCGAGCTGAGGATCGAGCAGCTCCGCGGCGAGCTCGACGGAGTGAGCTCGATGATCCCCGGCGACGCCGACCTCGTCGAAGGCGAGCGGTGCGTCCTGTTCCTGCGGGCCGAGAAAGACAAGTGGCACCTCACCGCGCTGGGTCAGAGCAAGTACCGGATCGAACCCTCGCCGGACGACTCCCTGCTGGTCCGCGACCTCGAGATCGCGCTCGTCCGCCGCGGCGACGACGGACGGCTGGAGCCCGTCGTCCCCACCGACGACGCCCAGACACTGGGCACCTTCCGCAAGAAGATGCGCACCCTGACCACCCCCCGCCCGGCGCCCAGGGCGGTGGTCCGATGAGGCTCGTCGCCCCGCTCGCCCTGCTCCTGCTCCTCCCCGCCGCGACTGCGTCCGCCTGGAGCCCCCTGGACTGGTGCGGAGGATCGCCGACCGCGTGGCAGGGTAGCCCCGACACGACCTGGCACTTCGCCGCCAACTACCCCAGCGACAGCATCGGCGACGTCGCCGCCTCCCAGGCGATCCAGGCGGGCTTCGAGGAGTGGGGCGCGCCGGGCTGCAGCGACTTCACGGTCGCCCAGGGCGCCGACGCCAACAGCGACCCGCTGGACCACGGCTCCCCCCACGTCGTGGGCTTCTACACCAGCTACTGGGGCGGCTCGATGGGCTGGGGCACGCTGGCGATCACCTACCCGAGCTGGACCTACGGCTGCGAGATGACCGACGCCGACATCGTGTTCAACGACGTCGCCTACGACTGGGACGGCAGCGACTACGACCTCGAGTCCCTCGCCGCCCACGAGGGCGGCCACTGGGTGGGGCTGGCCCACACCTCGGCCGGATCGTCCGCGGTGATGCACCCGTCGAACTCCGGGGGGACCGACTGGCGCACGCTGTCGTGCGACGACACCGAGGCGGCCTGCGCCCTGTACCCCAGCGGCGGGACGTCCTGCACCGCCGACTCTTACTGCGCCTGCGGGTCGACCTGCGACGGCGGCTGGTGCGACGGCGTGGTGTCCGGCGACCCCGCCGGGGACGATGACGACGACCTGGCCCCGGCGGACGACGACGACATCGGGCCCCCCGACGACGACGACGTCGCGCCCGACGACGACGACATCGGGCCCCCCGACGACGACGACGTCGACTGGGAGTGCGGCGGTCCGCCGGACGAGACGTTCGCCGAGTCCGAGCCCAACGACTGGGACGGCGAGACCGACTACGACCTCGTCTCCAGCGACGGCGGGGACCTCACGCTCACCGGGCACATCGAGTGCTGGGCCGACTGGTCCGCCGACATCGACTGGTTCGTCGTCGACGTGCCCTGCGGCGGGGACGCCACCTTCACCCTGGACTGGGGCGTCGGGGCCGACCTGGACTTCTGGGTCTACGACGAGGACCTGGGCCTCGTGGCGGGCAGCGAAGCGGAGGCCTACGAAGGGCCCGCGGTGCTCTCAGGCTTCGCGAACGAGCGGCTCTACCTCGCCGTCTCCTGCTGGTGGGGGCTGGAGATGGCCTACACGCTCACGGTCGACTGGCTCGGCGAAGGCCACCCGCCGGCGCCGGGAGATGACGACGACGACGACGACGACGACGGCCCCTGGGACGACGACGACGCGGGGGGCCCCTGGGACGACGACGACGGCGGCGAACCGCACGACGACGACGACGACGGCGAGCTCACCGACGAAGGCGGAGGAGGAGGCGGAGACGGGGCGGGCGACGGCAGCCTGGTCCAGGGCGACATCAAGTCCCTCGGCTGCGATCAGGTCGGCGGGGACGCGGTCCCCTTCGGCGGGCTGCTCCTCGTCCTCGGCTGGGCCGGCCGCGCCCGCTCGATCCGGCGCCGCACCGCCGCTCGCTCCGAGTAGTCACGGAGGGGACCTCTCACCCGCCCTGGTCGCCGTCCACGTCGCCGGCGGGGCCATCGGGGAGGGGCGGCTCCGCCTCCTCCGCTGCCGTCTCCTTCCGGCTCCGCCACCACCGGTAGAGCAGGTAGGCGACGAACAACCCCGCCGCGGTCAGCACGCCCACGCGCGCGGTCTTCGCGGTGTTGATCAGGTGGTCGAAGTTGTCGGCGAAGACGTAGCCGAGCCACACCCACACCGGCACGGAGATCAAGGCCGCGAAGGTGTCGACGGAGATGAACAGCAGCGGCTTGACCCGCGACGTCCCGGCCGCGAAGAAGATCGGCCCCCTCAGCCCGGGCAGGAAGCGACCCGTGAACACGACGAACGTCTGCGACTTGCGCAGGCGCTCCTGCGCCTTGTGCACCAGCTTCGGCCGCACGATGCGCGCCGCCCAGCGGTTCTCGAGCAACCCCTCGCCGTACCGGTAGCCAAGCCAGAACACGAAGCAGTCGCGCATCAGCACGAAGACGCCGCACGCGAGGGAGGCTGGCCAGACGGCCATCCCGCCGTTGGCGGCCATCACGCCGGCGGCGATCAGCGGCACATCCTCCGGGACCGGGAACCCGACGCCGCTGGCGAGCAGCGCGGCGAAGATGAACGGATACCCGTGCACGAGGAACCACTGGATGAGGTCTTCCAAGGGGCACCAAGTTAGCGAACCGCGGGCGGCGGCGGGGCCCCTCCTCCGGGGTCACGCGCTCGCGAGGCGACGGACCAACGCGCGGTGCGCGTCGCGCCCCATCGGCGGCCGCAGCAGCGCCAACAGGACGGCCAGCGCCAGCGCCGCGGCCGGCACCGGGCCGATCATCACGAGCAGCGCCTGCAGCGCCCCGGCCGACTGCGACGCCGCCCCCTCCACCCAACCGGCGACCTCCAGGCCGACCCCGACGCCCCACAGCGCGACCGCCGTCGCCGACTTCTCCAGGAACGTCATCACCCCGTAGAACGCCCCCGCCCGGTCCTCGCCCGTCGCGACCTGGTCCGCTTCGACGACGTCGGGCAGCATCGACCACGGCAGCACGTGGGCGGCCGCCACGCCGGGTCCGCAGAGCGCCGCGACGGCCAACGCGGCGACCCCCGTGCCGGCCGGCACCGCGGCCAGGCCGAGGAGCACGAGCGCCCAGGACGCGATGCAGATCGCGTACGCCCGCGCCTTGTCCCAGCGGCGCGCCATCCAGGCGACCAGCGGGATGCAGATCAGCGCGCTGACCTGGATCGCGGCGAACGCGGCGTCCAGCAGCGCCGGGTGCCGCAGGTGGTGGTTGACGAAGAACGGCACCAGCGCCGACAGCGTCGCGATCGAGGTCCACGCCAGCACGAACAGGACGGCGGTCCGGCGGAACGCCTGGTTGCGGAGGACCGACCACATCGGCCCTCCCGCGAGGTCCGCCGGCGGCTCCGTCCGATCCCGGCCCCGGGTCGCCCGCAGCATGACGAGGAGCCCGGGGATCATCAGCGCTCCGAGGAGCGCGGCGCCGAGCCCCCAGGAGCCGCTCGCCCGCGCCACCATCGGCAGGAGGATGCCGGCGACCATGCCGCCGGCCATCGACCAGCCCATGCGGGCGGCGTTCAGGCGGGTGCGCTCGTCGTAGTCCCGCGTCAGGTCGGGGGTCAGCGCGCCGTAGGGCACGACGACCGCGGTGTAGGCCGTCGAGTAGGCGACCAGGAGCAACGCGTAGCCGGCCACCAGCAGCCAGCCCGTGAGCGGCAGCCCCCACCACAGCGCCCCGAACAGCAGCACGAACGGCAGGGACCCGGCCGCCACCCAGGCTCTGCGTCGACCGAACCGGCTCCGCGTGCGGTCCGACCAACGGCCGATCAGGGGATCGGAGACCGCGTCCCAGCACTTGCCGACGAGCAGCACCGTGCCGGCGGCGGCGGGCCTCAGCCCCGCCTGCTCCACCAGGAACCAGAGCAGGAAGAACATCACCGCGGTGTTGGCGATAGCGAGCGAGGCGGCGGCGGCGCCGTAGCCGTGTCGGAGCGTTCCAGGCAGTCGGGGAGCGTTCATCGAGGTTCCCTCCAATTCGATCTTGACACCAGCAAGATAAGCCGTAATCTTACTGTTGTAAAGATTGATTTGGGAGGCACCCGATGAACGCCCGCTTCGTCCTCGTCCTGACCCTCGATCTCCTGCTGCTGTTGGCCGCCCGGCCCGCGGCGGCCGCGCCCCCGTCGAGCGTGTTGACCGGAGAGGAGGGCACCTTGTCGTGGACCGTCACCCCGGGGGACGGCGACATCGCGATCGTCGGCCGCTCCCCGAAGTGGTCGGTGGAGCACGTCGCGACGCCCGGGCTGCTCCCCCGCAGCACGGTCCGCTCCACCCCCGACGGTGAGCGGGTGACGGTCACGTACACCGCCTCGGGGGCCACCGTCGCGCTGCCCGGCCGCACCGTCACCATCGACGAGCCCGGGCTGTGGGACGGTGACACGCTGGACGTACGGCTCGGCGCGCTCGTCGCCGCGGGCACGACGTCGGTCGACTTCCGGGCGCTGGACGTCGCCAACGCCAAGGTCTACAGCTTCCAGGCGCGGGTCGTCGGCGCCGAGCGCTGCGGCGCGATCGAGTGCACCCGTGTCAAAGTGACGCTGACCGGCTTGCTCAAGGCGGTCGGCCCCAAGTGGCATTTCTGGTTCGGACCCGACGGCCGCCTCCTGCGGTTCGACGGACCGATCGGCCGCTACGCGGCAGAAGGAGTCGAGCGATGAGGACCTTCGCGCTGTGCCTGATCCTGACCTGCTTGCCGGCGCTCGCCGCCGCGCAGTCGGACGACTCCGGACCCGCCGATGAGGTGGTCGCGCCCAGCGACGGCTCGGGCCCCTGGCTGTGGATGAAGCCCTCGCTCGCGGTCGCCTACGGCCCGCTGGGGCTCCTCGGAGACCTCAAGGTGCAGCTCCGCGGCCCGATGCACCGCAGCGACTCGATCGTGTTCCAGAACACCTACGCCGGCGTCGGCGGGCGCCTCGCGGTCACCCCGGCCTTCGTCGACGTGGGGCCCCGCTTCTCCCTCGCCCCCATCGACATCTTCGACGTCGACGTGCAGCTCAGCTACGTCGCCGTCTGGCAGAGCAGCTCGGGGATGCTCCAGTACCACCAGCTGTTCGGCACGCTCGACTCCCAGCGCAACACCCGGAAGGGCGAAGCGACCGCCGGGCACCTGCTGTACGGCTCCGTGACGCCCACGTTCAAGATCAAGGTCGGCCCCGTCATCGCCTTCAGCTCGGCCGACTTCGCGTTCATCTGGGCCTTCCCCAACGCCGACTCCACCTCGCCCTACATCTACGACGCCTACCGCGACATGGTCATCACCCGGCGGGACATCGTGCTGACGAGCTACACCGGCGTGCTGGCCGAGATCCTGGACGGCGAGAGCACCGCGGTGAAGCTCCGCGCGGGCGCGCTGCTGCGCCACCGCCAGGCCTTCGTCTCGGGGGACGTCTCGACCGCGCTGGGCGGCGCGGTGACCATCAAGCCGGGGCGCAAGGAGGGGTGGCCGACGGTCCTCGTCGCGGTCCTCGGCTACCTGCGCGACGCCGACCGCGCGTTCGCCGCGCCGAACATCCAGGTGCAGGCGTCATGGGAGTTCGAGCGGGCGGTGCTCCGCCCCGGAGGGTGATGCCATGGTCACCATCTCCCAGGTCTCCAACGCCCGGGACCTCGACCGGTTCCTGCAGCTGCCCGAACGGCTGCACGGCGCCACCCCCCACCGGGTCGCCCCGCTCCGGGAGGTCCTCCGCCGTCGGCTGCACGAGCGCGCCCTGAAGCCGGACGCCGACCTGACGCTGCTGCTCGCCCACCAGGGCGACGTCGTGCTCGGCACCATCTCGGTGCTGCGCGACCGCGGTCACGAGCGCCACACCGGCGACCAGATCGCCTTCTTCGGCTTCTTCGAGACCATCGACGACCCCGGGGTCGCCCGCACGCTCCTGGAGGCGGCCGCGGAGCGGGGTCGGGCCTGGGGTGCGACGGCGCTCCGCGGCCCCCGCAACTTCAGCCGGGTCGAGGAGATCGGCGCGCTGGTCGAGGGTCACGACAGCCCCAACCCGATGCTCGCCGGCTGGACCCCGGCGTACTACGGGCCGCTGCTGGAGGCGGCTGGGCTGACCCGTCGCTACGACGTCTTCGCCTACGAGACCGCCCTCGTCTTCGAAGACGGCAGCCCGCGGCCCATCCCCCAGCGGCTCCGCGCCCAGGCCGATGGCGTGGACATCGACGGCCTGGTCGTGCGAGACGCGTCGATGTGGCGCCTGCGACGGGACCTCACGCTCGCCCACGAAGTCTTCGTCGACGCGTTCCGGGAGGTGCCCGAGAACGTGCCGATGCCCCGCAAGCAGTTCGTGCGCATGGGGCGGGTGATGCTCGCGGCGAGCAAGCCGTCGATGCTCCAGCTGGCGACCGTCGGGGGAGAGGCGGCCGGCTTCGCGCTCTGCTTTCCGGAGCTGAACGAAGCGGTGGCCCGGGCCCGGGGTCGGCTGCTCCCCGGCGGCTGGCTGCGCATCCTGCTGGGGCTTCGGCGCATTCGCACCGCGAGCTTCAAGCTGATCGGGGTGATGCCCGAGTACCGGGGCAGCGGCCTGCACGCGGCGATGATCGTGCGGGCGATCGAGGGCGCCCAGCGAGCCGGCTACGACCGCCTCGAGGCGTCGCTGATCGACGAGCGGAACGGCCCCTCCCGAGCCCTGGTAGAAGGGGCGGGGATGAGCATCTACAAGCGATATCGCGTCTACCAGCAGGCGCTCTGAGTGGCCCGGCGCACCAGCTACCACCACGGTGACCTTCGCCGCGCGCTGATCGACGCGGCGCTGGAGCTCGTGCGCGAGGAGGGGCTCCGCTCCTGGACCCTCCGCGGGGTCGCCCGACGGTGCGGGGTCAGCCACGCGGCGCCCTACCACCACTTCGCCGACAAGGAGGCGCTGCTCGGGGCGATGACCGCGCTGGGGTTCGACCAGCTGCGGGACGAACTCGCCGCCGCGGCGGACGCGGCGGGCGAGCTGCCGGCCGACCGGCTGCGCTCGATGGCCCGCGCCTACATCGACTTCGGAGCGAACAACCAGGGGCTGTACCTGGTGATGTTCCGCGAAGTGCACAGCGACGCCGAAGGCAGCCCCGAGGGGCGCGAGGCCGGGCTGCGCGCCCTGCAGCTGCTGGGGATCGAGGTGGTCAGCGCCCAGGTCGCCGGCCAGGCGGTGGGCGGGCCGCCGACCCACCAGGCGCTGCCGGCCTGGTCGATGCTCCACGGCTTCGTCGGGCTCGCGGTGCTGGGCCCCCTGCCCGGCATGGGGCTGGTCGACGACGACGGCTTCGACGCGCTGGCCGACGCGGTGGTCGAGGCGGCGCTGCGCACGCTGGGCTGATGACCTCCCGGCGGCCCCTGCCCCGCCGAGATCCGGTGCTCTGCCCCGGGTGACGGAGCGCTCCTCGCGGCCGCCGTCGTCGAACACCCCGAATACCTGGCTCGCCTCCGCCACGCTCTGCGTCCTCCTCACCAGGAGGTCGGAGATGTGACGACCAACGAGTTCAGCCTGCTGGATCGGGCCGGCGTTCCTGCTGGCGTTCACCTTCATCGGAACAGGGTGTTCGGATCTGCTGTGCAGCCTCACGGGGATGGACCTGGACGGCGACGGCTGGTCCTGTCATTGCGGGAACCGGGTTTGTTGACCGCGGATCATCAGCACGATGGACCAGGGCTTCATGGGCGCCTCCAGCGGGAGGGTACAACAGCGGCCTGCGGTGTTACGCGGCGGGTGCGGAGGGGGGTCTTGGTGGCTACTGTGGGCGGATGCCGCCCAACTTCGCCGATCTGCAGCCCCCGGAGCCCCGCGACGACGTCGTCCGCGCGGCGTTCGACGATCTTGCCGCCACGCTCGATGGCGGGGCGGCCCTCGACTCGGCGCTCCTGCAGCGCTGGGAGCAGCTCCGTCGGTCGATCGACACCTGGACGGCGTGGGCGAGGCTCCGCTACCAGCAGGACACCCGGGATCCGGCGCGCAAGGCGGACCGGGCGCGGTCGGACGCGATCGCGGCGCTGTCGACGGAGCTGAACGCGGCGATCAAGCAGCGGCTGCTCGACGGTCCCCGGCGGGACGAGGCGGCGGCGCTGGTCGGCGACGGCGCGCTGGCGCTGTGGCGGGCGGACTGCGCCGCGTTCGACCCGGCGATCACCGACGGGCTGGTGGCGGAGAAGAAGCTGACCGCGGAGTACACGGCGCTGATGGCGGCGGCGGAGATCGAGTTCGACGGCGAGACCCACGACCTGGTGACCATCGGTCGTCCGGCGACGTCGTCGGACCGGGCCACCCGCGAGCGGGCGGAGATGGCGCGCTGGGGCTGGATCGCGGATCGGTCGGACCGGTTCGACTCGCTGTTCGACGACCTGGTGAAGCTCCGGGACGGCATGGCGAAGTCGGTCGGCCTGCCGGACTACACGGAGCTGGGCTACCTGAAGATGCAGCGGGTCGACTACGACCGGCACGACGTCGAGCAGTTCCGGGCAGAGGTGCGTCGGCGGGTGGTGCCGCTGGCGGCGCGCCTGCGCGAGGAGCAGCGGCAGGCGCTGGGGGTCGACCGGCTGAGGTTCTGGGACGAGCCGGTGCACGACGCGCAGGGCAACCCGGAGCTGCTGGGCGGGGCCGAAGGGCTGGCCGCGGCCGGGGAGCGGGCGTTCGACGCCCTGGACCCGCAGATCGCGGACTTCTACCGGCTGATGCTGGGCTACGGGTACGTCGACCTGGGCTCGCGTCCGGGCAAGGCGGGGGGCGGGTTCTGCACGTTCCTTGCCGACCAGCGGATGCCGTTCGTCTACTGCGCAGGCAACGGCACGGACGGTGACGTGCGCACGCTGGTGCACGAGATCGGACACGCGTTCCAGGTGTTCAGCAGCCGGGACATCGAGCTGTCGGACACGATCTGGCCGACGTACGAGGCGGCGGAGATCCACTCGATGGGGCTGGAGTTCCTGGCCTGGCCGTCGATGGGCGAGTTCTTCGGCGACGCGGCCGACCGATTCCGGCGTGGCCACCTGGTCCGCGCGCTCTGCTTCATCCCCTACGGCGTCGCCGTAGATCACTTCCAGCACCTCGTCTACGAGCGGCCCAACGCGACCCCCGCGGAGCGCAACGCGATGTGGCGGGAGCTCGAGGAGGCGTACCTGCCCTGGCGGGACTACGGCGACCTGCCCCACGCCAACGCGGGCGGCCTGTGGCAGCGACAGCGGCACATCTACCGGTCGCCCTTCTATTACATCGACTACACGCTGGCCCAGACGTGCGCGCTGCAGCTGTGGGCGAAGTCGCTGGACGACCACGCCGGCACGATGACGACCTACAAGGAGCTGTGTCGGCTCGGCGGCTCGCAGCCGTTCCAGT
Source organism: uncultured Rickettsiales bacterium (assembly GCA_964416435.1). GTDB lineage: Bacteria > Myxococcota_A > UBA796 > UBA9615 > UBA9615 > CAYQEG01. The sequence continues at coordinate 11,097 of CAYQEG010000025.1, forward strand.
CGCTGGTGGCGTCGGCGGGGCTGGTGTCGCCCTTCCGGGCCGGCTGCCTGGACGACGTGGTGGCGAGGGCGGAGGACTGGCTGGGGTAGCCTGGGGCGCACCTTCCCGGAGCGCCCATGACCACCCGGCTCCTGCTGCTGCTGCTCTCCCTGTCGCTGATCGGCTGTCCGCCGACGCGGACCGACGACGACGACGCAGTCGCCGACGACGACGACGCGGCCGATGACGACGACGACGCTGCGATCCCCATCCCGGACCCGGGCACAGAGGACCTCGGCGGCGTCTGGTTCGCCAGCGGGATGGACATCAGCACCCCCGAGGAGGCCTTCCCCGCGGGGATCGTCAGCGAGAGCCCCGGCTACATCGAGGCAGACGTCGACGAGTCCGGCAACGCCTTCTACGTCTTCCGCGCCGGAGCGTCGTTCGACATCACGATCAGCGTCTACGGCATCGACGGCGAGCTGGACTTCATCCACATGCACGACGGCGCCGGCCTCGTGTTCGGCGAGGAGTTGACCCCGGTCGTGGTCGACGTGCAGCCGGACATGGCCAGCGGCACGTGGAGCGTCGTCGAGGACGGCGTCTACGTGTTCGAGGTGCACCTGGCGGCCGCAGGCTTCTTCTGATGAGGGGTGGCCGCCCGGGTCGGGCGGCCTCATTGCGGAAACCAGGTTTCTAGACCGCTCCTCCTCGCCCCCGCGGCCCGATCTCGGCGTCGCTCCTCGGTCACAAGGGAGCGAGTGCGCTCAGTTCTTCACGAAGCTCTTGAACTTCTTGGCCAGCTCCCAGGATGCGCGCTGGATCGTGCCCAGCGGCGTCTCCGTCTCCTCGGCGACCACCCGCGCGGGGCGACCGTCGACGTGCTTGCGCTCCATGAGGTCCTGGTCCTCTTCGGTCGTGATCGCGTCCCACTGGTTCAGCCGCTCGATCAGCGCCGCCTCGTTCTCGGGGTTGCTGCGCTGCGACTCGCCCCCGAGCAGCGGACCGGTGCCGTGTTCCTTGCGCAGGTCACGCCGGCGGCCCTCCTTGCGGATCCGGTCCAGCGCCGCGTTGCGGGCCCCCCGCGTCATCCAGCTCTTGAAGGAGCCGCCCTCGTACTGCTCGATCCGCTCGATCGCCTTGCACCACTGCTCCTGGGCGGTCTGATCCGCCTCGGCGCTGACCGACAGGACCGCACGGACGGCGGCTCGGACAGCTCGCTGGTGGCGCTTGTAGAGGGGGCCGATGTACTCCCGCTCGCCGGTCTTCTGGATGTGCTCGGCGACCTCCTGGTCGCTCCACTCGGCCTCGGCCGTCTTCAGTCCCATTTCCAGATCCTCCATGGCCTCCCTCGGACGTCGAGGCGGGCCTGACCCTTCCTTGACGCGTGGCCGCCCGCGATCCATCGGGAACGTCGAAGAAAATCCACGATCGGCGCCCCGTCCCTCACTGGCACGCCCCCCCGGTGGCGCACGAACGCTCGGCGCAGCCGCCGACCCAGCCCTCGGCGGAGCGCACCACCTGCACCTCGGCGACCCGGTCCTCGGGCCAGGTGAACACGTCCCCGCCGGACTTGAGCGGGCAGCCGCCCCACCAGACCCGATCCTCGGAGACGCCCAGCTCGACGAAGCGCTCCCGCACCGTGAGCGCCCGGCAGCAGGCGTAGCGGGCGTTGACCCGGGCCGACTGGGCGGTGTCGGTCCGGCCCGTCGCGTCCTCGGGGCTGGCGCAGCCGGCGATGACCACCGCCAGCTCCGGGTAGAGCGCCGCGGGGGCCGCGAGCTTCTGGAGCTCGAGGTCGTCGAGATCGGTGATGTCCCAGCGCCACTCGCCGCTCGGCTCGAACGAGATCACCAGCGGCTCCTGGTCGAGGTAGCGCTCCCACTCGGGCCGGCGGGTGCCGCGGACCTCGGGGCAGCCGTCCGCGCCGCTGCGGTACCGGCAGTCATCACGCCGGTCGGGGATGTCGTCGCCGTCCGAGTCCTCGGGGCAGCCGTCCGCGTCCTCCGCCCCGTCGATGTCCTCGCGCAGCGTGGGGCAGAGGTCCCAGGGCGCGAGCAGGTTCGGCTCGACCGTCGGGTCGGGCGCCCGCTCCGGCACACCGTCACCGTCACCGTCGCCGTCGCGGTAGTCGGCCAGGCCGTCGTCGTCGCTGTGGATGGGGTTGGACGGATCCGGGCCCGCCTCGACCGCGTCCGTGATCCCGTCGTCGTCGCTGTCCAGGTCCAGGTAGTCGGGCAGGTCGTCGCCGTCGGTGTCCGGGGGCCGGCGGGAGCCACCCTCCACGGCGTCGGGGATCCCGTCGCCGTCGCTGTCCTCGTCCAGGTAGTTGGGCGCGCCGTCCCCGTCGGCGTCGGCGTCCTCGCCACCCTCGACCCGGCTGGGGATCCCATCGCCGTCTGGGTCCGTCGACGAGCGCCCGGCGCTGTCGTCGGCGTCGAGCCGCGCGGGCAGCCCGTCGCCGTCCAGGTCCTGGTCCGGCTCCTCGGCGTCGGGCAGACCGTCGCCGTCGCTGTCGGTGTCGCGGTAGTTGGGCAGGCCATCGCCGTCGACGTCGTCGCTCCCCTCGTCGACGTCGGGGATGCCGTCACCGTCGGTGTCGTCGTCCAGCACGTCCAGCACGTCGTCGCCGTCCATGTCGTCGTCCTGGTGGTCCGGCGTGCCGTCGCCGTCGGTGTCCACGACGACCGGCTGGGAGCGCACCCCCGCAGACGCCGGTGACGCGGCCAGGGCGAGGACCAACAGGAGCGACCGCCACCTCATCGTGCACCTCCGCAGGTCCGCCAGCAGCCGGCCCGGGCCGACGGCCGCGCCGGCGCTCGCGGGGCCAGCTCGTGCAGCGGCGGCAGCCCGACCGTCCACCGGCCGTTGGCGTCCGGGTCGGAGAAGCTGACGCTGCACGCGAGGTCGTCCCAGGCGTCCGCGGCGAGCGCCAGGTTGTCCGTCCGGCCGGGATCCAGGCGCCAGGCGTCGGTCCGCGCCAGGGCCGCCTCCACCCGCGCGGCGATCTCTTCTCGACCGGGGCGGCGGTCCGGGTTCCGAGCGGTGCGGCTGACGCACAGCGCGTCGGCCTGGGCGACCCGCTCCTCGGCCTGCTGCTCAGCGGCGGCGACCTCGTAGTAGTCGGCCGCGGACGCGAGAGGCTCTTGCACGCGACGGGCCGCGATGACGAGCCCGAGGACCATGCCGGGGGCCCCGGCCCGCTCGGAGCAGAACTCTTCAGCCAGCTGGCTGTCGGCGTCGGCCCGACACGCCCGCATCACCAGGTCCCGGGCGAGCTGCGCGGGCTGGGCCGGCCCGGAGCCACCGAAGGTCGGGTCCAGGAGATCGACCCAGGAGGAGCCCACGGCGAGCGTCGTCTGGGACCACGTCCGCTGCGACGCCGCGCCCAGCCGAGCGGCCGGGACCTGGAGCCCGAGCCGGCGCAGGCGGCTCTGCGCGTCGGTCCAGACCGCCGGCGACATGGCCGACTCCGCCCAGGCGACGCGCTCCAGCTGGCCCGACGTCACGCTGTCGAACTCCTGCATGGAGGAGTCGTCGGCCTGACCCACCAGCCGGCGAAGCGAAGCCACCAGCTGGACGGACAGCGACCGCCACTTCGGGCGGGGGTGGAGGCCGAGAACGCCCGCCAGCAGCGCTCGGATCTCCTCGGGACGGACCGTGCCGGCCGGGCCGAGCATGTGCACCGACGGATGGTCCATCGCCGCCACCAGGATGCGCGCAGCCTGCTCGCCGGCGCCGATCGCCTCGAGGTGGGCGAGCGACGTGCGGACCAGGTCGGAGACCTGCACGTCGACGCCCGCGGGGGTCTCCCGGTCGAAGTGCCGGAGCAGGAGCTCGACCTCCCCGGGGGTCTGAGGCAGCAGGGCGAGCAGCTGCTCGACGAAGTCGGCCTCCATGCGGATCGCGGGACCCATCCGGTCGAGGCTGGCCCCCGGTCGGCCCTCCACCGCGCGGGCGACCTCCCGGTCCAGGAGCGGCTTGATCCGCGTCAACACCTGCACGTGCCACCCGAGCACGGTCGGCACGCCCTCGACCTCCGGGTCCCGGCGGGGGGCGTCGTGCACGTACTCGACGACAAGCGGGTCGCCGGCCCAGGTGAGCTCCCGGAAGCCGATGAGCCAGGTCCGCACCCAGCGGCGGTGCCCTGACAGCGCCTCGCCCCAGGGCCCTTCGACCAGCGAGCGGGCCAGGCCCCGGGCCGGGTCGTCGACGGCCCAGCCCGCCACCGCGAGCTCCCGCTGCCAGGTGAGCATCGAGACCCACAGCGCGAGCACGACGTCGGTGTCCAGGGAGGTGGGGTCGCCTCCCACGGTGTCCCAGTCCTTGCCGTGACCGTGCAGGGTGAAGACCTGCTCGAGCCGCGCTTCGGCCTGGGCCCAGTTCGCGTCGTCGATGAGCTCGCGGACGAGGGCCGCGCGGAGCGTCGCGCCGAGGGCAGGGACGGGCCAGCGGAGGGGCTGGACCTCCAGGTCCTCGTCCTCCCGCGCCTCGCGCATGCCCTCCCAGAAGGCCTTCGTGACGCCGGAGGAGGAGTAGACGCTGCTCTTGCGGGGGGCCCCGCGCACCGCGGCGGTGCCGACATCCCGCAGCAGGTCCCGGTCCGCGGTGTCGAGCGACTCCGGGAGGTGCGGCACCACGATGACGCAGTCCCGCTTGGGGTCCGCCCAGTCCCACGGAGAGCGCTCCTTGCGCCGGTCGCCGCGGCGGTCCAGGTCGAAGACGCCGGCCATCTCGGTCAGGTACAGGTGCAGCTCCTTGGAGGGACCCGGCCCGTCGGTGCCGTCGGCCCGGAGCGCTGCCTCGAAGCGCGCGCAGTAGTCGCCCTCGGCCGGCTCTCCGCCGTCGTCGTAGGAGCAGTTGGGGGAGATCATCGCGGCGACGTCGCACCGGGGCTCGACGTCCGCGTCCAGGCTGATCAGCGCCGCGGTGCCGACCGGGTGGCGCCCCTCCGGGTTGCCCAGGTCGCCGCCGTCGAACACCCAGTGCTGGGCCCGCTCCTCGGTGGGCGCGCTCCACCGAGGGGCCCGGTCGTCGTCCGACGGCACCACGACCTGCGGGGGGAAGCCGTCGTCGACGAGCCCCTGGAGCAAGAACGTGGAGTCGAGGCCGGGGCGGGTCGAGAAGACCTCGGCGCGGTGCACCAGGGTGTCGAACCACGCTTCGGTCATCTCACCGCGGCGCTGGATGCGGTGGAGCATCGGCAGCACCAGGTCGGGCCGCTCGATGTCGCAGAGCAACGCGATCGCCTGGCCCAGGGCCATCGCCCCGAGCACGTCGTCGTCGGACATCGACAGCACGAGCGAGTAGCGGGGCGGGGTCCCGGTCGCCACCTCGTCGGGCTCCAGGCCGCCGAGGAGGACCACCACGCCCGCCCTCGGCTCGTCCCGAGCGGCCTCCACGTGGAGCGCCAGCCACTCCAGCCAGGGCTGCAGCTCTTCGGGCGGCGCCGCCTCGCGGGCCGCCTCCAGGGCCGCAGCGGCCTGCTCGACGTCCGCGTCGGAGACGAACTCCGGCCGCTCGATCCAGGCCGCCACCAGCCCGGCCCAGGCGAACGCAGGCGCCCAACCCCGGGCGGGGTCGAGGTCGTACTTGTCTTCCAGCGCGCGAGCGTCACGCAGCGGCGGCAGCGCCTGGGTGGGGTCGGGGCCGATCACCCGCCACGTGGCCTCGGAGATGTATGCGTCCCGAAGGCCCTCGGCGACCCGCCGGGCGAGCGCGGGCTGGATGCCCTCGAGGTTCAGGACCTCGTCGAGCCGGTCGACCTGCGCCTCCGCGATCTGCTGACCGACCTCGCGGATCGGCTCGACGGCGCGGGCGACGACGGGACGGGAGCCCAGCACGTCGGCCCTCAGCTCGGGGGCGACGCCGCCGGGGTTGGGGTCCTCTTCGACCGCCTTGCGGAGCGCAGCAGCGCAGCGGGCGTTGGCGATCGAGGTCGCGCTCCAGTAGGTCCGCTGCTGCCGCTCCGTCTCCTTGAAGTCGCACAGCGACTCCCAGTCCGGCAGCTCGGTGGGCGGGCCCAGCTCGTCGCCGGGGAGGACGGGCAGCGGGTCGAACTCCTGGCGGGGGAACCAGCTGGGCCCCCCCTGCTCCAGGAGCCAGGGCAGCACCCGCGCCGACCAGGGGTCTCCCACCGGCGGCGTGCCGAGGCGGACCCGCGGCTGCTCCGCGGCCGCCGCTCCGGCGTGCACCGGCGCGGCCAGGAGGCCGGCGGTCATCAGCAGGGCGAGCGGGGCGCGGAGCGGGGTCACCTACAGGTCCCCCTCGAAGCGGCCGGGCAGCACCGGCACGGCGGGCCGGAGGTCACGGTAGGAGAGCTCACCGGCCCCGCCGGCGGCCTCGCCGGCTCCGATCGATCCCGCGGCCGAGTCCGCGCCGGGTGCGGTGGTGGACCGAGCGGTGGGCTCGGTCTGGGCGACGGTCGTCGGCGCGGCGGACCCGCCGCCGGACGGCCGACCATCCTCGGCCGGCGGCTCGTCCGACGTCGGGCCGGTCTTGTCCGGCTCGGCGTCGGCGGTCGAGTCGCCCGGCTCACCGGGGTCGTCGGGCTCGTCGATCGCGTCGGACTTGCCGTCCGCCGCGCCGTCGGTGTCGCCGCCGCCGTCGAGGGGCCGATCGACCCCGTCGTCCGTCTCCTCGGGCACCCCGTCGTCGTCCCCGGGAAGGGTCTCGAGCGGGACATCATCCCCGCCGTCGACCACCGTCTGCTCCTCGTCGGCCGGGCTCTCGTCGGACATCGCCCACAGGGCGACCGCGGTGCCGGCGCCCAGCAGCAGGGTCAGCGCGGCGGCGACGGCGACCCAGCGGGACACCTTGATCGGACGCCGGAAGCCCATCAGCCGACGGATCTCGGCGATGCGGTCGGCGAAGTCGGAGAAGGACGCCGGGCGCCGGGCCGGATCGGGGCACGTCGCGGACGTGAGCAGCTTCAGCAGCTTCGCGCGGACCTCGTCGTCGATCTTCGGGGGCAGCGCGGCGACCATGTCGATCACGCGGTTGGGCAGGCCGTTGGGGTCGAGCTTGTAGGCGAAGGCGGTGGCGTAGTTCTGCCGGTCGGCCTCGGGCACGGCGTGTTCGCCCAGGAGCAGCGCGAGCAGCGTCATCGCGAGCGAGTAGATCTCCCCGGGCTGCGTGCCCCGGAACTGCGCGATGCCCCCCAGGCCCGCGGCCGCGAGGTACTTGTCGGGCACTTCCTCGGGGGGGCTGTAGGCCGGGGTCCCGTTGGACGCCGGCGGGCGGGATGTCCCGTTGACGCCGGGGGGCCGCACGCAGCCGAAGTCCAGCACGCGAACGCGGCCGTGCCGGTCGACTGCGAGGTTCGACGGCTTCAGGTCCCGGTGCAGGGTCTTGCCGCTCAGCGGGATCAGCGCCCGCGCCGCTCCCTCGATGATCTTCAGGGCCCTGGCCAGGGAGACCGGCCCCTCCTTCATCAGCGCCGACAGGTCCTTGCCGTCCACGTACTCCAGCAACATGAAGACCGAGCTGTCCCACGCCCAGCCGCCGTAGAAGTCGACGATCCCGCGGTGGGGGCGGTGGCGATTGAGCGCCATCGCCTCGCCGAGGAAGCGGGCCCGCTGCTTGTCGATCATGGGGCCGCCGGAGCGGACCTTCAGCGCGCGGAGGGGACCGGCGTAGCCTCCGAAGCGACGACCGCGGAAGCCGACGGACCAGTTCAGGCGGCGGACCTTGTAGACCGCGCCCTCGGCCCCGGCGCCGATCCGGTCGACCACCAGGAACAGGCCGCCGAGCTGGTTGCCGATCGGGAGCCCCTGCGAGCGGAGCGCGACGGGGAACTGCTCGAGGTCGTCGGGGAGGTCGTGAACGACCTCGTACCCCCTCTTGCTCGTGCGCGTGCCCGCGTGAGAACCAGATCCTCCTACGCCACCGGTCACCCCGGCCTCCGATCCCTGGCGAACGTCCAGTTCCTGTTCGAGCCTCCTGGCGCTGCGGTGGGAGAAACCCCTCCGCCTATAGAGTCCGTCGCGACTCCCTGATCTTCAAGAGCCGTTTCTCGATCTCTCTATTCATCTCTTCGGGCGCCGCCTCCTGGGTCAGCACGTCGTCCGGCTCGGCCGGCCCGACGGGCATGAGCCGACGCGCCCGGCCGGGTCCGTCGATCATCGCCGGGAGACCACCGGCCCGAGGCCGACGACGCACCGCGCCGGCCGTGGCCGCCGCGCCCCGCTGACGGGCCTCGAAGGCGACCTCCGAGTTGCCCACGAGCAGGCGGCTCCCGGGCATCACGTCCAGGCGTCCGCCCCGGCGCACCTCGAACGGACGCCCCGTCGGCGGGAGCACGTACAGCGGGCTGGCGCCGCTCAGGTTCTCGACCTGGGGCTGGCGCTTGGAGACGTCGATCTCGGCGGCCGAGGCGCTCACGCCGATCGAGTCCGTGCTCAGCAGGCGACGCTCCACCTGCTGGCCCGCGATGTCCACCGGCCCCTCCTGGAGCCGATCGGCCCACAGGACGTTGTCGGCGAAGCCGCGGTCGGGGAGGTGGACGTCGGCGTCGTCGGCGCGGCCGATGCGGTAGCGCTCGCCGTCGTACAGCTCCAGCGACTCGCCGTCGGCCGGCACGCGGCCGAGCCAGGGCCAGCCGTCCACGCCGCCGCGGTACAGACCCGTGAAGGGGACCTGCCCGCCGGGCCACGCGACCTCGTGCTGGCCCCGAACGTCCAGGTGGAACCGCACGTCGGGCTTCAGCGGCTTGCCGTCGACCGTCACGCCGCGCGCGACCGCCTCGAGCTCGACCGTGCGCGCCGTCATCACGAACCGGGCGACCGGGGACTGCGCGCTGGGCAGCACCCGGCCGCGCTGGTCGATGTCCATCGTGTAGGAGCTCAGCACCCCGGTGTCCTCCACCCGGCGCAGCAGCTGGCCGGTCACCCGGGCGATGTAGCGGCTGTCGTGCAGGCCGTGGGCCAGCGCGCGGACCGACGGAGCCGCCGCGTTGGCGGGGGCGAGCCCGACCGTGGGGAGGCGCTGCGGAGCCTGCACAGAGCGAGCGGCGCCGCCCCCGTTCACGGTGGCGACGAGGAGCTCGACGACCAGGTCGCCGTCGCGGTCCACCACATCCAGCGTGCGGCCGCGGGCTCCGACCCGCTCGCGGATCTCGATGTCGAGGCCGGAGGCCCGACGGGCGACGATCTCGCCGCCGAAGCGCTGGAGGGTGACCGCGGCGACCCGGCCGAGCTCGGGCAGGTGGCCGTGGTCCATCGCGCCGGTACCGAGAGTGAAGACGTGCTGGTCGTCCCAGAGCACGCCCACCATCTCGCCGCTGCCGTCCGCCGCGATCGTCCAGATCTCGGCGTCGACGCGGCTGGCCGGGCGGCGGCCGTTGTAGACCGTCGGGCCGTACAGCGTGGCGAAGGAGCCCGGCTCCAGGTCGAGGCTGAAGCCCAGGCTGTCGCTGCCGTCACGCTCGAGCCGGATCTGGGGCCCGCGGCGGCTGAACTCGAACTCGTGAGCGAACTCGGCCGCCCAGTCGAGCACCCGGTCGTCGAGCTCGGCGGCAGCGCGACGCAGCAGGTCGTGCACCGGCTCGGCGAGGGCCCGCTCCCAGTCGTCCGCGTTGACCACGATCAGCGCGTCGCAGAAGACGAGGTCGTGACCGGCGATGCCCCGCTGCAAGTGGGCCCGGAGCCCCGACGGCCGGCGCAGGTAGCCGCCCGCGCTCCACAGGTAGCTGGGGTGGCGCAGGAAGTCCCGGCCCGGCGCGTGGACCATGAAGAGCTGGTCGTCGGGGTCACCGCCCGGCGAGAGCCAGCGCTCCTCCTCCTGGTCCGCCAGGGAGCGCAGGCCGAAGAAGCTGCCGATGGAGTTCAGGGTGCGGCGAAGCGCTGCGGGCAGGGGCATGGGACCTCCGGGTGGGTGCACTCGGAGGACGCGCGGGGGGGCGGGAGGCTTCAGGAAATCGAAGCGGGGAGCTTCGAGCGGTCCGTGGCTCGGCTCAGTAGCCGTCGCAGTACATCTCCTCGACGTTCCCGAAGCCCTGGGGGAGCTCGACGTCGGGGTGCTCGTCGTAGTCGCCGCGGAGCGTGCACTCGTTGACTTCGACCGGGCAGGGACCGCTGCGCACATCGAGGATGTAGGTCAGCTCGTCGTCGTCGACCGGGACCGACCAGACCGTCAGGGCGCCCATGTACAGCGTGCCGACCTCCGTCTCGAAGTCGCACCACTCGGGGGTCGCCCGGCCGCCGGTGCCGCCGGCCTGGCCGTGGGTGTCCTGCTGCAGGCAGAGGTTCAGGTCGATGGCCCGGTCCACCCCGTTGGAGTCGGGGAAGCTGCCGAAGAAGTCGCCCATCTCCGTGCCCGGGGTCCCCGTGTAGAAGGACGCCAGGCCGGCGAGCAGGTCGATGTCCCCGTCGTCGTGGGGGAAGTCGTCGAAGTTGGGGTTGGGCGACTCGCCGCCGCTCGCGTCGATCTGCACGTCGTCTCGCCAGACCGACTGGGGGTCGACGATGATGCAGACCCGGTCGCCGGTCCCCTCGAACGTGAACGTGGCGCCGCTGGAGTTGCCCGACCCGATGTCCGACGGCCCCAGCCGCCCGAGGATCGGGCCGCCGTCCACCAGGGGACGGTTCTCGCGGTTGTCCAGGTCGTCCACGTCGGCCGGCAGGATCGTGCTCGAGTCGGCGTCCCAGTTCTGAAGGAGGGGGCGCGGGTTCAGGTCGCACGCGGTCAGCGCGAGCGTCGCCAGGAGCAGCAGCACGGTGCGCTTCATCGGCCTACTCCTCCCCGAAGCGGTAGTCGAGGAGCAGCCGGTAGCCGTCCCGCTGATCCGCCGCGATGATCGTCGGCGTCTCGCTGATGAAGTCGCCCTCGGTGATGTACTTGTCCGGGAAGTTCAGCACGTCGTTGAAGTTCGTCCCCTCGCGCCAGAACTGGCCGTCCTCCGACCGCTTCCGATTCACCGCGCCGCGGTCGATCGTGCAGGACGTGTGGTCGTTGTCCGCGAAGCCCCAGACGATCGCGCCCTCCGGCAGCCGCGTGTGCCAGGCCCGGAACGAGGCCTCCCAGTCGCCGTCGCCGTTCTGCTCGAAGTCGAGCTCGTCGCTCAGGAACTGGAACTCGGCCAGCTGGTTGTAGCCGTAGTACCAGGAGCAATGATCGAACATCTCTTCGGCGTCGATGTCCTCGCCGTCCTCGTTCTGAACCGGCAGCACCTCGAGGATGTCCTCGAGCGCCGAGTAGCGCCCCGTCACCACCTTGCACTGGAGCGCCCGGTAGCAGGCGAACGCGTAGTCGCCCAGGCTCGTGCCGCCGTACGGCAGCGCGTCGCCGATGGGGTTGTCGCCCACCCGCGGCGCCGTCGCCGGGTAGGGGTAGCCCAGCTGGTCCGGGTCGAAGGCCTCGTAGATCCCCAGGTAGACCACGCCGATCGAGCGCGGATCGTCCACCAGGTCTCCCGGCACCACGATCGAGCCGTCCAGGTCCTCCTCCGGAAGCTCCTCGTCGAAACAGCCGACGAGCAATGCCACCAGCCCGATCGAGAGGAGGGGCGTCCAGGACGGACGCCTTCCGCGTTTCCGCATTTCCGCCTCTTCCGGCGAAGGCCTGGACGGACGGAGCCGATCAGAAGTCATAACCGAGCCCCAACTCCAGAGCCATCGGCGACTGGCGCGAGTTCGGGAAGTACTCGCCGCCCAGGTCCAGCTGACCCTGCGAGATCCCCGTCGTCTGGCGGTTGTTGGTGACGTTGCTCAGCTCCGCGCTGACCATGATCTTGCCGGCCTGGCCGGGCAGCGTCAGGTAGTAGGAGACCTTCAGGTCCAGCGACCAGAAGGGCTTGATCGAGTCGAACGAGCCGCGCTCGCTCTGGAAGTTGTCGTAGCCGCCGCCTCGCCCGCTGAAGTACTTGCGGTCGAACCGGCTGCCGCTCGTGAAGTTGAACTGCCCACCGATCTGCAGCCCGAACGGCAGGCGGTAGGCCGCCGCCGCCTTCACCACGTGCGGCCGGTCGCTGTACAGCCATCCGTACTCGTGCGGCAGCTGCGTGGGGTTGTCCAGCGCCGCCGTGATCTGCCCCGGCGTCAGGCCGCGGGTCGTCGAGTACGTGTAGTTGATGTCCAACAGCAGGTTCTTGAACATCTGCCGCTGGATCAGGAACGTCAGCCCGAACCAGTTGCGGGTCGCCGCCGCCGGCGTGCGCAGCCGGAAGAAGTAGTCCTGCTCGCCGTTGATCACGCCGATCGTGTCGCTGCCGGCGCCGTTCCAGACGTAGTTGACCTCGTCGTCTTCCCACAGGTGCCGGAACAGCTTCACCGACGCCGTGACGCCGAACTTGGTGCGCCCGAACGGCTGCACCTCGAAGCCCGCGACGATGTTGTAGATGCGGGGGGCGGTGATCTTGTCCGCCTTGTTGTAGTTGCTCTGGCCCCGGTCGATGGACCACTGGTCGGCCGCGAAGTTGGTCTCGTCCGACGTGCTGAACCACTCGCCGAGGTACAGCTTGCGGCCCAGGCCGTTCTTGTCGAGGAAGCCCGAGATCAGCATCGGGCTGTCGTCGATGACGACGCCGCCGCCGGCGTAGATCTTCGCGATGCCGCGCTGCGACGGGTCCCACGCCACGCCGCCGACCGGCGTGACCATGTCGAAGCCGACGATCCGCTCGCCCACGTCGTTGCGCAGCGTCGCCCGGTCGTACTTGAGCCCCAGGTCGATGGTCAGACCCGGTACCGGCTCCCAGGTGTCCTGCAGGTAGATGAACTGCTTGTTGCCGCGGTTGCGCTGGAACAGCTGGCCCTGCGTCTCCCGCCAGTAGTAGTTGACCTGCGAGCCCGGGTCCGTCGCGTCCAGCAGACGGTCGACGTAGTACATGTTCCCGGTGTAGGCGAACATCTGGTCCGAGATGAGCCAGCTGAACTCGGCGCCGAACTTGAGGTCGTGCGGGCCGATGGGCGTCGGGATGAACGCGCTGAGGGACGCGCGGACGCCCTCACGCTGCCGGTCGTTGATCGAGATCCGGTAGTAGTTCTCTGACCAGTGGCCGCCGCCGCTGCCGATGTGGCCCGGCGTGTAGAAGTCGATGTAGCCCTCTTCCTGGTCCCCGGTGCATTGCTTGAACCGGTCGTCGTCCCGCCAGGTGCAGGGCATCGGCGTGGCGTCGATGTCCGTGCGCAGGTGCGTGTAGTGCAGGCGGAAGGCGACGTTGTTGCTGATGCGCCAGTTCCACTGGGCCGCCACCGTCACCGACTGCTGGAACTGGTGCGACTGCGCGTCCGGCTCCACGAAGTTCGTCACGCCCTGGTTCGTGTTGGCGATGTTCGCGGTGCTGTTGTGCACCGTCAGCTCGAACATGCTCCGACGCCACGGGGAGACCGTCAGCTTGGTGAAGACGTCGTGCCCCGAGAAGACCCGCGGCGACAGCACGCCGATGCGGGTGCTGCTGTTGCGGATGTACTTGACCGACGAGAAGAACCAGATCCGGTCCCGCAGGATCGGGCCGCCGGCGTAGACGCTGATGTCGACCGCGCCGCGGTCCCGGTCGAACTCGCTGCCTTCGATCTGACGGCCGTCCGGCGTGTACACGCCGTCCCGCTTCGGCGACCAGTTGCCGCTGTTGAAGTAGGCCCGCGTGCCCGCGTGGAACGTGTTCGAGCCCGCCCGCGTCCGCACGTTGATGATCGCGCCGAGGGCCCCGCCGTTCTCCGCCCGGAAGGCGCCGGTGATGACCTCGATCTCCTCGATCGCGTCGATGTTGAAGTTGTAGGAGAAGGTGCCGGTGACCGGGTCGGACGTGTTCGCGCCGTCCAGCAGCCACTTGTTCTCCCGAGAGTGTCCGCCCAGCGCGCTGGGGTTGGACCCGCCGCCGACGCCCGGCGTCAGGCGCGACGCGCTCTGGTACGAGCGGCCCGTCGGCAGCGCCTCGAGGTGCTCGCGGGTGATCACCTGGCCCTGGGTGGACGACGACGTGTCGATGACCGGGCGCTCGTCGACCACGACGACGGTCTCGGCGATCTCCGCCGACGTCAGCTCGATGTCGATCGTCAGCGTGCTGCCGATCGAGATCGTGAAGCCCTTGCGCACGTAGGTCTGGAAGCCGTCGGCGGTGGCCTGAAGCTCGTACTCGCCCGGCGGCAGGCCCGGGAGCCAGAACTCGCCGCGCGCCCCGGTCTCCATCGACCGGGTGCCCTGCATGGCTTCGCTCGCCACGGTGACCGTCACCCCCTCGAGGGGCTGCCCGTCGGCGTCGGTCACGGTGCCGCGGATCTTGCCCGTCTGTTCGGTGGCCGCGGCGGGACCAGCGAGCAGGGCGATGGCGACGATCGCCAACAGGGCGGCGACGAGTGCAGGTGCCTTGAGGCGAACCATGCCTCTCCCCTCGAGTGAACCGGCGGCGGTGGCGAGCCGGGCAAATCCGGGTCCCGGACGCAGAGTGACCGATGCTATAGCCTGCTACGGTTCGGCGCCGCAAGGAGCCAACCCGACCCGACCGGGGACTCAACGATGAAGAGAAGCACCCTGACCGCCATCGCCGCGCTGATCGCTGTCGCGTTGCCCACCGCAGGCTCCGCCACGACGATGCAGCAGCTCGACCTGTCCGAGTTGACCTGGGTGGCCGACCTCGTCGCCGAAGCGGTCGTCGAGGGCAACGACGTCGAGCGGGTCGAAGGCCGTGACTGGATCCGCACCGTCACGACGATGCGCCTGACCCGGGTGCTCAAGGGCGACCACGCCGAAGGCGACCGGATCGACGTGCTCGCCCTGGGCGGCAGCATCGGCGACGAAGAGACCAGCCTGCCCAGCTCGCCGGTGTTCGCGCCGGACGAGCGGGTGCTCGTGTTCCTGGAGCAGCGGGACGGCGAGTGGCACAGCGTCGGGCTGAGCCAGGGCAAGTTCACGATGATCGAAGAGGTCGACACCGGGCTGGACGTGCTGGTGAAGCTGGGGCTGCCGCGGGGCCTGACCCGCTTCGACGAGTCCCTCGTCACCCTGCCGGCGCGCCGCTGGTACGCCGAAGACCTGGTCGCCCGCGTGCAGGGCGACCTCGCCGCCGACTTCGTCCCGACCTACCGCCGGATCGCCGGGCTGCCCGACCACAAGGAGGCAGCGTTCAAGGCCGCCGCCATCGCCGCCGGCAAGTACGACGCCCGCTGGGACGGAGACGACCGATGAAGCGCCTCCTCCTGATCGTGCTGGTCGCGCTGCTCGCGACCTCGCTGTCCGCCTTCCGGCTGACCGGTAAGAAGTGGGACGAGGCGACGGACATGCCGATCGTCTACTTCGTCGGCAACGAGGATCCCCGGGGCATGACGATCGAAGAGGCGGTGCCGCTCCTCGAGCAGGCGCACGGCAGCTGGAGCGAGGTCGAGTGCTCCCCCCTGGAGTTCGAGGACGGCGGGCTGATCACCAACGAGCCGACGTTCGGGCGACCCGACCGCACCCAGCTGACGTTCCAGAGCAACAACCTCGGATCCGGAGTGCTCGCCGCCGCGGTCACCCACGACAACGGCGAAGTGATCGCGTTCAACGGCAACAACTTCTTCCACACCACGGCCTACAACATCCAGTTCGCCGCCGAGGTCACCTGGGGCACGCCGGAGGACATCGCGGCGCCGTCGTGCTTCGGCCGGCACAGCTTCCTCGGCGTCTCCACCCACGAGATCGGCCACGGGCTCGGCCTGGGCCACTCGTGCGAGAACGGCGAACCCTGCCCTGACCCGATCCTGCGCAACGCGACGATGTACTGGGCGGGCGGCGCCTGCAACGACGCCCAGGACGACCCCAACGAGGATGACTCCGCGGGCATCAACGCTGCCTACGGGGTCGCCGTCGACTTCGATGTCGTGGGGGCCGACGACGTCGACGCCACGGTCGGCCCGGCGCCGCTGAGCATCGTGGTCAGCGTGCCGCCCGAGTTCCGCACCGACCGGTTCGACACCTTCGTCTGGAACTTCGGGGACGGCAGCGACCACGTCGAGCTGGACGCCGACGACCCGGCGCTCGACGGGCTGGAGCACACCTACTCCACCGAGGGGCAGTACACGATCACGCTGACCGCGTCGGGCGACGACGCCTCCTGCGGCGGCGAGTTCAAGACGAAGCAGCGTAAGGTCGGCGCGGTGCTCGCGTGCGAGACGCCGTCCCCCTCGGCCGACTTCACCAACGAGGGCGACTTCGTGGTGCAGATGGTCAACACCTCGCCCCTGGGCGCCTTCGGCTGCACCACCGGGTACCGCTGGGTGCTCGACGGGGCCGAGGACGCCGCGCTGTCGACCTACGAGCCGCGCTACGAGTTCGAGTCGGCGGGCAGCCACACCGTCACCCTGACGGCGAGCGGACCCGCGGGCGAGCAGACGACCGACATCGAGATCACCGTGCGCCGGGCGTCGGACGCCGGCTGCAACGCCAGCGTCGCCGGGACCGGCTCCGCCGGCCTCTTCGCGCTGCTCCTGATCGTCGGCGCCGTGCGCCGCCGCGACTGATCCCGACTACAGCGACCGCGCCAGCCGGAACCCCAGGTCCGGCAGGTGGATCGGTGGGTGGAACCCCCGCACGCAGGCCCGCCCCACCCAGTCCGGCAGGCTCCAGGCGCCGCCGCGGGTGCCGTGGGCGCCGTCGGGGTTGCGCACCTCCGTGATCAGCAGAGCGCCGTCGTCCGACACCTCCGGCCCGGTCGGGGCGAACTCCTCGAGCACCCAGTCCCGCACGCCTCCGGCCAGGCCGCGCACCCCGTAGGGGCTGCAGTCGGTCGGGTGGCCGGTGACCGGCTCGGGGCTCGGCGGACCCAGGTGGGACTCGACCGTCAGGCGCCACGAGCCGTCGTCGTCGTAGCCCCAGGGGAAGAAGCGCTCGTCGACCCCGCGGGCGGCCCGCTCCCACTCCAGCTCGCTCGGCAGGCGCCACGGCAGGCCGTCGGCGGCCGCCTTCCAGTCGGCGTACGCCGACGCCGACGCCCAGTCGACGCTGGCCACCGGCCAGTGGGGGCCCACTCCGTCGGGCAGGGCGAACCGCTCCCCGTCCCGGACGAACAGGCCGGCCCCCAGATCCTCGCCGGCGGCGGTCGCCCGGGGCTGCCAGCGCGCGGCGTCGTCCGACCGACCCGCGTCCACGAGGGCGTTGAGGAAGTCGACGTACTCCCGGTTCGTGACCGGGAACCGACGGATCACGAACCCGTCCACCCACAGGTCCCGCGCCGGGAGGGAGCCCGGACCGGCCGGATCGCCCCCCGTCGGGCCCCAGCTCGCCGGGACGTGGACGTCGTCAGCGCCGAGCGTGCCGGCCGCGGGCAGCGGCACCGGGGTCGACGCCTCGGACCCCGGCGCGCTCGTACGCCACGTCGACGCGCGCTTCACCTCGAAGGGGTATCGCACCGGCTCCCGCCCGTCGGCGGTCAGCGTGGCCAGGTAGCTGCCCACCGGCAGCGAGAGGTTCCGCAGGGGGGTGACGCCGGGCGAGGGGACGTCCTCCAGCTGCAGGCGGCGGCCGCGCACCACCCACCGCTGCAGCTCGACGCGCGCGCCCGGCGGGTCGGTGTGCAGGGTCAGGACGCCCTGGCCCGTCAGCCACTCGGCGTGGCGACCGCGGTCGTGGGTGCGCAGCAGCAGCTCGAAGCGCGCCGCCTCGCGCGGGTCGCGGCGCGCCTCGGCAGCGGCGTGGCTCGCCTGGTAGTGGTCGGCGAGCAGGGCGTGGGCGTCCGACAGCCCGTCGAAGCGCTCCAGCGCCGCGTGGGCCAACTGCTCGAAGCGGACCTCGTCGAGATCGGCCTGCCGATCGAGCGCGTCGGCCTCCTCCTGCTTGGTCCAGGCGTCCAGCTTGTCCGCCTCCGGAGCGCCGGGCATCACCACGCCCAGCGCCGCGCGAGCCTCGCCGCGCAGACCCAGCGCCCGCTTCCGCCCCGTCAGCGCCGCGGCCAACGCCTTGCGCGCCTGGGCGAGCAGGCGTTCGGCGGCCTCCTTGCGGCGGCGCCCGTCGAGCCACGCCTCCACCTCCTCGGCCAGCTCGAGGGCGGAGGTGTGCCGGTCTTCGGCGCGCCGCGACATCGCGCGGAGCGACGCCAGCGCGAGCTCCTCCGGGATGTCCCGCAGGGGCTCGATCCGACGGGGGTCCCACAGCTCCAGCCGCAGGTTCTGGGCGAGCCGGTCGGCGGTCGACGGTCCGGGGCAGGCGGCGACCCCGTCGGTGAGGATCTCGTACAGGATCGCGCCCAGGGCCCAGACGTCGCTGCGCGCGTCGACGCGATCGACCATGCCGAGCGCCTGCTCGGGCGCCATGTAGCCGGGCGTGCCGAGCACCGCGCCGTCCTGGGTGCGGCCGACCTTCACCATCTCGACGTCCCCCCGCGAGCCGCCCGAGCTCGCCGCATCCGACGATCGCTGCACTGCGACGTGTCCGCTGCCCCCGGCGAACAGCTGCTCGACCGCGCCGGCGGGCACCTCGTCGACGACGTCGCCGGGGCTGCCGGGGGCGCGCGCGAGGCCCCAGTCCACGACCTGGACCTCGCCGCGGGTGCCGAACACGAGGTTCTCCGGCTTGAGGTCGCGGTGCACCACCCCCCGCTCGTGGGCGAACGTCACCGCGCGGCAGACCTGGGCGAACGCCCCGAGCAGACGGTGGCGGGTCCAGCCGTCCCGGTCGTCCTCGGGCCGCTTCAGCAGGTCCGTCAGGTGCACGCCGTCGATGAGGCGCATGGCGTAGTAGATGCGGCCGTCGGCGAGACCGAGGTCATAGACCGGCACGATGTTCGGGTGCTCGAGCTGGGCGGTGATCTGCGCCTCCGCCACGAACCGGCCGAGCTTGCGGCGGCTGTCCGCCCGGGTCGCGACCTTGACGGCGACGGTGCGA
Organism: uncultured Rickettsiales bacterium; assembly: GCA_964416435.1. Classification (GTDB taxonomy): domain Bacteria; phylum Myxococcota_A; class UBA796; order UBA9615; family UBA9615; genus CAYQEG01. The sequence continues at coordinate 29,865 of CAYQEG010000025.1, forward strand.
CGGAGCTCGGAGTCCCGCGCCGCGTAGACCGTGCCCATACCCCCTTCGCCGATCGTCTCGCCGAGTGCATACCGACCGGCCGACTCCGACGGGTCCGACGGCGCGTCGTCCCCCAGGGTGACGGGCTCGAGATCCAGGGTGGTCGGCAGCTCCACCGACACCAGGCTGTCGTTCATCATCTCTCCAGGCCCCCTCCTGCTGCTCAGGCGAGCAGCACCCACGCCCCGATGGCGGCCGGCCACAGGTACCAGGTGAAGCGATGTAAGCCTCCCCGCTTGACGATCGCTACCAACATCACGAGTGCGCCGTAGCCGACGACGAACGCGGCGACGAAACCGACCCCCACCGCGAACCAGTCCACGTCGGCGACCGAGAAGCCGTCCCGGGACTTGAGGACCACCGCGCCCAGGATCGCGGGGATGGAGGCCAGGAACGAGAACCGCGCCGCCAGGTCACGGTCGAACCCGAGGAACAGCGCGATGGCGATGGTGCTGCCGGAGCGGGAGATGCCCGGCGTGATCGCCAGCCCCTGGGCCAGGCCGATGAGCAGCGCGGTGCGCAGCGTCAACGCGACCGTGCCGTCGGTGCGCTCGGGGATCCAACGGGTCGAGAGCAGCAGCGCACCGGTGCACAGCAGCGCGATGCAGACCGGCGTGACGGTGGAGAAGAGGTGCTCGAACTGCTCTTCGAGGAGGACCCCGATCAGGCCCGTCGGGATCGTCGCGACGACGACCATCGCGGCGACCCAGCGCGACGGCTCGGCCCGCAGCCAGGCCATCAGCCCGCCCGCCTCCTTCAGACCCGGCCCGGCCATCGGCGAGCGGGCGATGGCGGCGACGTCGGCCCGGTAGAACCAGAGCACCGGCAGCAGCGTGCCGACGTGCAGGACGAGGTCGAAGAAGACCTCGTCCCCGCTGGCGAAGAAGGTGTCCCCGAGCCAGGCCTGGAAGAGCACCAGGTGGCCCGACGAGGAGACCGGGAGGAACTCCGTCAGCCCCTGGATGATCCCCAGGATCAACGACTGCAGCCAGTCCGCCATCAAGTCAGTTTCCGCATGCGGCGGCAATGGTACCGTTCGCGGCCATGCTCGACCTGAACCCCGACAACTCCGTCGTCATCCTGATCGATTGGCAGGAGCGCCTCGCCGGCGTGATGCCCGACGACGTACACGCCTCCAACCTCGACAAGGCCCGCATCCTGGTCGAAGGGGCCCGCGCCGCCGGCGTGCCCGTGATCGCCACGGAGCAGTACCCCAAGGGGCTGGGTCCGACGCTGCCGCCGCTGCTCGGCGCGCTGGGGGACGGCGCCGCGCCCATCGCCAAGCGCGACTTCGCCTGCACGGCGGTGCCGGAGTTCGTGGCCGCCCTGGAAGCGACGGGCCGGGATCACTGCATCCTCGCCGGCATGGAGTCCCACATCTGCGTGTACCAGACCGCCCGCGGGCTGATCGAGGACGGGTACGCTGTGCACGTCCCCCGCGACGCGGTGGTCTCGCGCAGCAAGCGCGACTTCCTGGGCGCCCTGAGCCTGTATGACCACCTCGGGGTGATCACGACGAGCGTCGAGGCGGTGCTGTTCGACTGGGTGGGGCGCGCCCAGGGCGATCTCTTCAAGGCCGTCAGCCGGCTGGTCCGCTAGCGGCTCAGAGCTTCGCGCCGTCCCTCCGGTCCAGCTCGACCGGCCAGAAGACCCGGGTGCCGGGCTCCAGGTCGGTGCTCAGCGCCTTGACCTTGTCGGAGCCACAGGCGGCGATGGCCGGCTCGCCGAGCCGGCGAGCCGTGACGTCGATGTCCGTCGTCTCTCCGTCGGGTCCGGCGGTGAAGCTGACGAGCAGTCGGGCGGAGCGAGTCGGCTCCTCCCCTTCGAACATCTTCCAGCAGGTCTCGAGCTGCGGCAGCAGACGAGACATCGTCTGCTCGGCGGCCGCTCGCTGGGACGCCGGCTCGACGATCGGGCGGGTCTGCAGGTCCCGGGCCCCCGGGAGCACGATCGGCTGCACGCCGCCCAGCGTCCGGGGCTCGGCGGTGGTCGTGTCGGTCTCGTCGGCGTCCCGGGTCGCTGCGGCGGGGCTGGTCGCGGAGGGCACGCGAGCCGCCACGCGGCTGGTCTCGACGTCCGGCAGGCCGGTCCCGTGGGGCTCGGGGTCCGGGGCGAAGACGGTGCTGAAGTACAGGGAGCCGCCGATGAAGGCGGCGACGATCGCTACGGCGGCGAGCACCCGGATCGTCCGGTCGGGCGGGTTGGTCGAGCTCATGCGGTCCTCCGGAGGGGCCCCATGGCCCGACGCAGGGGGCTATATACTCCGCTCGCCGTGTATGTCATCAGTTCCACGTGTGAGATCTGCTCGAGCCACACCGCTCCGGGGCCCGACGGCCAGCCGAGCCCGGTGCACGGCCACAACTTCAAGATCGTCGCCCAGGTCGAAGCGAGCGAGCTCGGCGCAGACGGGCGGGTGCTCCCCCAGGGCCGCCTCCGGGAAGAGCTGTGGGCGGTCCTGCAGCCCATCGATCACCGACATCTCAACGACCTGCCGCAGCTCGCGGGGCTGATCCCGACGCCCACGGTGATCGCCCGCTGGACGTGCGAGCAGTTGGTCGAACGGTTGCAGCCGTGGCCGGGCGTCCGGGTCCGGCGGGTCGAGGTCTGGCCGACCCCGACCTCCTGCCAGGCCTGGGAGCCGCCGGCCGCCGGCTGATACGATCTCCACCATGACGGCGAAGTGCGTCTACTGCGGGCACGACGCCTACAGCGTGATCGAGGTCCGCTACGCGCGGACGATCAAGCACATGTCGACCGGCGTGACGGCCGACGACGAAGCCCCGCACGAGGTCATCGGCCGCGGCTACTACGTCTGCGACGGCTGCCTCGCGCTGCTCGACTACTCGGTCGAGCACCACCTGGAGCCGCAGCGCCACGCCCTCTTCAACCTGCTGTCCAGCGCCTACCACGCGCTCGTGGTGTGGGGCGCGGTCGCGGTCGGCTCCCTGGCCGGCTCTCGGACGATCTTCGTTCGCCGGGAGTTCCTGACGCTGGGGGTGATGCTCGCCTTCGCGTCGCTGGTCGTCTGGTTCGTGCGCGCCAACGTGCACAGCACCTACTTCGGGAGCTGGCGCGAGGTCCGAGACAAGCCGGTCAAGCCGGTCAACAGCCTGGGCGGCTTCACCAACCTGCGGGACCGCCTCAACCCCGAGCTCAAGACCTACCTGCCGGTGGGCTATCTCGACTCGGTCAAGCTGATGGCGCACCCCGCCTCGCCGCCGCTTCGGTGCCTGGGGCCGAACGGGGAGCCGTGGGGCCAGGGCCCGCAGACCAACTTCAGCGGGCGCGGCGTCAACGACTACTACCGCCTCGTCTGGATCTCCTGGCAGCTGTGGCCGCTGACCGAGGTCCTGCCGCCGGAGGGCAGCGATTGGAAGGCGCCCCCGCCGCCGCCCATCACGGAGGTCGAGGTCGCCGTCGCGACGGTGTTCGGCGCCGGCTCGTTCGCCGCGCTCGCGCTCGCTCCGGCGGCGCCACTGTGGGCGGCGATGCTCATCGGGCTGATCGCCTGGCCGATCGGCTTCGTGGTCGGCAAGCAGGCGCGCCACGCCGTCGAGGCGAGGCAGGAGGCGCGGTCCAGCCAACCGGTCGAGTAGTCGCGGGCCCCTCCAGAACGGCGAAGGCTAGCTTGCGCGGGTGTTCGTCTCGATGGCGATCAACGTCTCGATGATCCTGAACGACAAGACCAGCAGCTCGCAGTAGACGCGGGAGCTGATCGTGCCGATGACGAGCATGATCGGGCAGCCGAAGATGATCAGGATGATCCCCTGAATCGCGGCGTTGTTGAACAGCATGATGAGGCCCATCACGCCGTAGCCCAGCGTGGCAAGGACGACGCCGAGCAGCGCGAGCCCGTAGATGATCTTGATGATCGTGGGCGTGACGAAGTTGCTGAACGAGAAATCGAAGAGCGAGCCGATGAAGCCCTGCTTGGCCATGGGGGTCCTCCTCCCAGGGTGGTTACGAACGAGTTGAGGGTGCCAGGGCCGTTGGCCCCCCTCGAAGGGCCGTACGGTTATAGGGGATCCTCCCGGGAGCAGCCAACCCCTGTCGTCACTTAGAGGGTGATCATGGCCACAAGATGGGCCCGAAAGCCCCCCCGACAGGGGCTATGTCAAGCGCCTGAGCCTATTCGGGCATCCCGTGCTCGACCCAGTGCTCGATCAACTCCAGGTCTTCGGTGCTGATCGCGTCGTCGGCGCCGTCCAGCGCCGGCCCGCCCAGCGGCATCGCCTCGCTGTCGATTCGGACCGGGATGCACTCCGCGCGCACGACGTCGCCGCACTCGGTCTGGGCCGTGGCCGACTCCAGGCTGGCGGTGACGTCCGCGTAGCTGTTGACGAAGCCGTAGCCGCCGCTGCCGGTGGCGTCCCCCTCGTGGCAGGTTCCGCAATGGTCGCTCAGGATCGGCTGGATGTCGGTCGTCCAGGTGGGGTGGACGTCCGGATCGGTGGGGCAGCCGGTCAGCGCGACGAGCGCCGCGATGGCGGCCAGCGGGATCAGGGTCTTCAAGGGGTCCTCCTGCGCTCGGTGAACCGCCTGTATAGCCCGGGCGTTCGCGGCTGGCGCCGCTACCAGCGACGGCTCGTCGCCCAGACGTCGATCGTCGTCGAGCCCAGCGCGTTGGAGTCCATCTCGAAGACCAGCGCCGTCACGTTCGCGCCGGCGAAGGCGTCCCGGGTGCTGTCGAAGCCGATCGTGCCCGTGCTCAGCGTGTCGACGAAGCCCTGGAGGTCGAAGAAGAAGGGGTCGTCGGCGACGCCCGCCCAGGCCCGCAGGCCGCCGCTGCTCAGCTCGGTCTCCACCGGTCCGACCAGGTCCCCGCTCATGCCGGGCACGTCTTCGAAGCGCACGCCCCAGTCGCCGGCGCCGTTCTGGCCGAAGCGGACGCGGACGATCGTCTCGGCCGACTGGTCGCCGTCGGTGTCGACGAAGACCGAGTAGAGGACATCGTCGTCGAACACCGCCCCGTCACCGGGCGACTGGAACGGGCTCCACGTCAGGACGCAGATCACCCGGGTCCCCTCCTGCCAGGCGTAGAAGTCGGCGAGATCAGCGGCCGGGTCGGCGGACGCCAGCGGTGCGTCGGCGTGGTCCGATGCACGCGCCGTCAGGCCGACGAGCAGCGCGACCACCAGGCCCGCGAGCGTGAGCCAGCGCATCAGTGGGCCGCCGCCAGGTAGGGGAAGTCCGGCTGGAACGCCACGTCGTTGGCGGGGGGGTTCAGCGGCACGCTGGCGAACAGGTCGAAGGGGTGCACCCCGAGGTCCAGGAGCACCACGCCCAGCAGCAGGTCGGGCGCCGGGTCGGTGAGCAGGCGACCGTTGGGCCAGCCGTCCGGCACGGTCAGGTCCAGGGCCAGCCGGTCCGGCACGACCAACGGCCCCAGCTGGGCCATGCAGGACGTGCCGGCGTCGCACACCGCGAGGCCGAGGCCCTCGAGGTCGAGGTCCAGGAGAGCGTGGAGCCCCGCGAGCGCCTCGGCCTCCTCTTCGATGAAGAAGCCGGCGACGTCGTCGTCCGGATCGGCGGCGTTGTAGTCGTCCTTGCTCGCGACCAGGAGCGTGCCGACCAGCGGCCCGCCGAGCCGGTCCACTCGGACCGCCGCGTCGGGGTGGGCCTCGTTGAAGACGAAGGGATCGCCGACGTCGTCGTCGTCCGCCCCGTCGTCGTCGTCCGCCCCGTCGTCGTCGTCCGCCCCGTCGTCATCGTCCGCCCCGTCGTCGTCGTCCACCCCGTCGTCGTCGTCGGCGCTGGAGTCGTCGTCGTCGGAGTCGCCGCCCCGCCGGGTCGGCCCACAAGCCGCCACGAAGGCAGCCAGCGCGAGGAGGAGCCACAGCTGACGAGCGGGACGCCGCACGAACGGATGATACCGGCGAGTCGGAGCCGGAGCGGACGATCAGGGGCCGCGACGCCGGCGCAGCCCCAGGAGCAGCAGACCGAGGACCCCCGGCACGCCCGGGCCGCCGACGACGGTGGAGCACGAGCAGCCCCCGATCAGGCCCCGGCGGCCGTCCCCGGCCGAGTCGTCGTCGTCCGTCGCGTCGTCGTCGTCGTCGTCATCCGTGGCGTCGTCGTCGTCCGTCGCGTCGTCGTCGTCGGTCACGTCGTCGTCGTCCGTCGCGTCGTCGTCGTCGCCGGGCTCGGGCGGGTCGGGCTCGTCGGGCCAGTCGTCACCGCACGCTGGCTCGACCGTCCAGTCGCCGGCCCGGTGGTGGAGCGCCGCGATCCAGGCCCCGCTGCCGAAGCCGACCATCGGGGCGTTGTTGGTGTAGTCGGCCGTCACCGGGTCGTAGGTCTCGCCGATCGCCAGGTAGTTGGCGAGCGACTGGTCCCGCACCCAGGCGAGCAGCTCGTCCGCCGCCGCGTCCTGACCCGCCGCCCGGAGGGCGACCTCGGTGCGCAGGTCGATGAAGACCCACTCGTCGGCGTCGTACTGGCTCCCCCAGGGGGAGAGGTCGTGGGGATCCCACAGGTCATCGTTGCGGGCGAGGCCGGGGCCCGCGTCCACGCCGAGCTCGGCCTGCAGGAACGGCAGCGTCGCCGTGGCCGTCTCCGCCGACGGGTCGAGCACGCCGAGGTTGAACGCCTCGACCACCGCCGCGTCCGCGTAGCCGGAGCCCCCGGCCACCTCCTCGAAGTTGCTCCCGAGCACCCCGTCGGCGTCCCGCACGGCGGCCAGCAGCCCGTCCCGGAGCAGCTCGCCCCCCGCCTGCCAGCCGAGCAGGTCGGGCTCCTCGCCCAGGTACTCGGCCATGGCGGACGCCTCGCAGAGGCCCCGCGCCGCGGTCGCGGAGGTCCAGGTCCAGTACCGCTGCTTGCCGAACCAGTGGGTCTCCCAGATCGAGGAGTCCGCGGCGATCAGCTGCAGATCCGGCTCGACGAGGGCGAGCAGCCAGCCGGCGACGTCCGGGCCGAGGGTGCCCCAGTGCTCCTGCACCAGGGTCCAGTCCCCCGTCGCTCGCACGTACTCGCCCAGCGCCCAGAGCGTCAGGCCGGCGCCGTCGAACTCGAAGTTGAAGTCGCCGTCCCCGAGGGTGTCGGACTCCTCGACCCCGAAGCCGTGATGGCGTGTCAGGCTCACCTGGTAGGGCCCCACCGGGTAGCCCTCCAGCTCGTCGTAGCCCTCGTAGCGACCGGACCGCGCGACGAGCACGAACTCCAGCGCGTCCCGGGCCTCGTCGTGCATGCCGGCGAGCACCATGCCGAGCACCGCGTAGGCCTGGTCCCGGGGCCACGAGTAGGTCCACTGCCCCGGCGGCAGGGACGCCAGCACGGAGCCGACGGCCAGGTGTTGGACGTGGGCCGGCAGGTCCTCCCCGAACGCGGAGTAGCGGGCCTCGCCGTCGGTGCTGAGGTGCTCGCGGACGAACGAGCCGGTCTCCCGAACCTGCGCCATGCGGAGCACGACGGCGGCGTGGCGGTAGAGGCGGTCCTCGTCGGCGGTCAGCCCCACCGGCGGGGTCAGCGTGGCCTGGAACGTGCCCCACGCGGAGCGCTCGTCGGCCAGGACCTGGGCGGGGTCGCGACCGGTGGTCCAGGCGTCGACCTCGGCGGCCAGGGCGGTGTGGGCGAAGGGGTCCCCGTAGTGGGCGACGGCGATCCCGAACCAGGCCTCCTCGCCCGCCGCGAGGGCGCCGTGGGTCCACTGGAGGTAGGAGACGGTGTCGTCGTTGTAGCCGAGATCACCGTCGGCCGCGACGAGATCGACGACTGCACCGTCGTCGACCACCTGCCAGGGGTTGTCACCCGCCGCGCCTCCCCACCAGGCGGTGCTCGTCGTGGCCGCAGGCATCGCCCGGAGTGCGGTGACTCCGGCGAAGCCACGCTCTTCGATCGCCCCCGAAGGGTCGTGGATGACGACTGTCTCGTTCTGGGTGCCGATCTCCTCCGTCGGGCCGGGTCGACCCTCGCCCAGGTGCAGGTTGTGCACCGAGAAGGCGGCCAGGTCGTCGACCGGATCGGAGCCGAGGTTCTCGACCCGCAGGAGCAGGACCATGGCGGAGCGCTGGAGCCCCCACGGGGCGAACGCGTACGTGGTCGCCCGCAGGTCACCGCGGGTCTGCACCATCGCCACGATCCCGGTGCCGCCGGCCGGGGCGTCGTCGGTCACGCCGAGCCAGCCGGACGCGTCCAGGTCCACCGGATCGTCGGTCAGCCAGCCCTGGCTGCCCCCCGCGCGCAGCCCGAAGTAGGCGTCGAAGAGCAGGTCCCGGGCCCACACCGACTGGGGGTGGCCTCCGGCCCAGACCTCCGCCCCGGTCTCGTCCCACACCGGCTCCTCGGTGGCGAACAGGTGGTCGCGCCAGTGGTTGGCTCGCGCCTGCTCCAGGTCGACGACGACCGCCCCCCAGCCGTTGGACGAGGGCAGCTCGTAGAAGGAGCGGTGCGGCTCCGCGGCGGGCGCGGTGGCCGGCAGAACGACACACAGGAGGGCCGCGGCGAGGGCGGGAGCGCGAGCGAACGACGACGACGTCATCGCTCAGCTGTAGCGGTAGTGGATCCCGGAGCCCCGGGCCGACGCCAACTCGTACCGGGCGGTCAGCGCCTCGAAGTCCGACTCCAGCCAGGTCGCCGTCTCCTCGGCGTCCGGGCCGTCCCCCACCACCGCGTCGACGGCGGCGTCGAGGGTCGGACGGTCCACGAAGCTGAGCTTCATGTAGGTCTGGATGACCGAGTCGGGGGGGCGGTAGATGCCGGCCACGCCGTGGGGGTCCTCGGGGAACACCGGCCGACCCGTCGCGTCGGCGGGGGCCTCGCTGCCCTCGACGTACTCGGGGTAGCCGTGGTCGTTGCGGTCGTCGGGATACAGCCGCTCCAGCAGCCCCAGGAGCTCGGGGGAGATGCGGATGGTGGGGCCCCGCTTGCTCACGACCGACCAGCGCACGCCGTGGTCCCGGACCTCCTCCAGGGTCATCTTCGCGAGGCCGACCGCGTTCCGATGTTCGGCGTACTCCGCCTCGATCGTGGCCTCCAGCTCGGCGACCACGTCCGCGCTGCGGCCCAGCTCGCGGCACTTCGCCTGCAGCTTGCGCAGGCGGTTCACCTCGTCCCGATCGGGCTTGTAGTCCAGCGACAGAACGGCGCGATGCAGGATCGACCGGTCCGCCCCCTTCTTCACCCGCTCGTAGGCGTACAGCACCATCGCGAAGACGCACTCGTGGTCCACGGCGACCAGCTGGAGGTGCAGGTTCTCGAGGGTGGGGCGCGTCACGGTCCGCAACTCTACCCGAGTCTCCCGGTGGCGAGCAGGGCTCAGCCGGGGCTCGGCACCGGTGGGGCCGCCTCGCCGGCCGAGCGGAGCTCGAGCAGCGGGGCCGAGACACGCGGGTCGCACGACCCGGGCTCCGCGCAGCGGCCCCACGAGCCGTCCGCGCCGACGACCGCGTGCACCCGCTCGCTCCGTCGCTCCGGCGGGCATTGCCACCCGCACGGTGAGCTGCTGACGAAGGAGTCCCGAGGTGTCACCGGCGCGCCGTCCAGGACCGCCGGGCCGAGATCCCGGCCGTCGACGCCGACCGAAGGCGCCGGGTCGGGCAGCTCCAGGCCGAGCAGCGGCAGGAGCGTCGGCATCAGGTCGACCTGCTCGAAGCGACCGGCGACCCGGCGGCCGGCGCCTCGACCGTCCGGCAGCCGGACGTACAGGGGGATCTCCACCAGCTCCGGCCGGGGTTCACTGGCCAGGGTGGTGCTGGCGTGACCGACGCCGCCTCCCTCCAGCAGCTCCTCGCCGTGGTCCGCGGTGAGCACCACGATGGTCCGGTCCATCAGGCCGTCGGCGTCGAGCCGGGCGAGCACCCTACCGAGGGTGGCGTCGGCGTCCGCCACCTCCGCGGCGTACAGCGCTCGCAGGGCGTCTCGCAGGCCATCGTGATCCCCGGAGAACTCGGCCCTCGGCACGGTGTAGTGGGTCCGAGCGCGGTGCAGGAGCGGCGCCTCCGGCAGGTCGGACGGCAGGCCGAGGGCGTGCAGCCGCTCGGGGCTCGCGTCGTAGGGCGCGTGGACCTCCCGCAGGTGCAGCCAGACGAACGACGGGCCGCCGGCCAGGGCGGCCGCCACGACGTCGGCCCGGGCGCCCTCGCCGAGCTCTCGCTGGAAGCCGAGGTTGCGGTAGGTGCCGGTGTCGTCGCCGGCGTGCCCCGCGGTCGACCAGCCGGCGCCGGTCAGGGCCTCCAGCGGGGTCCGCCACGCCGGGTTCAACTCCTGGCCGCGCTCCTGCACCCCGTGGACCGGAGGGAGCAGCCCGGTCAACAGCGAGACCATCGACGGAGTCGTCCAGATCCCGTTGGCGAAGCCGTCGAACGTGACGGACTCCGCGGCCATGCGGGCGAGGGCCGGCGTCGGCACGCCCGGATCGCCCCACGGCGGGGCGTGGTCCGCGCGCAGCGCGTCGATCGTCACGAGCAGGACCGACGCGCCGGCGTAGGGCGCGGTGGGAGGCTCCAGCGCCGTCCCCGCCGGTCCCGGCGGCGGCACGGCGTCGGCGCCGGGGTGACCGACGTGCACCACGGGCAGCACGAGGCGGGCCGCGATCACGAACGCGAGGGCGAGCCACGCGGTCCGACCGCCCATCGACAGCAGCACCGCGGCGGTCGACGCGATGGCGTTCGCGACGAGGTCCCACGGGTCGAACGTGCGCTCCGGCAGGGTGCCCTGGAGCCACTCGTCTCCCGCGCCGACCGCAAAGCAGAGGAGCAGCGCGGCGAGCGCCCGTCCGCCGAGCGCCCGCCAGGCGATGATCCCGAGGGGCACGTACTGCAGCAGGTGCACCCGCTCCTCGGGGAGCTTCCACCAGGTGCCCAGCCACACCAGCGCGACGGCCGTGAGGACCAACGGCGTCCACGGCACGAGCGGCTCCCGGTCGCCGTCCCGGTCGGCGAGCAGCCGCAGGCAGAGCCAGCCCACGGCGAGGGCGGTGACGGTCATCGAGGTGGTCAGCGCGCCGCGGTCGCGCAGCGCGGCCGCCAGCGGGCGGGTCCACAAGGCCATGGCGCCGATCAGGAGGATCCAGCCGCCGAGCAGGACCTGGACGCGCGTCCGCCGTCGGTCGCCCCTCATCTTGGGCGGGGCCTCGCCCAGCCGACGGCGTAGCCGAGCAGCCCGACGCCACACGCCGCGACCCCGAGGGCCGCCTCGGCCGGATCCCTCCGAACGACCAGCGCCGAGGCGGGCGCCCGCACCGCCTTGAGCGTCATCCCCGCCACCAGGTGACGAGGCCCCGGCCCGGGACCCTCGGCCCCCACGGTGGCGCGCATGCCGTCCCGGCAGTCCCGGTAGCACCGGCTCAGCAGGCCGCCGGCGGTGTCCACGCGGCGACGGGTCACGGCGATGGCGGGGTCGTAGACCAGGCGATGACCGGACGCGCGCAGCCGTCGGCCGATGTCCACGTCGTCCCCGGTGGCTCGGAAGTGGGGGTTGAATCCGCCGACATCGCGCAGCGCGGCGATGCGATAGGTGGCGCAGGAGCTGATGAGCCGATCGGCGTCGAGTCGCGCCGAGAGTCCCAGGTCCTGGCTCCAGAACCGGCTCCGCCACCGGTCCGATCGGCTGGACGGCGCCTCGTCGACGCAGCGGCCGCCGACGCCCGCGGCGCCGTCGGCGGCCAGCAGCTCGCACACCGGACGGAGGTAGTCCCCCGGCGGCGTGACGTCGGCGTCCAGGAAGGCCACCGCCTGGAAGCCCAGGTCCTCGGCGCGACGCCACAGCGTGTTGCGGGCGTGGCCGATGCCGAGCCGCTCGGGGTGGGCGCACACCTCGAAGCCGGCCTCCTGCAGGGCCTGCAGCGTGCGATCCCCGCCCCCGTCGTCTACGGCGATCACCAGCCCCGGCGCCGGATCGAGCCGGGAGAGCGCTGCTGCGAGGTCGGGGATCCGCGCGGCCTGGCGGGTGCACGCGACCCCGACGGCGACGGAGCGGGGGTCGATCGACCTCACCGCGCTCCCTCGTACAGGCGGGCCAGCGCGTCGACAGAGGCCAGCAGGCGAGGTCGGGTGGGCCAGCGGTCCTCCCGGCGCAGCCCTCCCCCCGCGGCGAGCACCCGGTCCATCGCCGCGGCCAGGGACGTGATGTCGCCCGGCTCGAACAGCGCCCCGTTGATGCCGTCGACGACCTGCTCGGCCAGCCCCCCGTGGTCCGCCGCCACCACCGGGACCCCGGCGAGCAGGGCCTCGTTGGCGGTGCGGCCGAAGGTCTCGCGTACCCGCGACGGCGCGATGAGCGCGGTCGCCCCATCGAGGAACCCGGCCAGGTCGCCCGGCTCGTATCGGCCGTGCAGGTGGACCCGCCCGTCGCTCCGGTCGACGGCGATCTGCAGCATGCGCTGGAACGCGGCCTCGCGCGGCGCGGGGGGCGCGGGCTGCCCGCCGTGCACGTCGACCGTCAGCTCCGTCGTCACCCGGGCCGCCGCCGCGACCACGAGGTCTGCGCCCTTGTCGCTGCGGAGATCACCCGCGAAGACGAACCGCGGCGGGCCGTCCCCCGGGGGGTGGGCCGGGCGCTCCGGGGCGCGCACCGACGTCGAGACGACATGCACCGAGGCGGGATCCGCGCCGTGGGCGAGGAGCTGCTCCGCGACCCACGCCGAGGGGGCGATGTGCACGTCACACGCGGCGAGCGCGCCGCGCAGCGCCGACGTCCGGAGCGGGAACACCGCGGGGCCGAGCAGCCGCGCCATCCCGCCGAAGCACTCACCGCACTTCAGCCCGCTCCGCCGCCCCCCCGCCGGACCGTCGCAGGCCTGCCCGTCGCCGGTCCGCAGGTGGGACCGCTGGCAGATCGAGAACAGGTCGTGGTGGGTCCAGACGGTCCGGACGCCCGCCGCGCGGGCCAGCTCCGGCAGCTGGAAGTGCAGGCCGCGGACGCTGTGGAGGTGCAACACGTCCGGCGACTGCGCTTCGATCAGCGCGGCCACGTCGCGGCACGCCGACGCGTTGGCGAACGAGCGGCGGAGGCGGGTCCCGGGGGCGCCGAACGCGCCGATGGCGTCGGACCGGGTCCCGGCGACGGCGTGGACATCGACATCGAGCCCCCGCGCCTCGAGCTCGGTGGCGAGCTCCCGCAGGTGCAGGTCCGCCCCGCCACGGGGCAGGTCCGGCAGGGCGTCGGTCAGGAGCAGGACACGCACCGCGACAGCTTGCCACCCCCGGCGCGTTCCGGGCGGAGCAGGCCGCTCTGGTAGGGTCGCCGGCCATGCGCGTGGTAGTGACCGGCGGAGCCGGCTTCATCGGCAGTCACGTCGCCGAAGCGCTCCTCGCCCGGGGCGACACGGTGGCCGTCCTGGACGACCTCAGCAACGGTCGGCTCGTCGACGTGCCCGACGCCGCGGTGTTCGTCGAGGGGGACGTGCGCTCGGAGGAGGACGTGGACCGCGCCTTCGCCGCCCTCGATGGCCCCATCGACGCGATCTGCCACCTCGCCGGGCAGGCCTCCACGTTCCGCTCCTTCGACAGCCCGACGTGGGACATGTCGGTCAACGGCCTGGGCACCGCCCGCATGTTGGAGGCGGCTCACCGCCACGGCGTGCGCCGGTTCGTCTTCGCCTCCTCGATGACCACGTACGGCGACCCGCCCGGTCTGCCCGTCCGAGAGGACATGCCGTGCTCACCGATCTCTTTCTATGGCGTGACGAAGTGGGCCGCCGAGCGCTCCGTCAGCCTCGCCGCCATCGAGGCGGGCTGGGGCATGCGGTCCGTCTCCTTCCGCATGTTCAACGTGTACGGCGAGCGCCAGTCGCTGACCAACCCGTACCAGGGCGTGCTCGGCATCTTCCTGGGCAACACGCTGCGGGGGGAGCCGATCCGGATCTTCGGCGACGGCGAGCAGTCCCGGGACTTCGTCTACGTCCGGGACGTCGCTCGCGCGTGGGTGACGGCGGCGACGGATCCGCCGCCGGGCGCCACCGTCGTCAACCTGGGCACCCAGACGCGCACCACCATCAACACCCTGTGGCGCTCCGCGGTGAGCGCCTGCGGCCACGACCCCGACGCCTGGGATGTCTCCTACGAGGGGCGTCGCGTCGGCGACCAGCGGCACATGGTGGCCGATATCTCGGCCGCTCGGGAGCTGCTCGGCTGGAGCCCGGAGGTCAACCTGGAGGACGGGATGGCCGCGACCGTCGCGTGGGCCCGGGCCGACTCCGGGGCCTCGTCCAAGGGTTGATGGGCTCGCCGATCCGTTCCGCGCTCGGGTCGGTAGACTGGCGGCCTCGATGACGGGGCGGCTCCTGGTTTCGGCTCTGATCGCAGCGGTCACGCTCGGCTTCGCCGTGCCCGCGGCCGCCGTCGACGGCTTCAACAAGCTCGTCTTCGGCATGACCCCCGACCAGGTCCGCACCGTCTACCCCGAGCAGGTCGTGCACGACCCGAACCCCGACAGCGCCCCGGACGGCACCGTCGGCGGTCGCCTCACCTTGACCGGCGACTGGAAGCTCTTCGACGACCCGGTGCAGGTCTCCTGCTACTTCACCGCCTCGGGCCTGTCGATCATCCGGCTCCAGTTCGACAAGCCGGCGAAGGACAACCTCGAAGAGCTGCTGGACTGGTACCGACCCCACTGGGGTGACCCGATCCGCTCGATCCGGCGAGAGGGGTCGCGCAAGAAGATCACGTGGTCCTGGCCGTGGGAGGGCGTGCAGCTGCGCGCCGTGGAGGAGGACGGCCGACCCGTCTACCAGCGGGTCGACTTCAGCGAGCGCCTCAAGACCCGCTGGACCCGGGCCGACGCCCTGATCTGCAAGCTCCTGCCGGGCAGCAGCTCCTGCCCCTTCCCCGACGGCTTCTGCCCGCAGCAGGACAACGCCACCGTGGAAGGCCAGCGGACCCAGCGGGTGGAGATCGACGACGCCCCCGCCGAGGTCTCCTGTACCTACGACGACTACGTGCTCCAGGTGATGAGGCTTCGCCTCAAAGAGCCGGACGATCGAGTGACGGACTGGCTGGTCGAGGTGCTCACCCGCCGCCTCGGCCCGGGCACCGAGAAACGCTCCGGCGACAGCCAGCGGGTCGTCGTCGACACCACCTGGTCCGAACATGGCGTCGCGCTGCGGGTCGTGCGCAAGGCCCGGGTGAAGACCGAGGCGGGCTGGACCGGCCCGGTGGAGTACGTCCGCCTCGAACGCCGCGGACCTTGACCCTCCCCCAGCGGATCCTCGCGGTCGCCCTCGCGGCCTTCGCCGCGCTGTACCTGCTGCCGCTGTGGATGTTCGGGCCCCACGACGACCTGCACACCTCGTGGCAGTGGCCGCTGCACATCGCCTTCGCCGAGGGCTGGGTGTGGGGCCGCGACATCGTCTGGACCTACGGGCCGTGGGGGCTGCTGTGGCACGACGTCTGGGATCCCCGGACGTACTGGATCGCCCTCGCCTGCCGGGTGGTGATCGCCGCCGCGCTGGGCTTCGCGCTGTGGACCCTGGCCCGACGGCACCTCACCAGCGGCGTCGGGCTGGCGTGGTTGGCCGGGCTGCTCCTCCTCGCCCAGCACGGGCCGGAGGCGCTGGCGACCCTGGTGGTGCTCGCGTGGTGGGCGCTGCTGCAGGAGGACGAGCCGGACCGGGCCGCGCTCGGAGCCCGGATGGCGCTCCTGCCCCCGCTGGCGTGGCTGGCGCTGGGCAAGTTCATCACCCTGGTGATGGTGGTCGGGGTCGCAGCGATCGTGGTCGGGGTGCGGGCCTCCCGGCGGGAGCGGCCGCCGCTGGACGTCGCGCTGCTCCCGGCCTGGGGGTTGCTCGCGTGGCTGCTCGCGGGTCAACCGCTCGGCGCGCTGCCCGGCTTCCTGGCGGACTCCTGGCACCTCTCCAGCGCGTTCGGACAGGGCTTCTCGCTGCCGGGGCCGGCGCTCGAGATCGTCGCCTGGCTCGTCCTCGCGGGGGTCGCGGCGGCGCTCGCGGCGCGGGTCGACGGGGTCGCGGCGCTCGGCCTCGTGCCGGTCGCCGGGCTGCTGTTCCGACACGGGTTCACGCGGCACGACGGTCCTCACGCGGCCCTCGCCGCGGTCGGGCTGCTCGAGGTCGTGATGCTGGTGATGCTGCGGTACCGGGCGCGGCCGGGGCCGGCCACCCGGCTGCCCATCGGGGTGGTGGCGGCGGCGGGCCTGCTGGTGGTCAGCGCGTACGGGATCCGGCGTGACGCGTCGTGGCTGGAGGAGGTCGCCCGGCGGATCGAGACGCTGCCGGAGCGCGTAGAGACGGCGGGCCGGCTCCTCACCGGCCGACCACCGGCGATCGCCGACCGCGTCGACGGCATCGCCGCCGAGCTCTGCTCGTCCAACGGGATGTCCGCACCCGTCGGCACCGCCGAGATGGTGGGCGTCCGCCAGGGGGTGCTGCTCGCGTGCGGGGCCGACTACCGCCCCCGCCCGGTGATCCAGGGCTACCAGGCGTACACCCCACGGCTCGCCGCGCTCAACGCCGACCGGCTCGAAGCGGAGGACCGCCCCGCCGAGGTCTGGCTGGACGTCGAGCCCCTGGACACCCACTACCCTTCGGCGACGGAGAGCCGCAGCTGGCTGCAGCTGCTGCTGCACTACGACGTCGCCCGCGCCGATCAGCGCTTCCTGCGGCTGCGCCGGCGCGAGCGGGCTCGGGCGATGGAGCACGGCTCGATCTCCGACGGAGTGGCGACGCTGGGAGAGCCGGTGGAGGTCCCGAGGCCGGCCGGCGCGGGCCAGCTGGTGTGGGTCACGATCAAGATGGAGCGCGGCTTCGTCTATCGGCTCCGGGAGCTGCTGTGGCGCCCGCCGGGGCTGCAGCTCGAGGTGACGCTCCAGGACGATGAGACCGAGTTCTGGCGCCTCCGCCCGGGCCTCGCCGAGGCCGGCTTCCTGCTGAGCCCGCGGGTTCGCTCGCGGCGGGGCTTCGTCGGGCTGATCGCGCCGGGACAGCGGGACGCGACGGAGCTGCCGCTGGTTCGGTCCTTCGTGTTGCGGGCGACGGGACCGGGCTGGCCGGCGACGTACGCAGTGGACTTCCACCGGTTCCGGCCGGCGGTGCAGCGGGGGCTCCAGGTCCCCCCTCGACCGGACTAGTCCGGCTCGACCGCCTGCCCGACCGACGCGAGCACGTCGGCCATGGTGAACGGCTTCTGCAGGAACCCAACGACGGCGTCCTCTCCGAAGCGGGCGTCGAGCTCGCTGCGGTCGTAGCCGCTCATCAGCAGGATCGGCACGTCGGGCATGCGATCACCCATCCAGGCGACGACCTCATCGCCGCCGACCCGGGGCATCGACAGGTCGATGAGCACGACGTCGAACGCTTCGGTGGTCGCCTGGAGCAGGGTCAGGCCCTGGGCTCCGTCGGCCGCCTCCACGACCTGCACCCCGTTGCGACCGAGGACCGCGGCCAACGCGTTGCGGACCGCCGGCTCGTCGTCCACGACGAGGGCCCGCACGCCGGGGGGCAGCACCCCCCGGTCCGCGACGACCCGCGCCGCGGGGACGGGCTGCTCGGAGACCGGCAGCTGCACCGTGAACGTCGTGCCGTGGCCGAGCCGGCTGCCCACCCGGAGCACGCCCTTGTGGCCCTGCACGATGCCGACGACCGCGGCCAGCCCCAGGCCGTTGCCCTTCGCCTTCGTGGTGAAGAACGGGTCGAAGATCCGGGCCAGCGTCTCGTCGTCCATGCCGGTCCCTTCGTCGCTGACCTCCAGCGAGACGCAGGGCCCCGACGCCGCCTCCCGGGCGACCACCTGGGTGCGCGGCTCGTCCAGGTCGATGCGACCCAGTCCGACGTGGATCGTCACCCGCCCCGGGCGCCCCTCCATCGCGTCGACGGCGTTGATGACGAGGTTCATGACCAGCTGACGCAGCTGGGTGGGATCGGCCTGCACCGGAGGCAGCCCGTCGCTGACGACGTAGGTGACCTCCGCCGTGCGCGGGAGCGACGGGCGGAGCAGATCCCCTGTCTGGCGCACGATGTCGCCCAGGTCGACCGGCCCGACCTCGAACCGCCCGCGGCCGGAGTACGCCAGCATCTGTTGCGCCAGCTCGGCCGCCCGACGCCCGGTCTTCTCGATCGCCTGCAGGAACGGGCGCGCGGCCGAGTCCCCGTCCAGCTCCAGCTCGGCGAGCCCGACGTTGGCGGTGATGCCGACGAGCAGGTTGTTCAGGTCGTGGGCGATGGTCCCGGCGAGCAGCCCCAGGCTCTCCCGCCGCTCGGACTCCATCAGCTTCCGCTCGACCCGGTGCTTCTCCGCCTCGGCGCCCCGGCGCGCGAACTCCGACCCCGCCTGGGCGACGAAGATCCGGAACAGCGGCTCGTCGAGGAGGGCAGCGGGGAGCGGGCGGTCGTGCATCACCCCGAGGTGCCCGAGCGCGCGGCCGGCGTCGTCCACGAACGGCAGGCCGAGGTAGGACTCGATGCCCATGTCCTGGAGCATCACGTCCTCGGGGTAGGCCTCCTGGGCGCCCTCGGTGACCAGGCACGCGGACCGGTCGTAGACGTCCGCGCAGGGGGTCCCGGCCAGGGGGTAGGCCATGTTGTCCAGCAGCGTCCCGTCCTGGCAGAAGGCGACCGTGCGCGCCTGGCTCGGGTCGTCGGGGACCAGCTCCGACACGAACGCCCACCGCACCGACAGCGCCTCGCCGAGGCTGCGCACGATGACCTGCAGGTAGTCGTCCCGGCCCAACGCCTCCGCCGCCTCTTGAAGGAGGGCGAGCTGGCGTTTCAGACCTACGTTCGGTTCGGTGGCCACGAAAGCCACCCTACCCAGTCCTCCCCGACCCCGCGACGAATCGTGTGGGCGCTGCACCCGGGAACAACGAGCGGACCCCGGTGTCGAAGCCAAGCACCGTCGCCCCACACGCCGGAGCAACCATGTCCAAGCCGTCCGCCCGCTCATCCCGCGTCCGTGCCCTCGCCGCCTTCCTCGCCGTCGCCATCCCGTCGGCCGCCATCGGCGCCATGGGGGATGACTTCGTCCAGGACGTGCGCAGCTTGTTCGACGGCGGCGACGACGACGACAGCACCGAGTCCCGGCTCCTCGCCCCCCGGGTGACCCACGACGCCGCGGTGCCCGTGGACCTGCCCCGGCAGGCCGAGGCGATCCGACGGGCGCTGGACGCCGACCCGCCGACGGGCGCCATGTCCGAGCTCATCCAGCGGCTCGGGATCGTGGGGGACGACGGCGACGTCGAGCGACTCCTGCCGCTGACCGAGCACCCCCACATGAACGTGCACACCTCCGCGATGTGGGCGCTGGGCCGCCTCGGCAGCCCCCGGGGCGTGGACCGCCTGGCGACGATCGCGCGCTCCAACGACTCCACCCGCAACTCGATCGCGACGCAGGCGCTCGGCTTCTCGGGCGCGCCCGAGGCGGCGACCGTGCTCGAGGAGATCAGCAAGCACCCCGACCAGTGGCGACGGCAGCAGGCGCTCGAGGCGCTCGCGCTGCGGGGCGGCTCCCGCGCGCGGCGGATCATCCACCGCGCCTTCCGCTCGTCCGGCACCACCGACGCCTGGTCCACCGCCGGCGCGGTGGCGACCCTCGGGGCCGACATCGACCGCCGCCTGCTGATCCTCGCGGCGACCACGCCGCACGACCCGCGCGCCGATGCGGCGATGTGGGCCCTCGCCACCCTCCCGGGCCCGGAGACCGACCGGCTGATGATCGACATGGCGCGCAACGCCTCCCCGTCGCGGCGCTCGACCGCCCTGTCGGTGCTCGGCCAGAGCCACTCCCCCGAAGCGGTGGAGGTCCTGCTGGAGACGTGGGACACCCACCCGAACCACCGGTACGACGTCATCGCCGCCCTCGGCGCGAGCAAGGCGCCCGGCGCGCTCGACGCGCTGCTGTCGATCCTCGACGAGGGGCGCCCCGACCAGGCGGTCTGGTTCGCGGACGCCCTCGCCTCCCGCACCGAGCAGACCGCCCGGGAGGTCCTCAAGGTGCTCGCCGCCGAAGACGGCCCGATGGCCGACGCGGCCCTCTCGGCCCTGAGCCGGACCAACGACGAAGCCCTCGCGGGGCTGCTGGTCTCCCGCTTCGACGAAGACGGCAAGCTGCCGCCGCCCGACACGCTGCTGTTCCTCGCGACCCACGGCGGCGACGCCGGCTGGGAGTTGATCGAGGAGGTGCTCGCCGAGGGCACGTCGTCCGACCGCAACAGCGTCGTCTGGGCCCTCCAGGCCCGGGGGGACGAGGACGCCGTGGTGCGGCTGCTCGACCTGGTCGACACGGGGGACGCGTGGACCGCGTCCAGCGCCATGGGGGCGCTCGAGGCGATGGGCGACGACGCCCGCGACGGCCTCCGGGGCAAGCTCATGGAGCGACTGGATGACGCCGGGGCCAACGACTTCGACGCCATCGCGTCCACCCTCGCGCGGCTGGGCGGCGACGAGGTCCGCGAGACGCTGGTGAGCCGGCTCGCCGACGGCACCGAGACGGAGCGCTGGTCGGCGGTCTCCGCCCTCGGCCAGATGGACGACCCGGGCGCCCGGGAGGCGCTCGAGGCGCTCCTGGACGACGAAGACCCGACGATGCGCAGCACGGCGCTGTCGACCCTGATGTGGAGCGGGAGCCAGCAGGTCTCGATGGAGGCCATCGACAAGGCGCTGGCGGACGAGGACGACTCGGTGCGTAGCAACGCGGTGACGGCGCTGAGCACCCAGTCCGGCCCCGAGGCGATGGAGCGGCTGCTCGCGCTGGCCGAGGACGAGGACTCCACCACGCGCACCTCCGCCCTGACCGCGCTGGCCAACAGCGGCGACCCGGCGGCCGAGGAGCTGTTGATCGACGCCCTGGACGACCCCGACGCGGCGCAGACCGCGATGTGGGGGCTGCAGTCGATGGGCACCCCCGCGGGCGCCGAGGCGATCCGCGAGCTGGCCGTCAGCGGCGACGAGACCCAGAGACTGTCGGCCATCGGCATGCTCGGCTCCGACCCTTCGCGGGAAGCCGGCGAGGTGCTCGCGACCACGCTGCGCAGCGACGACCTCAACGAGGCGAGCACCGCGCTGTACGCGCTGCAGTCGCGCGGCAACACCGCGTCGGCCGAGGCGATCGCAGAGCTGATGGACTCCATCGACACCGACGACGAGGAGTGGGGCAGCCTGCGCTGGTCGGCGGCGAGCGCGCTGCAGGCGATCGGCGGGCGGGTCGCCCGGGAGCGCTCCGAGGAGCTCGAGGAGATCCTCGGCTACGACCAGAGCGGCCTGATGGACATGGGCGACTTCGGCTGTGACTACGGCGGCCCCGGGATGGGCGGGGTCCTCTGGTAGGTCGCGGTCTCCGCGACCAGCAGCCCCGCCACCAGGCTGACGGCGACGAGCAGGGCTGAGAAGCCCGCCTCGATCCCGGCCACGGGGTCGTCCGCCATCAGGGCGTTGATGCCCCGGAAGCCGATTGTGCCGGGCACCAGCAGCATGATCCCGGGCACCATCGCCACCGCGGCCGGCCGTCGCGCGAGGCGCTCGTAGACGCCGCCGTACAGGCCGACCCCCAGCGCCGCGATGAACGTGCCCAGCTCCGGGCCCAGCGACTGCCCGCCGAGCATCGACCCGCCCCACGCGACGCCGACGGAGCCGAGGATCCAGCCCAGCTCGCGCGCGGGGGCCCGGAACAGCACGAGCAGCGCCGGCGCCGTCGCGGCGACGGCCAACGCGGTCGGGATCGAGGCGACCGAGAGCACCACCGGCGAGGCCAGCTCCGGCACCAGCGCGTCGGCGACCCGGCTCCCCAGGGCGAACCCGACGCCCATCAGGAGCAGGACCGCGAGGGCGCGCGCGAGGCGCGTGGTGCCCGAGACGAGGTGCCCGCACGTCAGCTCCGCCATGCCCTGCCACAGCGTGAAGCCCGGCACGAGCACGATCAGGCCGCCGAGCACCGCCGGCTCGACGGCGACCCCCGCCCAGCGGGCCGCGGAGGTCGCCAGGAAGGCGGCCTGGGCGGCGGCGAGCAGCTCGAACAGGCGCCCGGCCGACCCCACCGCGAGCAGCCCCGTCGACAGGCCGGCGGCGGCGGCCACCGCGCCCTCCGCGGCCCCTCCCCCGAGCACGATGGCGGCGGCGCCGGAGACGCCCGCGAAGGCGGCGACGGTGGTCGCGGCAGACCACCGGGGCGGCGCCTGCTCGCCCGCCTCCAGCTGGGCCAGCGCCTCCCCCGCCGCCGCCTCGCCGCTCGTCAGGCGGGCGGCGATCGCCTCGAGGCGGGCGAGCGCGCCCAGGTCGATGTCGCCCCCCTCGACCTCGACGACGTGCGTCTCGGGGCGGCCGTCCACCTCGAGCGAGGCGATCAGCGCGGTCGGTACCCCGAAGAACCGGCCCGGCACGCCGATGGCGCGGCCCACGGTCGCCAGGAGGGCCTCGACGCGGGGCGTCGGCGCTCCGGCTCGGTGCAGGGCGCGGGCGTATCCAAGGAGCAGCCTGATTTCGACCGAGACCGAACCCACTTCCGAATCTCCCATCCAGATCCATCGTAAGTTCTGTGTGTCCATTCGCCATCGAATAGACTTCGGAATATGACGACCAAACGCCCCCTGGACCGAATCGACGTCGGAATCATCGAAGCGCTGCAGAACGACGGTCGGCTGAGCAACAAGGAGCTGGCCGCGCGGGTCGGCCTGGCGCCCAGCAGCTGCCTGGAGCGGGTGCGCCGCCTCGAACGGGACGGGGTGCTGACCGGCTACCACGCCGAGGTGTCACCGGACGCCCTGGGCATCGGGCTGCAGGCGCTGGTCACGGTCGAACTGGCGGACCAGAGCAAGGGGGCGATCACGGACTTCATGGCGCACGTCGCGGACCAGCCGGAGATCGTCGCCCTGTACAACCTGGCCGGTCAGACCGACTACGCGCTGCACGTGATGGTGCGGGACACCGACCACCTCCGCACGCTGGTGCTGGAGCGGCTCGCCGGGCGCCCCGACGTCGCCCGCTACCAGACGCACCTGGTGTTCACCCAGTGGCGCAAGGCGGCCCTGCCCTGCTTCGCCGGGCCCGAGGGCTGAGAGGGGCCGTTCAGCTCAGGGGCCGGTGGGACCTTCGATGAGGAAGGTCAGGTCGCCCGACCAGAGCACGACCTCTCCGTCGCCGAGGATCTGGGTCGGAACGATGTAGACCGTGTCCGAGAAGATCGTCGACGCCTCGAGGGGGGTCGGCTGCAGCGTCAGGTCGAACTGCACGGTGCCCATGGCGGGCACGTTGTAGTGGGCCTGGGGGACCACCTGGACGATGACGCCGGCGGGATCCTCGGTCTGCATCTCCAGGTCGTACGTGACGCCGACCGTGAACTCGCTCACCGCGTCGAGCACCTGGTCGACGATGTTGTACGAGCCGGAGCTGTAGACCATCCACTCGTTGCCGCCGGGTGAGCCGTCGCCGTCGATGTCGATCCAGGAGTCGGTCGCGATGGCGATGTCCGCCATCGCGGCCATCGGATCCGACGTGCGCGCGGCCACCCCGACCGCCTTGGCGTTGACGTCCGAGAGGGCGTCGGACAGATGCCACGTCGTCGCGTCGAAGGGGCAGCCGCCGGGCCCCTCGTCGGGGGACGTCGAGTTCCGCACCGTGGCGTCCGTCGAGTAGACGAAGATCGGGACGGCGCCGCCGCGGTAGCCGTTGCCGCCCAGCGTGCCGGTGCCCGGCACCGAGGGGTCGAAGGTGCCGGCCACCGTGCCGCCGAAGGCGTCGCCGGCCCACGCCACGAACGGACGCACGTCGTCCGCCGCGTCGTAGTTGCCGTCGCAGTCCTGGTCGTAGCCCGCGCCCGTGGCGGCCTGGTAGAGCGCCTCGATCGTGGACTCCGGCCAGTCCCAGCCGCCGCCGGCGTACAGGCCGTCGAGGGCCGACTGGACCGCTGAGAGGTCGGTCGTCTGCTGCTGCTGCGGGTGGAACGGCTTGTCGCTGCCGGCGCCCATCTGGCCGAAGTTGTAGTCGTCGAAGGAGATGACGCCGAACGTCAGGTCCGGGATGAGCTCCGCCGCCTCGTCGGCGATGTCCGCGAAGCTGTCCTTGACGTCGTCCAGGGTGCCCTGCATCGAGCCGGTCTCGTCCAGGATGAAGACGACGTCGCCCATCTGGACCTGCGTCTCGTAGGTCACCGTGACCGTGGCGCTGGGGTCGCTCGGGATCGTCAGGCACATCCCCCCGCACGCCTCGAGCGGGTCCGTCCCCGACGTGCCGCAGACCTGCTCCTGCAGGTCTGTGCACGCGTCGCAGTCGGTGTTGCTGTACAGCGGGTCGGTGTCGACCTCGTCGACGTCGAGGATGCCGTCGTTGTCGTCGTCCTCGTCGATGACGTTGTCCTCGCCGTCGCCGTCCGTGTCGGGGTCGACGTCGTTGGCCAGGCCGTCGGAGTCGATGTCGTCCCAGTCCGCCTGGGTGCAGACCCAGGGGGTCGCGTCGTCGTCGTCGTCGTCGTCGTCGTCGTCGTCGTCGTCGTCGTCGTCGTCGT
>CAYQEG010000026.1:0-8958 GCA_964416435.1 uncultured Rickettsiales bacterium
CGTATCCCTACTACTCCTAGAAAAAGAAGCCTTCGTCGATCACGCCGTCGCAGTCGTTGTCGATGCTGTCCTGCACGTCCGGGGCGCCGGGGTAGACGGCGTCGTTGGTGTCGTCGCAGTCGCCTTCGCGGAGGGTGAAGCCGTCGCCGTCGTGGTCCTTGCCGTAGCCGACGAGCAGGTCGATGTGGTGCTGGACCTCACGGTCGCCGGCCGTCACGACGACGTTCACGGCGACCAGCTGCTCGACGTCGGGAGCGGTCCAGTCGGTCGACGCCTGGCCCGGGGTGCTGAGGTCGCCCGCGTCCGCGGTCCACGCATAGTCGGGGTCGTCGGCGCCGCTGACCTCCACCGCCATCGTGATCGTCTCGCCCGGCAGGACCACGGTGTTCGTGTAGGAGACCTGGGTGATGAGGAGGGCCGGCGGCGGGATCTCGGCCGGACAGCCGGCGAGGACCGCGGGCATCACCAACAGGAGCAGCAGCAGACAGAGTCGGGACACGCGCAGCATCGAAACCTCGGGACGGACCGATCCATCAAGCCGGATGGGTGGCCTGCCGCATTCTACTTGGGCGTTCCTCACTGACAAGGCAGCCGGTTCCTCCTCGGGCAGTTGGACGCCCGCGCGCGCGTAGTCGGGCCTGTGTCCGCCGGTCCGCCGGACCGTTACACTCGGCGCCCCGTGGACTCCCAGGACTGCCAACTTCCCACCGGCCCGACCCCCGTGCTCGTGTGCATTCCTGCCCGGTGGCAGGCCCGCCGGTATCCGGGCAAGCTCCTCTCCCGGTGGGGTTCTGCGACCGTGCTGCGTCGCTCCATCGACGTCGCGCGCGCCGCGGCGCTGGGGCCGGTGGTGGTCGTCGCGGACGACGACCGGCTGCTCGCGGAGGCGCGCCGAGCGGGGGTGGTCGCGGTCCCGTCGGGACCGGCGCCGCGCAACGGGACCGAACGGATCGCGGCGGCCCTGCGAGCCGGCCAGCTGGGCTCGCCCGAGGTCGTGATCAACCTCCAGGCGGACGCCGTCGGCGCCGAACCGGCCCTCCTGGTCGCCGCCGTGCAGGGGCTGCACGACCGGGACGCGGGCCTCGCCACCGTCGCCGTCGGCGTGCGGGCCGAGCACCCCGCGGGCCGGACCTTCGCGACCGCGGAGGGGCCCTGGGCCGCCGACTTCTCGCGATCGACCCTCCCGTCGGGCACCGCGCACCGCTCCCTCGTCCACGTCGGGGTCTACGCCTATCGGGCCCCGACGTTGCTGGACGTCGCCGCCCTCCCGGTGAGCCCGCGGGAGCGGGAGGAGTCCCTGGAGCAGCTGCGGTGGCTGCACGCCGGACGCCGGATCGCGCTGCAGGTCGTCGACGGGCCGGCCAGCCTGGGCCACGCCGTCGACGCCCCCGCCGACGCCGGCTAGTGGTCCAGCACAGGGATTCTGGTGAGTCCTCGTGCGCCCTGCCCGCCGCTGCCTGCGTTGGTCGTCGGTCGCGGGGGAAACACCCCGCTCCGCTCCTCCCGCCTTGTCATCAACGCGCAGGCCATCACGATCAACTCACCGAATTCCCTGTGCAGAACCACTAGGAGCCTGGAGCGCACAGCCGCCTGTCGGGCTCCAATGCGCTCCAGGCTCCTAGCGCAGCCCCAGCGCGTCCACCACCATCGAGCCGATCGCGTCGATGGTGCGGGGCGAGTTGCCCTCCACCCGGTTGTTGACGAGCACCCACGCCTCGGCGCCGGTCTCCACCGCGCGGCGGGCCAGCCGCACGACGTCCCGGCGCATCTCGGGCTGCACCTGCCGGATCTCGGAGTAGGGCGCGAAGCGCTTGACCGACGCCTCGTAGTGGAGGCCCCGCGGCGTGAGCAGCCGCGCCACGTAGAACCCCGCCCGGAGCCCCCCGGCCGCGGCCGCCGCCCTCATCTGGTCGACCAGGGACGGCATCGTCCCCCAGTGGTTGAAGACGTGGGTCGCGCCGGCGTCGTTGAGGAGGTCGAAGTACCGCGGCTGCAGCGCCTGGGGGGTGCGGAGCTCGACCGCGTACCGGTACCGGTCGGGCGCCGCAGCGAAGAAGCCCCGAAGCCGGTCGAAGAAGACGTCGAGGTCGGGGAAGGTGCGCCAGACGTCCTGGAACTGGAGGATGAACGGGCCGGTGTGGGCGACCAGGTCCTGCCGCTCGAAGGGGGCGAGGAACTCGTCGCGGAACAGGATCGGGTCCAGGAAGTGAGGGTTGACCTGCCCCGCCAGATCGCCGTAGCGGCGGCTGCGACCGTACTTCGGCACCGTCACCCGATCCCACACCTTGGCCAGCCAGCAGGTCTCCTTCGGGATCTGCCCGACGTAGCCGTCGAGCTGGGGGGTCGTCGGCGGGGTGTAGAAGGTGTGGTCGAGGCCGATGGCGCGGAACCAGGGGAAGGCCGCGTATTCCTGCAGGCAGCCCGCCTCGAAGGCCCGCTTGCTCCGGTAGTCGCGCTTGTAGATCTGCCCCTTCCAGCCCTCGTACTTCCACGAGCTGGCGCCGAACCGGAGGTTGTCGGGGAGCAGCGCCGCCGCCTCGAAGTCGAACGTCACCCCCCACCCGTACAACGGCGGCGGCCGGGGCGCTACCCTGAGCGAATGCGCGCATTCGGCCGGGCGATCCGCCACGAGTGGCTCCTCGAGGAGGGGATGACCTTCCTCAACCACGGCTCGTTCGGGGCAACTCCCCGGCGCGTGCTCGCGGCCCAGCGGCGGTGGCGCGTGGCCATGGAGCGGCAGCCGCTGCGCTTCTTCATGCAGGAGGCGGACCCGGCGCTCCAGGCCGTCCGGGCCGACCTCGCGGAGCTGATCGGCGCCCGCCCGAACGACCTCGGCTTCGTGGACAACGCCACCACCGGCGCCAACGCCGTCTTCCGCTCGCTGGACCTGGGCCCGGGCGACGAGCTCATCGCGGCGGGCCACATCTACCCCGCGGTGGACCACGCCATGGCCTACGCGGCGCGGCGGGCGGGGGCGACGCTGAGCCGGGTCGAGGTGCCGTTCCCGCTGCACGACGGCGGCGAGGTAGTGCAGCGCATCGAGGACGCGCTGAGCGAGCGGACCCGCCTGCTCGTGGTGGACCACGTCAGCTCGGCGACCGCCCTGGTGCTGCCGGTCGCCCGGATCGTGGAGGTGGCTCGGCGCAAGCGCGTGCCGGTGCTCGTCGACGGGGCGCACGCCCCCGGCATGCTGCCGCTCGACCTCGACGGCCTGGGGGCCGACTACTACATCGGCAACTGCCACAAGTGGTTGTGCTCGGCCAAGGGGTGCGGCTTCCTGTGGACGCGGGCGGATCGCCAGGCGGATCTGCACCCGACGGTCATCTCGCTCTTCCATCCCGAGGGCTACCCGCGCGAGTTCGACTGGACCGGCACAAAGGACTACACCGCGTGGCTGTCGCTGTCCGAGGCGCTCGCGTTCCACCGCGAGCTGGGACCCGAGCGGGTCCGGACCTACAACCACGACCTCGTCCTGGAGGGCGGACGCCTGTGCGCCGACGCCTGGGGGCTGCCGCTGCCGACCAGCCCCGAGCTGGTCGGATCCATCCTCGCCCTGCCCTGTCCCGTGCCGTGCTCCGGCGACAAGGAGGGCTGCGACGCCCTCCGCGCAGCCCTGTGGCGCGACCACCGCGTCGAGGTGATGCCCGTGCCCGCGGGCGGCCGGCCCTGGCTCCGGGTGAGCGCCCAGGTCTACAACGACCTGGACGAGTTCCGCCGCCTCGCTCAGGTGCTCGCGTGAGCGAGGAGCCCCTCCGCCTGGGCCCGTTCGAGCTCGGCGACGTGCTCGGACGGGGGGGCATGGGCGTCGTCTACGACGCGGTGCACGCCAAGACCGGGACCCCCGTCGCCATCAAGGTGATGATCGGAGACCGGGCCGCGGAGCCCCGGTACCGGGCCGACTTCCGCTCCGAGGTGCGCGCCGTCGCCGGGCTGGACCACCCCGGCGTGGTGATGGTCCTCGACCTGGGCGAGGTGCCGCAGGAGGCGGCGGAGCGAGCCCCGGGCGAGCTGGTCGCGGGCAGCCCCTGGATGGCGATGGAGCTCGCCCCGATGGGCACCCTGCACGAGGTGGCGCGCCCCCTGCCGTGGCCGCTGCTGAGGCGCGCGCTGCTCGGCCTGCTCGACGCCCTCGCCCACGCCCACAGCCGCGACATCGTGCACCGGGACCTGAAGCCCGCCAACGTGCTGCTCGGCGGCCGCGGGGACACCCACTCGATCGAAGCCGGTGGACGACTGTGGCGGGGAGCCGTCCGGCTGACCGACTTCGGCCTCGCCCACGCCGGACAGGACCGGGCGGGCGGCGGGGACACCGAGCTGAACACCGCAGGCACGCCGCGGTACATGGCGCCCGAGCAGTTCAAGGGCCACTGGCGCGACTACGGCGCCTGGACCGACCTGTACGCGCTCGGCTGCATGGCCTGGGAGTTGGCGATCGGCAAGCCGCCGTTCCTCGGCGACAACCTCTTCGCGCTGGCCTACGCCCACACCCTGGGGGACCGGCCGAGCTGGCCCGCGGACGCCGCCGAGAGGCTGCCCCTCGGGCTCGGCGCCTGGATCGGCAACCTGATCGCCCGCGAGCCGGGGGACCGGTTCCAGCGGGCCGCCGACGCCGCCTGGGCGCTGACCCGGCTGGAGGTGCCCGAGGCGCTGTGGGAGGACCTGCCGCCGTCCGGGGGGGAGCACCACTCGTCGGTCGCGATGCTTCCCGCCGCCGGCGAGACGTTCTTCCTGACCCAGCGGCCGGCGTCCGCCCGGTCGTCGGACCTCGCCGAGGCGCTCGGCTTCGCCTCCCAGGCCGCGGTCGGCGCGGCTGCCGCCCTCGGCGGGGCGACGGCCCGGATGGAGGTCGTCGCCGACGACCTGTACGACGACGAGCCGGACGACGACGGCCTCCCGGCGATGCCTCCGTCGTGGCGCCGCCCCCGGGCCACCCGCCCGTCCATGCGGCTGGTCGGGGCCGGGCTGGGGCTCTATGGGCTGCGCGCGGTGCCGATGGTCGGCCGCCGCCAGGCCCGCGACCAGCTGTGGGGCGCGCTGGCCGACGTGCGACAGACCGGTCGCCCCCGGCTCCTGCTCCTGCACGGACCGGCCGGCACCGGCAAGAGTCGGCTGGGGCAGTGGCTGGGGCGGCGCGCCGAGGAGGTCGGCGCGGCGACGCTGCTGCACGCCCGGCACGGCGCCATCCCCACCTCCGATCACGGGGTGCCGGCGGCCCTCTCCCGCCACCTCCGTTGCCTGGGCCTGGATCGGGAGGCGCTGGCGGAGCGGCTCGCCGGCCTGCTCGCGGCGGCGGGGCGCGATGACGACGGCGAGGCGCGCGAGCTCGTCGACCTGCTCTCCCCTCCGGCGGAGGGCCCCTCCTCGCTCCCGACGGCCGAGGCGCGGCGAGAGGCGATCGCTCGCACCCTCGTCGGCATCGCCACGCCACGGCCGATGGTCCTGCTGCTGGACGACGTCGCCCACAGCCCGGACTCGATCGCCCTGGCCGAGCGGCTCCTGCAGACGACGGCGCCGATCCTGGTGCTGCTCACCTCTCGGGACGGCACCCTCGTCGAGCGGCCGGCCGCCGCCGACGCCATCGACGGGCTGCTGCGACAGGAGCGCACCAGCCGCATCGAGGTCGGGCCGCTCCCCGAAGGCGACCGGCAGCAGCTCATCGCCGAGCTCCTCGGCTTCCGCACCGGGCTCGCCGCCGCCATCGACGAGCGGACCGGCGGCAACCCGCTGTTCAGCACCGCGCTGATCGGGGACTGGGTCGCGCGGGGCGTGCTCGTGCCGGGGGAGTCCGGCTTCGAGCTCCGACCCGGCGCCGACGATCGGCTCCCCGACGACCTCCACGACCTCGCCTCCCGCCGGCTCTCGAGCATCACGACCGACCTCGGGCCTCCCGCCGAGCAGGCCCTGGAGGCGGCCGCCGCCCTGGGGGTGGAGGTAGACAGCGGCGAGTGGACGCAGCTGTCCCTCGATCGAGGCCTCGCGGCGCCCGTCGGCACGCTGCTGGAGCGGCTGCTCCTGGCCGCCCTCGCCCGACCGACGTCCCACGGCTGGGCGTTCGCCAACGCGATGCTCCCCGAGAGCCTGGAGCGCAGCGCTCGGGACGCCGGGCGCTGGGCCGAGCTGAACCGCGCCTGCGCCGCCATGCTCTCGGCGGCGGCGGGGCCGAACGCTCCGGCGGAGCGGGTCGGGCTGCACCTGGTCGAAGCGGAGGAGTTCGAGGCGGCGCTGGCGCCGCTGCTCGATGGGGCGCTGTCCTGCCAGGAGCGGAGCGATCCGCGCAGCGCGCTGGCCCTCCTGGAGCACCGCGCGGTCGCCGAGCGGGCCCTGCGGCTCCCGGACGCCGAGCCCCGCCGGGCCGAAGGACTCGCGGTGCGGGCGTGGGCCCACCGGGCGCTCGGCGAGCTGGACGAGGCCGAGGCGCTGGCGTCCGCGGTCGAGACGGCCGCTCCGGACAGCCGGGCGGCGGCCCGCGCCGTCCTCGTCCGGGCCCAGGTGGCCCACCGGCGGGGCGACTTCGTAGTCAGCCGCGCCGAGCACCAGCGGGCTCGCATGCTCTGCCGCGCCGCCGGGCTGGAGCGGGAGGCGACGCAGGCGATCCAGGGCCTGGCCGACCTGGCGCTTCGCTCGGGTCAGACCCGCGAGGCGCTCGCCCTCTTCGAGCGCGCGGGGCTGCTGTTCGCTCGGATGGACCGCCCGGTCGAGGAGGCGGACTGCCTGCGGGCCCAGGCCCTGGCCACGGGCCGGCTGGGAGACGTCGCCGGGGCGGACGACCGGCTCCGGCGGGCGCTGTCCCGCTACGAGGCCGCCGGGAACCGTCGGGGGATGGCGGACTGTCTCAACTCCCTGGCGGAGATCGCCCGAAAGGGGGGCCGGTTCGTCGACGCCGAGGACGGCTACCGGCGAGCCCTCGCGCTGTACCAGGCGTCCGGCGTCGGGGGCGACCTCGCGCGGATCAACCTCGGCCTGGCGCTGCTCGGCCAGGAGCGCTTCGGCGAGGCGGCGCGGGTGCTCGACCCGGCGGTGGAGCAGCTCCGGGGCGGCGGCCGACGGGCGGTGCAGGCGTGCGCGGAGGCCGCGGTGCTGCCCTGCCGCGCGGCCGAGCACGACTGGGACGCGCTCTCCGAGACGCTGGACCGGGCCCGCACGCTCCTGCGCGAGACCAGCACGTCGGAGTGGGACGTCGCCGTCGTGCTGGAGCAGGCCGGCCGCCTCGCCGCGATGGCCGGCCAGCCCGGACCCGCGGCCGACGTCTGGGCGCTCGCGATCGAACAACTGCGAGCCCTCGGGGCGAGCGACCAGGCCTCGGCGCTGGAGCGGGAGCGCGCTTCGCTCTGATCGCGCCGGCCGGTCGCCGCGATGAGGACGGCCGAACCGTCACCACATCTCCATGGAGCCTCCACAAGCGGGTTCTAGAACAGACTCGTGGCTCCCCGTCCCGAGGCATACGCGGTCGTCGGTCGCGCTCTGCTCCCGCTCCTGCAGGAGATCGACTTCAGTCGGCTGGAGGACGCGCACGCCGCGCAGCTCCGCAAGCTCTGCGTCGAGCGGGTCGAGACCGTCGCGACCGAAGACGAGGTCCGGCGCGTCGGCGGCCGCCGCGAGCTGGCCCGGCTCGGGGGTGACCTCGGCGCGGTACTCGTCTCCTGCCGCGCGCTGTTCGGGCTGATGCAGGCCGCCGAAGTCAACGAGATCCTGATCAACGGCCCGCACCGGGTGACCTGCGAGGTCAACGGACAGCGGGCGGAGTCCGACTTCTCCTTCGGCTCGGTCGAGCCGCTGCTGCAGGTCGCGCGCTGGCTCGCCGCCGGTATGGGGAGCCCGGTGACCCCCGAGCGACCGGACGCCGAGGGGCAGCTGACCGACGGGAGTCGCGTGTCGATCCTGATGCCGCCCGCGGCGGTGGACGGGCCGGTGATCTCGATCCGACGATCGGCGCTGCGGTGCCCGACCCTCGAGGACCTGGCCGGGCTGGGCACGATGCCTCCGGCCCTCGTGGCGTTGCTCGACGCGTCGGTCCGCGCGGGGTTGGGGATCCTGGTCTCCGGTGCGCCGGGCGTCGGGCGCACCGCCCTGTTGGGCGCCCTCGCCGCCGCCGTCCCGGTGACCACGCGCATGGCCACCGTGGAACGAACCGCCGAGCTGCAGCTTCGTCGCCCCGACGTGCTGCGCCTGGAGGCCGGCCCGGCGACCTCCGCCGAGCAGCTGGTCCGCACCGCGGCGCGGATGCGCCCCGACCGGCTGGTGGTGGACGACCTCCGCGGCGCGGAAGGCTGGGAGCTGGTGCAGGCGATGAACAGCGGCACCAGCGGCTGCCTCGCCGCGATCGAGGCGGCGTCCGCCCGCGACGCCCTGGAGCGGCTCGAGGCGCTCGCCGGCAGCGCCGACAGCGGCGTCGGGGATCGCACCCTGCGTCGACAGATCGGGCGGGCGTTCGACCTGGTCGTGCACCTGCGCCGGCTGAGCGACGGTCGCCGGGTCCTCGGCTCCATCTGCGAGATCTCGCCGGGCGACCCTCCCCAGCTCGAGGAGGTGTTCCGCTTCCACGACCACGGCGCGGGACCGGATGGACGGAGCGTCGGCACCTTCGCCGCGACCGGCGTTCGACCCGCGCTCGTCGATCGCCTCGAGCGGCTCGGGGTCCATGTGCCGCCGACCGTGTGGACGCTCCAGGAGGCCGTGGCCTGATTGCGACGACCGGGCGAGGTGGATCCGGCCCGGACTCACCGGCCATCCCCCCAATTTGACGGCACAAAAGCGGCCTCGGCTTTGCCCATACGCGCGGCGGTGAGGATAATGCGCGCATGTCTGGCTCCGAGACCGATCCGCAGGCCCCCGAGGCCGCCCCCGAAACGACCGACGCGCCCGCTGAGGACGCCCCGGCCGAGCCTCCGAAGAAGAAGGCGCCAGCCAAGAAGCCGGCCGCCAAGAAGCCCGCAGCCAAGAAGGCAGCGGCCAAGAAGC
>CAYQEG010000026.1:9058-53749 GCA_964416435.1 uncultured Rickettsiales bacterium
GCCGCCGAGGGCGAGGCCGCCGAGGGCGAGGCCGTAGCCGAGGGCGAGGCCGCAGCCGAGGGTGAAGCGGCAGCCGAGGGTGAAGCCGCGGCCGAAGGCGAGACCCCTCCCGCGCTCGAGGACGTCCGGGACATCCCCGACTACACCGGCCCGGCGCTGGCGCCCGCGCCCGCAGGCACCGACGCGGAGGCCGAGGCGTCCGCCGGCGCCGCCGCCGAGCACTACGCGGGGGGCCGGCTGCCCGACGCCCTCGCCGCCGCCGACGCGGCGCTCGCGCGCTCGCCCGGCACCGCCCGGTACGAGGCGCTGCGCGCCCGGATCCTCCACGCGCAGGGCCGCCACGCCGACGCCCTGCAGCAGTTGAACGACGCGGTCCAGCACGAACCCGGCAACGCCGATCTGTACCGGCAGCGGGCCACGGTGCACGTCGCCCTGGGCATGCAGACCGAGGCCGACCTCGACATGCGCGCCGCCGAGCGGCTCGACTCCGGGCCTGCCCCGACCGAGCCTCCGTAGGCTTCAAAGCCGCAGACTGCTCCCATGTTCGACGTGGTCCGGATCCCCGTCTGGCAGGACAACTACGCCTGGCTGCTCGTCGCCGATGACGGCACCGCAGCGCTGGTGGACGGGCCCGAGGCGGGGCCGATCGAGCGGGTCCTGGACGAGCGGGGCCTCCGCCTGACCCACATCTTCCAGACCCACCATCACTACGACCACGTCGGGGCCAACGAGGGACTGATCGCCCGGTTCCCCGACCTGCAGGTCTGGGGCGGCGCCTACGACAGCGAGCACGGCCGGATCCCGGGCCAGACCCGGGTGCTGCGCGACGGCGAAGAGGTCGAGTGGGCGGGCTGCCGGGCGACGATCCACGAGGTCCCGGGTCACACGCTCGGCCACATCGCGTGGCTCTGGTCCAACGGCGCGGCGTTCGTTGGCGACACGCTCTTCGCGTGCGGGTGCGGGCGGCTGTTCGAAGGCACCGCGGAGCAGATGGACCGGGCGCTCAACGACGTCATCGCCGGCTGGCCACCGGACACGCTGCTGTACTGCGCTCACGAGTACACGCAGTCGAACATCCGGTTCGCGTTGACGGTCGACGGCGACAACCCCGACCTGCTCCGCCTGGCGGACGAGGTCGACCAGCGACGAGGCGCCGGGGAGGCGACCGTGCCGACCCGGCTGGCCGACGAGATCCGATGCAACCCCTTCATGAGGTGTGATACACCGGCGATTCGCGGCGCCCTGGGCTGCGACAGCGACGCGCCCCGGCACGAAGTCCTCGGCCGACTCCGCGCGATGAAGGACGGATTCCGCGGGTGAGCAGACGGCCGATCATCGCTCTGCTCTTCGCCGTGGCGCTGCTCGGCACCGGCTGCTCGACGGCGCACCACGCCCGCCCCCTGGGCAAGGGCAACGCGGCCGTGCACGCCACCATCGGCGGTCCCGTCGCGGGCATCGGCGACCCGTCCATCCCGATCCCGCTGACCACCGTGACCGGCAAGGTCGGGATCACGGACCGGCTCGACGTCTTCTTCGGCTGGCACGTCCTCGAGACCTTCGTCAACAACGGCAACTTCTACTTCGACGTCGGCGCCTCCTACTACTTCCTCGATCAGAAGAAGGCGCGCCCCGGCCTGTCGGCGGCGGCGACGGTCTCGCCACTGATCAACCGCCGCTCCGGCTGGGCCTCCTTCGATCTTCAGCTGACCGCGT
Organism: uncultured Rickettsiales bacterium; assembly: GCA_964416435.1. Classification (GTDB taxonomy): domain Bacteria; phylum Myxococcota_A; class UBA796; order UBA9615; family UBA9615; genus CAYQEG01. The sequence goes on from CAYQEG010000026.1 coordinate 10,772, forward strand.
CGTGGAGCTTCGACGCCCGGGAGCGCACCCTGCTGTACACCGGGTTCCACCTGTACGTGACGCCGGTGCGACGCACCGTCGACGTCATGCCGACGGAGGTCGTGACCTGGTCGCCCTACCTCGGCGGGCAGGTCCGGATCGGCAAGAAGCGGCGGCTCGGGCTGACGCTGGAGCTCAAGTGGCATCGACCGTACGCGAGCACCAAGGACGCGATCGTCGGCTACGTCGGCCCGGGCCAGCTCGGCGCCCTGTCGTTCCTGTCGGGCATCACGATCTACATCGGGCGGGACGTGAAGCCCGGCCCCGACGCGGCCCCCCCGGTCGAGGAGGAGGCGTCGTGAGCCGCGCCGCCCTGCTGATCGGCCTCGCCCTCGCGGTCGCCGGCTGCATCGACTCCGTCGACGACGAGTGGTTCAACCCCGTCCCGGTCGACGAGTACGACTGGATGTGGAACGAGGTGCCGGTCGAGTACATCGAGGAGGTGACGATCACGGGCACCGCGGTGGACGGCGAGGACGAGGCGCCCCAGCTCGCCGGCGTGTGGGCCCACCAGTGCCTCGACGACCAGCTCGGCTGCCTCCCGCTGACCTACGCCGAGTTCGACCCGGCCCGGCAGGAGCGGACCATCTACTACCTGCACGGCAACGGCAGCAACCTGGGCCTGTACTGGGACCGCATCCAGATCCTGTGGCGGATGGGCTACCGCGTCTTCGCCATCGACTACCGGGGCTACGGCAAGTCGACCGGCACGCCGACGGAGCCGGGCATCTACGCCGACACGCGCAGCGGCCTGACCCACATCCTGGAGCGCATGGTCGAAGAAGACCCCGACCTCGCCGGTCCGGAAGGCGAGCTCCCCAACCCGCTCTTCCTGGACCTCGGCTACTACGGCTGGTCCCTGGGCTCGACCGCCGCCATCGACCTGTCGGTGGAGTTCCCCAGCCGCATGCTGATCACCGAGGCAGCCCTCGCCAGCGGGCAGGCGTTCATCGACGACGCGGCGGGCCTGGGCCTGCACAGCTCGGTGCTGATGGACGCCCAGTTCGACAACCTGTCGAAGATCCCGTTCGTGGTGTCCCCCAAGCTGTTGACCCACGGCCTGGCCGACGACTTCGTGAAGTTCGAGTTCTCCCAGGCGCTGTACGACGCGGCGGGCGAACCCAAGCAGCTGTACCCCGTCACCGGCGCGGACCACGGCAACGTGCCCTGCCCCTCCCGGCCGCTGGACGACTGGGTCGAAGACAGCCCGTGCATCGCCGAGCAAGGCTGGCTGGACACGGTTGGTGCGTTCCTCGACGAGAATCTGAACTAGGATCCGCAGGTGGGTGAGCAGGACGTCTGGATGCGCGGGCTGAGCCGCATGCTCTCTTGGGTCGGCCGCGAGCTGCCCGAGGGCGAGCTCCCGGACGTCGACGAGTCGCCCGACCTGGAGATCGAAGACGAGATGCCGCCCGAGGTCGCCGAGGCGATCTCCCGGCCCATCGCGGGCATCGACCCGGCTCGCTTCAAGGGGCTGGAGCGATCGCTCGAAGAGGCCCGCACCCAGCGTCAGTCTGCCGACCGGACCGCCGCGGAGGCCCGGGCCGAGCTGAGCGCGGCCCGCGAGGAGCTCGGCGCAGCCCGCGAGGAGCTCGGCGCCGCGCGGGTCGACGCCGAGCGGCTCGGCGCAGCCCTGGGAGACGCGCGGGAGGAGCTGGGCCGGCACCGGGCGGACGCCGACGCGAGCCGTGAGGAGACCGACCGGGCCCGCGCGGACCTGGCCCGCGCCCGCACCGAGGCCGACCAACTGCGGGAGCGCGTCAGCACCCTGCAGGTCGAGTCGGAGACGCTCCACGCCGACGCCATCGCCGCCCGCGCCGCCTCCGAGCAGGCCCGGGAGACGGCCGCCGCGCTGCAGCGGCGCCTCCACGCCAGCGAGTCCCGCGGCAGCGGCAACCGGGACGCCCTCGCGGGGGATCTGGAGGAGGCCCTGTCAGCCCGGGAAGCGGCCGAGCTGCGCGCCCTGGAGGCGGACAAGCGGGCCCGGGAGGCCGAGCTGCAGGCCCGCAAGGCGACCTTGGAGCTCGAGGGGCTCACCGACCAGGCGGCCCGCCACGAGGAGCGCGCCGGCAGCGCCGAAGACCAGGTGCGGCGGGCCCGAGAGCGGGCCAACCACGCCGAGGAGCAGACCCGCCACGCCGAGGAGCAGGCGCGCCAGGCCGAAGAGCGCGCGCTGCGGGCCGAAGAGCGGGCCCGGGAGGCCGAGCGCCGCACCCGGGACGCCGAGACGCGCGCCGACGAGGCGGAGGACACCATCCGCGCCGGCGAGAAGGCGGCGATCGAGCTCAAGGCGGCGGTCCGCCAGGCCGAAGCCGACGCCGAGCGGGCGCGGACGCGGATCGAGGAGCTCGAGGACAACATCCGCCGCAAGGAGGAGCTGTTCGCCGAGCACCGCTCCGAGATCAAGGACTCCGACGCCAGCGTCGACGCCACGCTGCAGGATCTGTCCGACCGCCTCCGCCGGGAGCGGGTCGTCAGCATGGACCTGCGACGCGAGATCGAGACCCTGGAGGCGCGCATCGAAGAGGCCGGCCGACGGCACCACGGCACCGTCGAGGAGCTCGCCGCGCGCACCGACGAGCTGGCCAACCTCCAGCTCCGCGCGGCCGAGCTGGAGCGGGCCGCGACCGTCGCCAACGAGTCCGCTCAGCGAGCTGAACAGACCGCCGAGCAGCGCGCTGGCGACGTCACCGAGCTCGAGGGCCAGCTGCGGGTCTCGCTCGCGGAGGCGACGGAGGCGCAACGGGAGCTCGCCGAAGCCCAGGAGACGGCCGAGGCGGCGCAGGCCGCCGAGCGGGACGCTCGCGAGCGGGCCCACCGCGGTCGTCTGGCCGCCGAGGAGGCCCAGCAGGCCGCCTCCCTGGCCCGAACCGAGGCGGCGCAGGCTGCCCGCGACCGCGAGGTCGCCCAGGTCGACGCCGAGCGGGCCCGCGCCCAGGCCGAGCAGGCCGACGCCCGGGCCCAGGCCGCCGTCGCGGACGCCGAGCAAGCGCGACAGGAGGCCCTCGCCGCGCGTGGCGAGGGCGAGGAGATCGAGCGCGCCCGGACCGAGGCGAAGCGCGCCGAGGAGGCCGCGCGGGCCACGATCGCGGAGGCGCGAGCAGCCCAGGAGCAGGCGCGCGCGGCGGAGGCCGAGGCCCATCGGGCGGAGGCGGCGTCCCGCGCCGCCCTCGACGAGGCCCGGGACGCCCTGTCCGGGTCGCGGTCGGCCGAGCACAAGGCCACGGAGGCCGAGCAGGAGGCCCGTCGCGGCGAAGCGACGGCGCGAGAAGCGGCGGCCGAAGCCCGCAGGGCGGCGGACGCGGCCGACGTAGCCCGGGAGCGCGCCGAGGCGGAGGCGGAGGCGGCCCGGGAGCAGGCCAAGCGCTACCAGGCCGCGGCCGAGGAGGCGCGACGCACCGCGGAGGAGAACCAGGCGGAGCTCAGCCAGACCCGGCGCGAGCTGGAGGCGGCCCTGGAGGGCGGCGGCTCCCCCGACGCGGCGCTCCGCGCCCGGACCCGCGAGCTCGAACGCAAGGTCGAAGACCTCCGGGGGCGGCTGCAGTACCGGGACCGGGAGGCGGCGTCCGCCAGGATCGAGAACAAGGAAGCCCTGTCCCGCGCCGACGCCCTGCAGCAGCTGCTCGATCAGCGCGACCAGGAGATCGAAGCGATGCGTCGGAACATCGCCCGTCTTACGTCCGCTCACCAGGGCGCGCCCCGGCCGAGCCTCACCTCTCCGGCGGCCTCGCAGCCTCGCGCGCGCCGGGTCGATGGACCCCGCCCGACCGCTCCGGCGCCCTCGGCCACCGCCGCGCCGGCGGCCGCGGGCCTCTCCCTCGGCCGACGGGGCCTAGGCGCCCGCAAGCCGCGGGGGGGCACCGAGAAGGCGCCGAAGCCGGCCGCGCCGCCCCCCCGGCCGATCGTCCCGGCGACGCCCCCGACGGCCGCGCCGCGCGCCGCCGCCCCCCCGCCGCCGCCCGCCGCGGCGCCCCCCGCCGCCCGACCGGGGGCCCCGACGCCGGTCGAGCCGCCCGACGCCGCCGCGGCCTCGGGAAGCAGCCCCGCCGTCGGGCTGGGCGCCCGGCCCGGCACCCCCGCCGCGCTGACCGCCCCCGCCAAGAGCGCGTTCGACACGTCGACCGGCATCTACTCCGCGCGGATCTCGCCGGACAAGGAAGACAAGAAGCGCTTCGGCCTGTTCCGCCGCAAGAAGTAGTCCCGCCCCCGCGTCACTCCCCGGTGCACCCCCGCACCCGTGACCGTGCACCGGTGCACTCCGGGCGACGCCGCTTCCCGTCGACGAGGGCTCCGAGGGTCTCCGGGACCCCTGGCACGACGCTTGCTCCCCGTTCGCCTACCCCGTCCACGCGGGGGAGCGGGCGGATGGACCGAGCGCTCCCGAAGGAGGTGCGACGTGAGCGCCAGGGCCCGATTCGGAGAGTTCCTCGTCGAGACCGGAACGATCACCCCTCAGCAGCTCGGGCGCGCGCTCGGGATGCAGGAGCAGACCCACGAACCGCTGGGGCAGACGCTGCTGCAGCTGGGGCTGCTGAACGAGGACTCGCTCTTCGCCGAACTGGCGCGCCACAGCGGCCTGGAGACCGTCGATCTGCTCGGCGTCGCGGTGCCCGCGGAGGTCCAGCGGCGGCTCCCGTTCCACGTCGTGCAGGCCGGGCCGATGATCCCCCTCGGGTTCGACGGCCGAGTGCTCGACGTCGGCGTCGCGGACCCGCGGCTGGCGAACACCATCCCGGAGCTGGAGTTCACCCTGGGTCAGGCGCTCCGGCCCAACCTGGTCTCCCGGCCGCACCTGGAAGCGGCGCTGCGGTTCTTCGAGGTGCACGGCTACGGGAGGCATCCGCTGATCCTCGAGACCGGCGACCTGCTCCGCCCCGACTCGTTCGGGCGGCGGCTGGACGGGTTCCTGTCGATGCTCGTGTCCAAGCAGGGGCAGGACCTCCACCTGTCGGCCGGAGCGGTGCCCGCCATCCGGATCGATGACCAGCTGCGGCGGCTCCCGACGGCGGCGCTGCCGCCACAGGAGCTGGAGGCCCTGGTCCTCGAAGTGATGGACGAGGACCAGCGGGAGAAGTTCAAGTTCGAGCTCGAGCTCGACTTCGGCTACAGCGTCGAGGGGGTCGGTCGGTTCCGCTGCAACGCCTATCGGCAGCGGGGGAGCGTGAGCTTCAACGCCCGCCACATCGCCGATCGCATCCCGAGCGCCGAGTCCCTCCGGCTCCCCCCCTTCGTCCTCGACCATGCCCTCCGGACCCACGGGCTCCTGCTGATCACGGGCCCCAACGGGCACGGCAAGTCGACGACGCTCGCCTGCCTCATCGACCACATCAACCGGAGCCGAAGGGCCAACATCGTCACCATCGAGGACCCGATCGAGTTCCACCACCGCCACCAGCTCAGCAACGTCAACCAGCGGGAGGTGGGGCGTGACACCCGGTCCTTCGACGAGGGGCTGAGGCGGGTCGTCCGTCAGGACCCCGACGTCATCGTCATCGGCGAGCTGCGCGACCCCGACACCATCGCCACGGCGCTGACGGCGGCCCAGACCGGTCACCTGGTCATGGGCACCATGCACACGCTGGACGCCATCGAGACCGTCGACCGCATCCTCGACGCGTTTCCGGGCCCCCGCCAGGCGCTGGTCCGGTGCCAGCTCGCCGAGTCGCTCCTGCTGGTGCTCGCCCAGCGGCTGGTCCGGCGGGCCGAGGGGACCGGACGGCTGCTCGCGTGGGAGAAGATGGCCAACTGCACCGCCGTAAAGACCGCGATCCGCGAGGGTCGCACCCACGTCCTGCGGTCGATGATGCAGGCCAACATCGAGGCGATCCGGCCCATCGAGCGGAGCCTCGCCGACTTCGTCGCGGCCGGGCTGGTCGAGCGGGAGGAGGCGGCCCGGTGGGCCAACGACCGCCTCTACCTCGACTTCCTGCTGCAGCCGTCACGCCCGCCCTCGGGTCCGGCGCTCCGCAAGCCCGGCGCCCGGGCCCCGACGCGTCCGAAGCTCGCCCGGCCCCGCCTCGACGCCGGGGTGGGGAACTTCGGGACGCACCACGCAGTCACCACGCCCGGGGTCGATGCGCCGACCCCTCCGTGGGACGACGACCCGGCGGGGGAGCACCCCAGGCCGCGCGGCGACGACCCCGGGAGCCACTGAGACCCACCCCAGGAGGAACGAACCATGAGGCCGACCCAGAGAACCTCTCCGCGATGGAGGCCGCCCCCCCGACCGCTCCGCCGACCCGCCGTCGAGCCCGTCGACGAACCGGAGGCGGACGACGACGAGGTCCCCGCCACCATGTCCCTCGAGTTCCTCCTGGAGTGCGAGCCCGCTCGCCAGCAGGCGGCGGACGAGCTGCTGCTGGCCCTGGCGCAGCAGCCGCCGAGCTTCCTGTCGGACCGGAGCGTGCTCGAGCTCCTGGTCCTGATGGAACAGCAGCTCGAACGGGGCGAAGAGCCCTGGCGGGACCGGTCCTGAACCGGGCGCGACCCCGGGCTCTCAAATCCCGAAGTGGATCGCCTTCATCTCTTCGATGCGCTGGCTCAGCGTGGTCTTGATCGACCGGAGCACCACCGCCAACTGCATGTCGATGTTGCCCAGGCGCGCCGCGCGCCGGAAGTAGTCCAGCTGTCCGATCTCGTCGATGATGTCGGCGGCGAGCATCGTGTAGAGCGGGCTCCCGGCGGCGTCCGCCCCCATGCCCACGGCCTCGGGCAGCGGGTTGGCCCCGCGGGGGGTGTTCCCCCACTCCCGGCCGATACGTTCGTCGACCCACCGGGCGAACTCGAGATCCTGCTGCTCGGCCTTCTTGTAGAGCTCGATCAGCCGCTCGTCGCCGACCTCCATGGCGCGAACGAGGTGACCCCGTTCGCGCGTCGCCAGGGCGAGCAGGTGGGCCCTCACCTCCTCGAGGAACATCAGGGTGCGGAGCGAGTCGTCGTGGTGCTGGCCGGCGACGTCGGGGCGTTCCCGCTCCCCCATGGAGACCGAGCCGATGACCTGATTCCCAGACAGGTGCGTACGAGCCATAGCGCACCTCCTTTGGGGTGATCATCTCACCGCGAACAGGGGCTACCAAGCACGAACAGGGGCGATCTCAGATGCGAAATCAGAGCAGACTGGGCCCTGCTCCACGCTGCTTCTTCGCGCGCTTGTAGTACCGCATGAACGTCGGCATCTCCTCGGCCAGCCGCTCGATCCGCTTGCGGTTCGTCGGATGGGTCGAGAACAGCGCGATCGGCTGGTCGCCGTACTGCTCCGTCATCCGCTCCCAGACCTCGACCGACAGCCGCGGGTCGTAGCCCGCCTTGGCCATGAAGATGCCGCCGAGGTAGTCCGACTCGAGCTCGTTGGCCCGACTGAAGGGGAGCACGACGCCGACCGCGGCGCCCAGCCCGAGCATCGCCATGATGCTGTCGTGGTACTCGGTGTTCCCCAGCGAGATGGAGGCGGCGGCGAGGCCCAGGTTCAGCACCAGCTGACCGGAGATCCGCTCGGCGCCGTGACGGGCCACCGCGTGCCCCGCTTCGTGCCCGAGCACCGCCGCCATGCCGGCCTCGTTCTTCATCACCGGCAGGATGCCCTCGTACACCGCCACCTTCCCCCCCGGGAGGCAGAAGGCGTTGACGGTGTCGCTCTCGATGAGCTTGAACTCCCAGTCGAGGTTGCGCCACTGGGAGGGGGTCTTGCGGGCGATCCGGTTGCCGACGACGCGCACGGTGTCCGACTTGCGACCGGACGTCGCGACCGTCTCGGTGGCCAGGATCTCCGTGTAGGCGTCCGCCCCGAGCTGCACCTCGGCCGGAAATGAGAGGAGCACCAGGGTCTTGCGCCCCGTGTAGGGCACCTTGGCGCAAGCGGCGGCCAGGGTGGAGGCCGCGAGGAGCACGGCCAGGGCAGCGACGAGGGAGCGGTGGGACCACATGAGCGCCGGGCAGTATAGTGTCCGCTTCGGGCATGGGCGAACCCTCTCCAAAGCGACGTCGCAGCGACCCCGTCGTCCGGGGTCCCGTGGTGATCCTGCCCCCGGCGACGCCGGGCGGGCGGGAGCGTCGGTTCGTCATCCAGCCCATCCGGGTGTTCGGGCTGCTCGGGCTCTGCTTCACCCTCGGCGTCGCCACCTGCTACGCGATCCTGTGGTTCGTCGCCGATCCGGTCGGCACCAAGGCGGAGCTGGAGCGCCAGTCGCAGGAGCTGGCGCAGGTGCAGGACGAGCTGGCCCGTCTGCGCGCGGGCGCCCCCCCGGCGGACGAGCCGGCCCCCGCGGGCGACGTCGAGGCGCTCCCGGCCGAGCCGACCGGACCGCGCCTGGAGCTGTCCATCGCCAGCCTCAGCGGCGACGAGCCGACGGTGCGGGTGGCGGTCGTGTCGACCCGGGGTGAGGTGATCCTCCACGGCGAGGGGCTGGTGCTCGCCCACAAGGAAGGCGAGCCGACGCCGATGCCCCGCGGCAAGGCGCGGATCAAGCCGTCCCCCGGCGGCGGCATCTGGATCGAGGGCGTCGGCGGGGTGCGCCGCGGCACGCCGGTGGAGACCCGCATCGGGCCCATCAGCATCGGCGACCGGAGCTACCCCGGCCACCTCGAGCTGTACGAAGAGGGCGGTGAGTTGACCCTCGTCGCCGAGGTCGCGATGGAGGAGTACGTCGCGGGCGTCGTCAGCTCCGAGGTCCCCGCCTCGTGGGGCCTGGAGGCGAAGAAGGCGCAGGCCGTCGCGGCGCGCAGCTACGCCGTCATGCGGCGCGCCCAGGCGAGCGACTCCTGGCACCTCCGGGCGACGGTCCTGGACCAGGTCTACTCCGGCCGCCCGGTCGATCCCGGCAGCCGAGCCGCCGTCGAGGCGACCCACGGCCAGGTGCTCGCCCTGGACGGCGACCTGGTGTCGGTCTACTTCAGCTCCACCTGCGCGGGTCACACCGAGACGCCGGACAACGTCTGGCCGGACCGCCCTAGCCACGGCACGGCGTCGGTCGCCTGTGGCTTCTGCGACCGGTCGCCCAACTACTCGTGGACCACGTCGATCGGCGCCGCCGACCTGCAGGGTGAGCTCCGGGGCGCCGGGCACAAGGCCGGCGCCATCGAGCGGCTGGAGCTCCGGAGCGGCGCCAGCGGTGGCCGCGTCCGCGCGATCGACGTCGTCACGGACGACGGCACCGTCACGCTCGCGGGCAACGAGTTCCGCGCCCTGATCGGCTACGGCAAGGTCAAGTCGACCCGCTTCTCGGTGGAGTTCGACCCCGCCGCGTCCGCGTTCGTGCTCAGCGGCAGCGGGTTCGGCCACGGCGTCGGCCTCTGCCAGTGGGGCGCGCAGGGCATGGACCGGGCCGGCCGGGACTACCGCGAGATCCTGGGCCGGTACTTCCCCCAGACCGACATCGCCCACCTGTGGTAATCCAGCACGCAGCCTTCCGACACCTGGAGTCGCCGATGTCCCGGACCTTCCTCCTCCTGCTCAGCCCCGTGCTCCTGGCCGGCCTCCTGTCCTGCGGCAACGGGCCCGGCAACGGCAACGGCGACGGCGACGTGTGCGACGCAGACAACGACGGCACGTTCGACGACAACGACGGGGACACCTACAAGGTGTGCGACGCGATCGACGCCCTGGTCGACTGCGACGACGAGGACGCGTCGGTCCACCCCGAAGCCGACGAGCTGTGCGACGGCAACGACACCGACTGCAACGGCACCACCGACGACGTCGACAACGACGCGGACGGCCACATCTCGGCGGAGTGCGGGGGCCAGGACTGCGACGACGCGGACCCCGACGTGTTCCCGGGCCGACCGGAGTCCTGCGACGGGGCGGACAACGACTGCGACGGGGAGATCGACGACGGCTTCGACGCCGACGACGACGGCTGGACCGCCCCCTGCGGCGGTGACTGCGACAACGGCGACCCGCAGATCAACCCCGACGCGGTCGAGGTATGTGACGGCGTCGACAACAACTGCGACGGCGACACCGACGAGACCTTCGACCTGGACCTGGACGGCTACATCGGCTGGGACGGCCCCGACTACATCGCCTGCGCGGACCTGTACTCCCCGGGCGGCGAGCTCGCCCCCAACCCCGACTGCAACCACCACGACCACACGGTCAGGCCGCGCGCCCACGAGGAGGTCGGCAACGGCGCCGACGACGACTGCGACCAGTGCGTCGACGAGTGCCAGGACACCGACGGCGACGGCTACGACACCTGCTCCCCGGGCGACCCCGGCGACCCGACCTGCGAGATGCCGGGCGAGGCGTTCGACGACGACGGCCTGGAGGCCGACTGCTTCGACTGCGCCAACGAGGACAACTTCGAGTGCAACCTCGTCGCCGAGAACGTGCACCCGGACACCAGCTTCTCGGTGGTCACGCCCGACGGGAACACGGTGATCATGGAGGAGCTGTGCGACCGCTTCGACAACGACTGCGACGGCACGATCGACGAGGGCTACGACCCCGACACGTGTGACCCGCTGTAGACGCTAGCGTCCCCCCCGAAGTTCGCCTATATGGGCCCTGACCCCGTCCCGGAGGACGCGGATCAGGAGTTCGTCGCATGCCCCTTCCCCGACTCGTCGCAGTCGTCGGCGCCGGCAACATGGGCGCCGGCATCGCCCAGAAGATCGCCATGGAGGGCTTCGACGTCCTCCTCGCCGACATGGACCTCGACCGCGCGACCCGCGGCAAGGAGACCATCGCCGCCGGCCTGAAGCAGGCGGTCGAGCGGCGGGTCCTGAGGGAGCCGGCGGCCCAGGCGACCCTCGACCGGGTCACGCCCGTCGGCGACCTGGCCGACCTGGCCGACGCGGACCTCGTCATCGAGGCGATCTTCGAGAACCTGCTCGCCAAGAAGGAGCTGTTCCGCAAGCTCGACGACGTCTGCAAGGAGGGCTGCGTCCTGGCGACCAACACGTCCTCCTTCTACGTCCACGAGCTGGCGTCGGTGACCCGCCGGCAGGGCCACGTGATCGGCCTGCACTACTTCTTCCACCCCGCCAAGAACCGCCTCCTCGAGGTCATCCCAGGCCCGCTCACGAGGCCCGAGGTGACGGCCGACATGGACGCGTTCGCGGAGGCCCACGGCAAGACGGGCATCCGCACCAAGGACGCGCCCGGCTTCGCCGTCAACCGCTTCTTCGTGCCGTGGCTGAACGAGGCGGTGCGCCTGCTCGAGGAGGGGGTGGGCAACATCTCCTCCATCGAAGCGGCCGCCAAGAAGGCCTTCCGCCTGCCGATGGGGCCGTTCCAGCTGATGAACATCACCGGCATCCCGATCGGCCGGCACGCCGCGGCGACGCTCGGCACCGAGCTGGGTCCCTTCTACGAACCGGCCGACGCGCTGTGCGCCCAGGCCGACTCGGGCGAGCTCTGGTCCCTCGACGGCGAAGCGGACGACAGCGTCGCGGACATGGTCCGGGAGCGACTGCTCGGGGTCGTGTTCCTCATCGCCGGCGCGCTCGTCGACGAGGACGTCTGCACGCTGGAGGACGTCGACCGGGGCGCCCGCATCGGCCTGCGCTGGGCCCGCGGCCCGTTCGAGATGATGAACAAGGTCGGCGTCGCGGAGGCGCACCGGCTCTGCGTCGCGCTCGCGGAGCGCTACGACGACCTGTCCGTGCCCGCCTGCATCGCGGCCCGGGCGGAGACCGGCGAGGCGTTCGCGTTCCGGCGGGTAGACCTGTCGATCGACGGGGACGTCGCCACGATCCGAATCAACCGCCCCGAGGTGCTCAACGCGCTGGACCCCGAGGTGGTCGGCCAGCTGGACGCTCGCTTCGACGAGGCGCTCGGCGACGACCGGGTGAAGGCCATCGTGCTCGCCGGCGCCGGCAAGGCGTTCGTGGCGGGCGCCGACATCTCCTTCTTCGTGCGCCACATCGAGGCGAACGACATCCCCGGCATCGTGCAGTTCACGGAGGCCGGCCAGGCGCTGCTCCGCAAGATCGAGGAGGCGCCGGTCCCGGTCGTCGCCCGGGTCCACGGAATGGCCCTGGGCGGAGGCGTGGAGCTCGCCCTCGCCTGCCACGCCATCGTCTGCGCCGACAAGGCGTCCTTCACGCTGCCGGAGACCGGCATCGGCATCTACCCGGGGCTGGGCGGCACGCAGCGGCTGCCCCGGATCGTCGGCCCGCTGCTCGCCCGCCGCATGGTGTTGGCCGGCCAGCGGCTCAAGGCGGCGGACGCCGTCGCGGCCGGGCTGGCGCTGGACGTGGTGCCCCTGACGGAGCTCGACCGCGCGATCGCCCGGCACCTCGCCGCGGGACTGCCCGACCGCTACGCCCGGGAGGCCGCCGCCGTGCCCGCGTGGGGCGAGAAGGACGAGGCCCGGGTCGCCCAGAAGGCGCCCATCGCGGTGCAGGTCGCGAGCCGGCTGATCGATGAAGGGGCCGACCGTCCGCTCTCCGAGGGGCTCCAGTTGGAGTTGGACGAGCTGCCGCGGATCTTCTCGACGAAGGACGCCCTGATCGGCCTGAAGTCGGTCGGCGGACGAAATGTCCCAGAGTGGACCGGTACTTGACCAATCCTTGACCGACCCTCGCGCTCTAAATACGATCCAGGTAGGAGGCGAGGAACGAGGGTCGATTGAGTCTGGCACCCGACCAGCGAAGCTACCGCCTGCGCCAGCGCATTGCGACTGGTGGGATGGCCGAGGTGTTCCTCGCCGACCTGGAAGGGCCGCAGGGGTTCTCCCGGCGTGTCGTCATCAAGCGCATCCTCAAGCGGTGGGCTCACAACGCTGATGTGTTGTCCCTGTTCCGCGACGAGGCCCGCATCGGCGCCCGCCTCGACCACCACAACGTGGTGCAGGTGCTCGACTACGGCAAGAGCGGCGAAGACACCTACCTGGTGCTCGAGTACGTCGAGGGGCGCAACCTCGCCGAGTTGATCAGCGCCGCCGCTGATCGCGGCCGGTACCTGCCGCCGACGACCGTCGCCTGGGTCAGCTCCGAGTGCTGCTCCGCGCTGGACCACATCCACGGGCGGACCGACCGCACCGGCGAGCCGCTGGACGTCGTGCATCGGGACATCAACCCGGCCAACGTGCTCCTGTCGCACGCCGGCGAGGTCAAGCTCACCGACTTCGGGGTCGCTGCAGGCCAGCACCGCGAGCTCAAGACCGCCCACGGGATCCTGCGGGGCACGTTCCCCTACATGAGCCCCGAGCAGACCCAGTGTCGGCCGGTCGACGGCCGGTCGGACATCTTCTCGATCGGCGTCTGCATGTACGAGGCGCTCACCGCGCGCCACCCGTTCGCGGAGGACGAGGACTACCTCACGATCAAGAACATCCAGCAGCTGGAGCCGCCCCCGCCGGACTACTACCGCAGCGACCTCGACAGCGCGATCAGCGCCATCGTGATGCGCTGCCTGGAGAAGTCCCAGGAGGCCCGGTACCAGGGCGCTCGGGCGCTGCAGGACGACCTCATCGCGTGGCTCCGCGCCCGCAAGTCGACGTACGGGGCGAGCCGACTGGCTCGGCTGATGGACGAGTGCTTCCCCACTTCCGGGCTGCAGGGCGACGCGATCGACCCCGTGAAGATCGCGCTCGGTCCCACCAGCCCCGGCCGGGCGAACCCGCTGCTCGACCTGAGCCTCCTGGACCGCGGACCCAAGCGGGTCGGTGGCGCCATCGAGCCCCGGGAGGAGGCCGAGGCGGCGGTGGAGGCCGGTCCCGACACCTCGGAGATGCCGGTCTACGTCCCGGACGACCCGGCCTACGTGGCGGCGCCCGACCCGTTCGGGCCGCCCGGCGCAGAGGCGGGGGACTTCGTCGTGCGCGCGACGTCCCAGCAATGGGAGGACCTCAACCGCCGCACCGCCGAGGAGCGCGGGCTGCGGGAGAAGCGACACGCTGGCCACGCCCGACGGACCGCGCCGCGCGGGCCGGTCTCCATGGAGCGGCTCGATCGAGCGCGGGTGCACGCCCCGGGGCCCACCCCGGCTCGGCTCGCCTGGCTGCCCTGGACGATCCTGCTCGTCGCCGTCGTGCTCGTACTGGCGCTCGCCATCATCCGAGGCTGAGCCCGGCTGGACGGAGGCCGATCGGCGCGATCAGGGCAGGATCGGCCGCGTCGTGCCCTCTTCGAGGGTCGAGTCCTCGTCCCGCCCTGCGAGCGCCTGCTCGACGAGGTCACCGAGGACCCGCTCGGGCTGGGCCCGGATGAACTCCTCGACGGATCCGGCCAGCTCCTCCGCCGCGACCAGGGCCGAGCTGTAGCGCGAGTCGGGGGACGGTGAGAGCAGCCGGTGCACGGCGCGGGCGAGGGCGTCGGGCACGTGAGGTCGGCTGAGCTGCACCGGCGGGTACTGCGCCCGCACCACTGCCCTCATGACGTCCAGATCGGTCCGTCCCGTGAACGGCAGCTTCGCGCAGAGCAGCATGTACAGGAGGATGCCGGCGCTGAAGAGGTCGGAGCGGGCGTCCACCCCCCGCCCGGCCGCCTGCTCGGGGCTCATGAACCGGGCGGTGCCCCTCGTGTAGCCGGGGGTGGTGCCGGGGTGGGACTCGATCTCGCTGAGGACCCTCGCGAGGCCGAAGTCGGAGACCTTGGTCGCGCCGGCCCGGCTGACGAGCAGGTTCCCGGGCTTCAGGTCCCGGTGCACGATGCCGAGCGGCTGGCCGTCCGGCCCTCGCCGGGTGTGGGCGTGGTGCAGCCCGTGGAGCGCCTGCACGACGACGTCGACGGCGGACGGCAGCGGCAGCCAGGCGCGCTGGGCGCGGAGGCGACGGAGCAGGGTGCGCAGGTCGAGCCCGTCGACGAGCTCCATCGCCAGGTAGTAGCCCTCGCCGCTGACGCCGAACTCGTGGACCGCGACCACGTTGCGGTGGTGGAGGTGGTGGGCGACCGTCGCCTCCTCCACGAACATGCGGCGCAGATCGTCCGTCGGCTCGAGGCCCGGATCGAGCACCTTGAGCGCGAGCTCCTTGCGGAATCCCTTGCCCCCCATGCGGGCGGCCCGATAGACCCGGGAGAACGCCCCGGTGCCGATCTGCTCGAGGACGCGGTACCCGCCGATCATCTCGGGGCGACCCGTAGGCGGACTCGAATCCGACATCCCTTCCCAACTAGCATGGATTCGGCGTTGCCGGGTCTGGCCCGCTGGGCATCCTGCGGGCTCGCAGCAATCGGCCCGTCCGTCTACAGTCGGCCGCAGGAGGAGCGCATGTCCAGGATCAGCACCATCGCCCTGAGCCTCGCGTTCACGTTCGGCGCCCTGTGCACCACCGGGTGCAGCGAGGCGGAGTGCAACTCGGAGGCGTACACCTTCGAGCAGAGCCCCGGCGAGGCGGCCGGGGTCTACCGCGGCCTCCGGTTCGGGGATCTCACCTCCGTCGACCTGGCCGCCAACGCCGACGGCGACCAGGGGACCATGACGTTCATCGGCGTGGGCGAAGCGGGCGACGACGACGACAGCGCGGGGGACGACGACGACTCCAGCGCCGGCCGCGACTTCGAGGAGCTCGACACGATCGACGAGTGGCGCATCGACCTGCAGTGGGAGGACACGCGTCCGCTGGGCCGCTCCACCGACGGGCAGTACGCGCTGAAGTCGAGCGGGTCGGACTGCACCACCCACGGCAACAAGTGCTTCGAGGCCCAGATGTCGTTCAACGGCGAAGAGGGCAGCGAGCGCTGGCGGTCCGGCCGCCTCGAGATCTTCGACCTGGGCGGCGGACTGCGCGGCTGCATGCTCCTGATCGAGACCGTCGGCGACCCCGAAGCGCAGATCGACCTCTACTTCACCCCGTGAGGCCAACACCTTGACCGACTTCCGTGCCGCCCTGGCGGAGCGGGTGCTCCTCGCCGATGGCGCGATGGGCACCGAGTTCTACCGCCGCGGGGTGTTCATCAACCGCTGCTACGACGAGCTGAACGTCAGCCGACCGGACCTCGTCAAGGACATCCACCACGACTACGCGCTCGCCGGCGCGGACATCATCACCACCAACACCTACGGCGCCAGTCGCCTGCGCCTCGCCCGGCACGGGCTCGAGGACCGGATGACCGACATCATCGCCGCCGGGGTGAAGGCAGCCCGGGACGCGGCGGGGACCGAGCGGTTCGTCGCGGGCTCCATCGGGCCGCTCCCGCTGCTCCTCCGGCCGGCCGGTCCGCTGTCCGCGAGCAGCGCGCGGGACGCCTATCGCGAGCAGGCGGAGCTGCTGCTCGACGCCGGCGTCGACCTGGTCGTGCTGGAGACGTTCCGTCAGCTGACGATGCTGGAGGAGGCGGTCGACGCGGTGCGTGACCTGTCGGAGGACATCCCCGTCGTCGCGTCGTTCGCGTTCAAGCCGACCCGGCACTACTTCGTGGGCCCGTCCCCCGAAGAGGTGGCCCGTCAGCTGGGCACGTGGCGGGTCGACGTCATCGGCACCAACTGCGTCAACGGCCCGTCCGCGATGTTGGACTTCGTCGAGCGCATGGAGGGGGTCGCGGGGCTGCCCCTGGCGGCCATGCCGAACGCCGGTGTCCCGGAGATGGTCGACGGCCGGTCGCTCTACCTCGCGAGCCCGGAGTACATGGCCGAGTACGCGCGGCGGTTCGTGGCCCACGGGGTCCGCCTGGTCGGCGGCTGCTGCGGCACCACGCCCGAGATGATCAAGGAGATGCGGAGCTTCCTGGCGTCCGTGGAGCCGTCCCGGGCGCGCGTCCGGAGCCGCGGCTCGACCGGTCCGCAGTCCAAGCCGCTGGCGCCGGTGCCCCTCGCGGAGCGGAGCCGGTGGGCGAGCCGCTTCGACACCGACGAGTTCGCGGTGTCGGTGGAGCTCGACGCCCCTCGGGGGCTGGACCCGCAGCGCTGCGTCAACGGCGCGAAGATCCTCGCCGACGGCGGGGTCCAGGCGATCAACATCGCCGACGGCCCCCGCGCCACGGCGCGGATGTCGGCCCTCGCCCTGGCGCTGCGGGTCGGCGCCGAGGTCGACATCGACGTGATCGTCCACTACTGCTGCCGCGACCGGAACCTGCTGGGCATGCAGATGGACCTGCTGGGGGCCCACGCCCTGGGCATCCACAACGTGCTCTGCGTCACGGGCGACCCCCCGAAGATGGGGAACTACCCCGACGCGACGGGGGTGTTCGACCTCGACTCGGTCGAGCTGATCCGCGGCGTGCGGAACCTCAACACGGGGATCGACTTCGGCGGCGACCCCATCGGCGCGCGCACGCAGTTCGTCATCGGCTGCGGCTGCAACCCCGGGTTCGAGCCGCTGGACAAGGAGGTCGACAAGTTCCGGCGCAAGCTGGAGGCGGGCGCCGAGTTCGTGTTCAGCCAGCCGCTGTACGACCCGGGCCTGCTGGAGCAGTTCCTGAACCGGATCCAGCGGTTCCCCCGCATCCCGTTCTACGTCGGCATCCTGCCCCTGGCGTCACACCGCAACGCCGAGTTCCTCCACAACGAGGTGCCCGGGATGCAGATCCCGGACCCGATCCGCGCCCGCATGGCGAAGGCCGAGGGCAAGGAGGCGCAGCGTCGGGAAGGGCTGCGCATCGCGGCCGAGGCGCTCCGCCACGCCAAGAGCTTCGACGCGATCCGGGGCGCCTACATCTTCCCGCCGTTCGGTCGCTACAAGGCCGTGCTCAAGGTGCTGGAGATGGCGGAGAACATCCTCGAGGTCTGAGCGGCGAGCCGCGTCAGTCCTCTCGGGGAGCCCGGGGGATGCGGATGCGGGGCTTGGACTCGGCCCGGCCGACGGGCTCGCGGACCAGGTCGGCCGCCGACTCCTGGCCGATCACCAGCTCGAGCAGGTCCTTGGCCGCCAGCGCCAGCTCCTCCAACTCCCGGATGCGCGCCTTGCGGAACAGCGCGGCGGCGAGCTCGCTGTCGTCGGCGCCCGACGAAGCGGCGGCGATCCGGCTGTCGGCGGACCGCTCCGCGGTGCGGAGCGTCGACAGGACCGTCTCGACTTCGCGGGCCTCCCGCTGCTCCATGACCCGGGCGACGGTGCCCCAGATGTCCGACTCCGCCTCGTAGTGCTCCCGGCGCTCGCCGGGCACGTCCCGCTTGCGGACGGCGCCCCAGCGCTGCAGCTCCTTGAGCGCCATGGAGACGGATCCGGTCGACAGGTTCAACCGCTCGCAGAGGTCCGCCGCGGTCAGCGGGCGGGGCGCCAGGAACAGGTACGACCAGATCCGGCCGAGGTTCCGACGGAACCCCCAGAAGGCCATGATCCGGCCGATGGCCGAGGCGACGGTCTCGTCGGGGTCGGTCTGTTCGCGCGACATCCGCGGAGATCCTAAACAAAACCGACCGTCCGGCGAGCCGGAACCCGGCTGTTCAGGACGAGGCGCGCGATGCGACCAGGGCCAGCAGCTTGTCCTCCGCTGTCCGCAGGCGGGCGACCGCCAGCGCCGTGCCGACCACGTAGAAGAGCCCCGCGTACGAGACCACCGCGGCGATGACGGGGGCCCAGGCCGCGGGCGGCAGCCACCACTTCGCGCCGTACAGCAGCGCGATCGGCGGCAGCATCAGCAGCGTGAGCGTCTGGAGGATCGCGAACCGGACGAACAGGGTGCCGCAGCCGGGCCGCTCGACGCCGCCCTCGGACGCCGCCTGGGCCGCGCGGGTGCCGCCCGCCGCGCCCCGGGCCCCGATCCAGGGCATCGGCAGCCACGCCGACACGAAGTTGCCGACGCCCATCAGGAGCACGAGCCCGACGCCGATCAGCCCGAGCAGGACCGGCAGCGCCGACGTGCCGTCGAAGATCCACGCCGCGACGCACAGGAACGCGATGTCGACGGCGCCGAACACCGTCGCGTACGCGAGGTTCTTGCCGACGAGCACCTGCCAGCGCGGGACCGGCGTCTGGGCGAGGTACTGGAGCGCCCGCCCCTCGAGGCCGACCAGGTTGAACAGCGGCGTGTGCTGCGACCACAGCAGCAGCAGCACCACGAACGGCAGGTAGCCCGCCCCCAGCCCCCCGGACCGCAGGCCCGGGAACAGCACGATGGGGGCGAGGAGCACCAGCGCCTGGGACAGCAGCATCACGATCAGGAAGGGGTCCCGTCGGACCACCCGGAACTCCTTGCCGGCGGTCGCGAACACCGCCGGCGGCACCAGCCGCAGCGGCCCCCGGTCGGCGAGGTGCCAGCGCTTGCGGCGGCGCCGCCGGCGGTCACGCCGCAGGAGCGTCGGCGCCTCGCCGAAGCAGGCCGCGTCCTGCAGGTCGAACCCGACGACGTAGACGGCGAGCACGAGCATCGGGCCGCCGAAGTAGCCGACCACCCGGGGGGTCCAGCCGATGTCGATCTCGGCGAACGGCACCACGAACCAGGCGCTCGGGAGCAGCCAGAACTGCAGCGGCGCGTCGGCCAGCCACGCCGGCACGTCGATCGCGCCCAGTCGGTAGGCGAGCCAGTTGAACCCCAGCCAGAGGCCGAGGCCGGCCAGGGACACCACGCCCAGCACCGCCTCCCGCAGGAAACGACGGCGCAGCAGGTTGGACAGCAGCAGCTGCAGCAGCTGCCGAAGCCCCAGGAGGTAGACGGCCCCCAGGATCGCGCCGAAGAAGGCGAACACCCCGCCCAGGTGCACCGCCCCGGCGAGCAGCACCACGGCCGAGATGATGACCGGCAGCGACAGCCCGCCGACGAGGGTCTCGCTGGCGTGGATGAGCGCCGGCGACAGCGGGAAGTGGTACAGCGCCGCCGCCATGCCCTCGCCCCGCCCCACCCGGGCGGCCACCTCGAGGAGCAGCATCAGGTGGGCGCCCGCCACCACCGCCGACAGCGCGGCGGCGACGTGCAGCGTCTGCATCTCCCCGAACACCGCCAGGGCGCCCACCCCGGCGACGACGAGCGCGCCCAGGAAGACCAAGGGCGTCAGCGCCCCGCCGAGCATGTACAGCAGCCCCCGCGACCGGAGCCGCCGGTAGTGCAGGTGCATCCGCAAGGTGAGCACCGTACCGAGGCGGCGCGCGAACCCGGTCAGGCCAGCCACGACAGGAGCTCGGCGCCCCGCCCTCGGGTCTCGGGGTCGACCAGGTCGACGAACAGCTCGCCCAGCGGGGTGGTGTCCTCGACCCCCGCCTGGTGCCGCAGCTCGGCCAGCGTGCCCTGGGCCCGCAGCCGGCCGTCGTCGATGATGGCGACGCGCGTGCAGAGCGCTTCGGCGACCTCCATCACGTGGGAGGTGAAGAAGACGGTCATCGAGCCGCCGCCCGTCGCCTCGCGCAGCACCCGGTAGATCGACCGGGACGTCACCGCGTCGATGCCGTTGAACGGCTCGTCCAGGAACAGGACCCGGGGGCGGTGGAGCAGCGCGCAGGCGAGGCCGATCTTCTTCCGCATGCCCATCGAGTAGTCGACGATCGCCTTGTCCGCGTCGCTGTCGTCCAGCGCCATGAGCTGCAGGAGGTCGTCGCTGCGCTGCTCGATGACCTTGCCGGCCAGCCCGTACAGCCGGCCGGCGTACCAGAGCATCTCCCGGCCGGTCAGCCGCTCGTACAGGATCGGCTCCTCGGGGAGGATGCCGATGCGCGCCTTGACCGCGACGGGGTCGAGCTGCACGTCGATGCCGGCGACCTTCACCACGCCCGCGGTCGGCCGCATCAACCCGCACAGGATCTTGATCGTCGTCGACTTGCCCGCCCCGTTGGGCCCCAGGAAGCCGAAGAACTCCCCCGGGGGCACGACCAGGTCCAGGTGATCGACCGCCCGCACCGGGCCGAAGTCCTTGACGAGCTGCTTCAGCTCCAGCGCGGGGGGCGGCGCGGCGATGGAGGGGTCGTCGATCGGGGGGACGTCGTGCACGAAGCCCGAAGCTACACGATCGCGCGCCCGCCAGCGGCGACACCCCCCACCCGCTCGGCTGACGCCCCGCCGATGGATGGGACCGCCGGGCCTGGACGACGTCCGCTAGAGACCTGACCAACAGTCCGCTCGGTCGCCCCGCGGACCGATGGGGACGATCTCTGCGTCGCTCGTCGTCGAGTGTCCCGACACGCTTCCTCCTCGCTCCTTGACCTCGTCCCCTTCGGCCGCACGGTGCTCGGTCGGGACTATCGGTCACGCCTCTAGACGATCCCGCCCCCCTCGAAGAGCGTGCGGTCGATGATCTCCTGCTTGATCTGCGGCGACAGGTCGTCGAAGTAGGCCGAGTAGCCCGACACCCGGACCAGCAGCCCCGGGTGCCGACCGGGGTGGTCCCGGGCCTCGACCAGCACCGCCGGATCCAGCACGTTCACCTGGACCTGCATGGCGCCCGCCGCGAAGCCGCCGTCGATCAGCGCCTGCAGCGTCGCCGGGCCGCCCTGGCCGCCCACCGTCCAGGGCGCCAGCGCGAGGTTGAAGTTGACGCCGTTGCCCGCCCGCTCCAGGGGCAGCCGGGCCGCCGACGACAACGACGCCGTCGGCCCTCGACGCTCCGCCCCATTGCCCGGCGAGATCCCCGACGAGAACGGCTCACCGCGCCGCCGGCCCGTCGGCAGCGCACCCACCACGTCGCCGAACGCCTGGTGCGACGTGACCGAGTAGAACCCCGGCGCGTAGTCACCACCCCGGGTGTTGCGCTCTCCCTGCAGCGCGTCGGCGTAGATCTCCACCACCCGCGCAGTCCAGCGATCCGCCGCCTCGTCGTCGTTGCCGTAGCGCGGCGCCCGGAGCAGGCGTGCCCGCAGCGCCTCCGCCCCCGCGAACCCCGACCGGCAGGCCCCCACGACCTCCGCCATCGTCGCCCGACCCTGCCCGAACACCACGTGCTCGACCGCCGCCAGGCTGTCGCCGACCTCCGGCGCGCCGACCCCCTGGATCCCGCTGCCGTTCCAGCGGGCTCCGCCCGCCGACGCGTCGAGCCCCTTCTCCACGCAGCCCCGCACCAGCGCCGACGTCAGCGGCGTCGGGTGGTGGTCCCGGTTCGCCCGCTCGATGACGCGCAGCTCGCCCAGCAGCCGGCCGATCCCGTGCCGCACCTGCGCCTCGAACGCCGCCGCCAGCTCCTCGGCGCTGCCCATCTCCTCGGCCGGTGGGGTCGCCGCGCCGACCCGCTTGCGGCGGCCGAACCGCCGCCCCTCGTTCAGGGCCAGCTCCAGGCACAGCGGCAGGTTGAACAGCGCCGCGTCGGTCGACAGGAACGCCTGGCCCGCGGGCACCGGCTCGACGCAGCCGACCGTCGCGTAGTCCCGCGCCTCCGCCACCGGGAACCCCCGCGCGCGCATGGCCCCGATCACCGCGTCATCGTTGTAGACCGCAGGAGAGACCGCGCCCGCCGCCAGGGCCTGCGCGATGCGCCGCCGGTAGGGGGCCGGGCTGCCGGGGTGGATCCGGGCGTGGTAGTTGGGCTGGCGGGTCCGCAGCGCGTCCATCAGCTCCAGCAGCAGCCACGTCACTTCACCGGTGACGTCCTCGCCGGTCGGGTCCACCCCGCCGACGACCACCACCTGGCCGTTGAACATCCCCCCGTGGAACCGCGTCGTGCGGCGCGAGAAGACCGGCACCACCTCGCAGAGCTTCAGCGCGAAGAGGCCGAGCAGCTCGTACGCCGCCCCCCGATCCAGGCGGCCCGCCTCGATGTCGGCGCGGTACAGCGGCTCCAGGATCACGTCGAGGCGGCCGGGGCTGATCGCGTGGTCCAGCGACTCCAGGTTCAGCGCGATCTGCGCGAAGAGGATCGACTGCAGCCCCTCGTGCAGCGTGCGCGCCGGCTGCGTGGGCACCCGCCCGCAGGCGTCCGCGATGCGCAGCAGCTCCGCCCGCCGCTCCGGCTCCCGCTCCGCCGCCGCCTGTCGCTCCGCCTCTGCGCGGTAGCCCGCGGCGAAGTCCTCCAGCCCCTGAAGGGCCCGGTCGACCGCCCGAAGGAAGGCCGCCTCCTCCGAGTCCGGCGCCACCTCCGCGAACCGCGCCGTCGCCTCCGCCCGCAGCCCCGAGGTGCCGCGATCGACGAGCCCCTGGTAGTCCGGCACGAAGTGGGCGATGCCCCCCGTCTCGTTGACGAGGTGGGACGTCGCGTTGAGCTGGCTCAGGGCGAACGGCACCGCGCGGAGCGGGCCGAACGCGCGCACCGCCAGGAACCGGGGCAGCCAGTACGGCGCCACCTGCAGCAGCAGCCGCCGGCGGTCCCCCCGAGCGACCCGCAACGGGTTGGGCTGTCGGCGCTCGAAGACGAACAGGTCCTCGAGCATGCCCAGCCCGTGCAGCTCCGGGTACAGGTTCCCGCCGACGACGTGCTCGGTGAAGCACCCCACGAGCAGCTCCCGGGGGCGGATCCGCACGGCCTTGCGCTGCAGCAGCCAGGCGAGCGCCGACGCCTTGCGCAGGACGACCGGCTCCCCC
Source organism: uncultured Rickettsiales bacterium (assembly GCA_964416435.1). GTDB lineage: Bacteria > Myxococcota_A > UBA796 > UBA9615 > UBA9615 > CAYQEG01. The sequence goes on from CAYQEG010000026.1 coordinate 34,070, forward strand.
GGGTCGGCGTGGCGCTTGAAGAACCGCGTGACCAGGAGTGCGCGCTCCGCCGACAGCGCCGGCGGAGCCTCCAGGAGACGGCGGTTGATCTCCTGCACGCGGTCGGACAAGGCGAGGGTCACGTCGTCACCTCGAGCCCGGCCCGGGTCAGGATCTCCGCCGCACGCTCCAGCGGGGCGACCGTCAGCGCGTCCCCCTCCAGGCCCAGGGGGGTGATGCAGGCGTCCAGGCGCGGCAGCTTCACCTCCCCCATGCGGTGGTAGCGCAGGAGGTGGATCCGGCGGGCCCCGACGTCGGAGAGCAGCTCCCCGATCCGCGCCAGGGCGTCGGGGGCGTCGTTGAGGCCGGGCACCACGGGGGTCCGGAACAGCACCTCGGTGGGGCTCTCCGCGAGCCGCCGCGCGTTGGCCAGGATCGTGCGGTTGTCCGCCCCCGTCAGCTCGGCGTGGCTGGCCGGGTCGATCATCTTCAGGTCGAAGTAGACGAACTGCAGCGACGGCAGCAGCGGCTCTACGGCCTCCCACTTGAAGGCGCCACACGTCTGCAGCCCGACCGGGATCCCCGCGGCGACGCACGCCGCTGCGAAGGCGAGCACGAACTCGATCTGCAGCGTCGGCTCCCCACCGGAGAGGGTCACGCCGCCGCCCGACGCCTCGTAGAAGGTCCGGTCCGCCAGCACCTCGGCCAGCAGCCCCTCGACCGTCACCTCGCGGCCGACCACCTCCAGGGCGCCCCCGGGGCAGGCGTCGACGCACTCGCTGCACACGTCGCACCGGGATCGGTCGACCCGCCCGGCGGCGGCGCTCAGCGCGTCCCGAGGGCACGCCGTCAGGCACTCCCCGTGGGTGGCGCAGCGGTCGGCGTAGAAGGCCAGCTCGGGGCGGGGCTGCAAGGACTCGGGGTTCTGGCACCAGGCGCACCGCAGGGGGCAGCCCTTGAAGAAGACCGTCGTGCGGATGCCGGGTCCGTCGTGGATCGAGAAGCGTTGGACGTCGAAGACGGTCGCGGTGGGCAGCGCCGGCATCCGCCGAGCATATCGCCGTCCTGCCGGCCTCCGGAGCCGACCTTCGGGGTTCGCCTCCATCATTTGTGTAGCCAGCTACACGAATACGTGTAGTTTACTTCTCAAGAGAGAGGGGCCCGTGAGCCAGACCGCACCCACCGAGACGAACGAAGCGCTCCGCATCGGCGACGTGGTCCAGCGCACGGGCCTCTCCAAGGAGCTGGTGCACCACTACCTGCGGTTGGGGCTGCTCCCCCGGACGGAGGAGCGGGGGCGCTACTCGCTGCGGCAGGTCGAGCTGCTGTCCCAGGTGCGGATCCTGCGCGAGGAGCACAACCTCCCGCTGGAGGACATCCGCCAGCTCTTCGATGCGTTCGACTTCGATCCGTCGCGGCTGCAGGCGGTCACCCGCTCCATCTCCCTGCTGCAGCGCGCCGTTGCGTTCGGTCGCGACGGCGAGGTGTTCCCCGCCCAGCTGCTCTCGGCCGACGAGCTGGCGGATCGAGCGGGCGTGGCCGGCGCCACCGTCACGCAGCTCGTCCAGGCGCGCGTCATCACGCCCCTGGTCGAGGACAAGCAGCCGCTCTTCTCGCCGTACGACGTCGCCACCGTGCGGCTCTGCGAAGCGGGCGCCTCCAACGGCATCCCGGTCAGCTCGTTCAGGACCATCGCCTCGTTCGTGCGCATCGGCGTGGAGCTGGAGCGGTGGGAGCTGTTCGCCCCGTTGAGCGGCAGCGGCTCGCGCCGCCGGGTGCTCGCCGACCTCTTCGCCCGGCGGGAGATCTCCACGAACTTCGTCGTGTCGGTGCTCCAGTCCGCCGCCCACGCGACGTTCGCGCGCCTGACCGAGCCGCTGCGCCTGCCCCGGGCCCGCCTCGACGACCTGCTCTACCGCCCCAGCGACGTGTTCGCCCGCCGGCACGACCTGCACCGCAGCATCGAGCAGGCCCGCGCCGACCTCACCGAGCGGGCCGAGCAGCCCGAAGCCTGGCTGGAGCTGGCCGAGCTCCAGCTCCACGCCGGCCAGCCCCGGGAGGCCACCTTCCTGCTGGAGGAGGCGCACGAGCGCTGGCCCGACGCCCCGGGGCTGCAGGCCGCGCTGGGTCGCGCCCTGCTGCTGCAGGGTGAGCCGCGACGCGGGGTCGACGAGCTGAGGGCCTCCGGCGCGCCGGTAGCGACCCTGCTGGCCGACCTGGCCGCCTACCGCGCCGACGATGACGACGACGACCGCCCCGCCGCCCCCGCCGCCGCCGAGGTCCTGGCCCGCGCCGAGGCCGCCCTGGCCGACGCCAGGACCGGCTCCGCCGCCGAGCGGATCGAGGCCGCCATGCTCGCCGGCTGGCTGCTCGGCGCGCTGCCGCCCGCCCAGGGCTGCCAGCGCAGGGGCCGCGCCCTGCTGGTGGGCGCCTGGAGGGAGCTGCGGGACGGCGCCCTCGCCGACGCCCCCGTCGCCGGCCTCGCCGACCGGCTCAGCATCAACACCGCCTGGCTGCTGCTCCGCCAGCGCTCCCCGGAGCCGACGCCCCTGTCGGACGCCCGGGAGCCCGGCCGCGACGACCTCGTCGCCCGAATCTGCCGCCTCGACCCCGCCTGCTCGTTCGCCGAGGCCGCCTTCCTCGAGGCGGACGGCGAAGAAAGGACCGCCCCGTGAAGGACTTCGACAAGGAGTTCGTGACCACCTCGTTCGGCCGGATCGCCTGCACCCAGGCTGGTCCCCCGGACGCTCCGCCGGTGCTGTTCGTGCACGGCATCCCGACGTCGGGCTGGCTGTGGCGAGACGTCATCCGCCTGCTCCAGGGGGCCTTCCGCTGCGTCGCGCCGGACCTGATGGGGCTGGGGGACACCGACGTCGACCCCGACTCGGTGCCCCTGCACATGGGGGCCCAGGCCGAGATGCTGCTGGAGCTGATGAGCGCCCTGGGGCACGAGCGGTTCGCCCTGGTCTGCCACGACCAGGGGGGCGCGGCGGCCCAGCTGCTGGTCGCCCGCCGGCCCGAGCGCGTCACCACCTTCGTGATCACCGACTGCGTCGCCTACGACAACTGGCCGGTGCCCGCGATCCGGCGCCTGCAGACCCTCGCCCGGCTGGGTCCCCTGGCGGACTGGATGGCGAGCCTCGGCGTGACGGAGTGGATGGAGAAGACCCCGCCGCTGTCCACCTTCAAGCGGGGGGTCCTGCGGCCCGAGCGCCTCACCGACGAGGCGATCGCGGAGTACCTGCGTCCGCTTCGGGAGGGGCCTCGCCAGCGCCGCCGCTTCCTGAAGTTCCTCCTCGCGGGGGATCCCCGGTACTCCCTCGCTGCGGTGGCCGGACTGAAGACGTTCACCACGCCGACGCTGGTGCTGTGGGCGGCGGACGACCACTTCCTGTCTCCGTCGTGGGGCCGCCGCCTCCAGGAGGACATCCCCGGCGCCCGGCGCTTCGAGCTCATCCCCTTCTGTGGGCACTTCTGGCAGGAGGAGCGGCCCGCCGAGTTCACCGCCCACATCGGCGCGTTCCTGAAGGAGCACCTGCTGGCAGCGCCGCAGGCGCGGGCCGAAGCGTCGGCCGACGGCGGGCTTGCCTGCAAGACGAAGCCGAAGCCGAAGCCGAAGCGAAAGCCCCGCCGCAAGCCCCGTCCCGCCCCCCAGCCGACGGCCGAGGCCTAGGAGAGAGCCATGCGAAGCGACACGATCCTGCTGACCACCCCGACCTACCCCTACCCCACGCTGCCGGCCAACGACTCGATCACCGACGCGACGGGGCAGCGCTTCACCAAGGGGGATGACGTCTTCACGATCATCTCCCACACGCACTGCTACGCGAACCACATCCTGGCGCAGAACGTCGACGCGCCGGTCGTCGCCCTGGAGTACCCCCGCTGGGAGGACTTCACCGCGGAGGTGGACAAGGGCTACAGCTTCATCGGCATCAGCTCCTACCCGCCCCACCTCGACCGGGTGATGGAGATGTGCACGTACGTGCGCCAGCGCTCCCCGCAGACCCGCATCGCCCTGGGCTCGTACGGCGGGCAGGCGTTCGAGGCCGCCTACGACGCGCAGACGCAGAAGAAGTACGTCGACGACATCATCCACGGCGAGGGGGTGAAGTGGCTGCGCGAACAGCTCGGCGAGTCCACCGACCGCCCCATCCAGCAGCGGCTGATGCCGAAGGCCGGCGGCTGCCCGCCCTTCGTCAGCAAGTTCCCGAAGGGGAACATCGCCTTCCTGGTCTCCGGCCTGGGCTGCGTCGGCGGCTGCGACTTCTGCTCGAGTACGGCGCTGTTCGACCGCAAGCGCATCGAGCTGCTCGACCCGGGTCAGCTGGTCGACCACATCCACCAGTACTACCGGGTGTTCCCCGAGATCACGCAGGTGTTCGTGATCGAGGAGGACCACTTCCGGCAGCCCCGCTACATGCAGGCGCTGCGCGAGCACTGGGGCAGCAACCCCGAGGTGGTCGAGCGCCTGGACTGGTTCGGCTTCGGCTCGATCGACTGGATCGGCCGCTTCGCGGACAAGTACGGCTGGGAGGCCATCCCCGAGACCGGGATCGGCACGATCTTCATCGGCGTCGAGTCGAAGTTCGCCGGCGACCACGGCTACGACAAGCGGGAGAAGCACGACGCCCGGGAGGTGTTCGGGAAGCTGCACTCCATGGGCATCCGCACCGTCGGCGCGTGGATGTGCGGCTGGGACTGGCACGACCACAGCAACATCTACGAGGACCTCAACTACTTCGTCTCGCTCAAGCCGACGTACCAGCAGCTGACGCGGGTCTCCCCGTTCCCGGGCACGCCGCTGTGGGAGAAGCTCGAGGGCGAAGGCCGGCTCAACGACGTGCCCTGGGAGGACGTGCACTTCTGGAGCGGCTCCCAGAAGAACACGGTGCTCGAGGCGCACGAGACCCTGAACCTGACCGAGTACGGCTACGACCTCCTCTACAAGACGTGGGGGCCGTCGATCCTGCGGCGGCTCGAGGTCCAGCTGGACGGCTACGACTTCTGCACGAAGGCGACCAGCCCGGTCCTGCGTCGCCACCGCGCCCTGCTGATGAAGCAGCAGTGCGCCATGATCTGGACCAACCTGCGGGCGATGGACCGCCTCGCCCCCAACGGGATCGTGCGGCGCCGCGTGCGCAAGGCGGACGAGCGCTACCGCGAGCTCCTGGGCGAGCCGACGCCCGTGATGGAGTCCCTCGCGCTGGGCATCGACGCCCTGGCGACCGTCGAGAAGGCCCGCGGCTTCTTCGACCCGCTCAACCGGCACCCCAAGGAGGAGCCGTTCAAGCGATACGTCTATGACCGTGAGCCGCGGGGCGACGACGAGGTCCCCTACCGTGTCGAGATGAACCCGGCCACGCCCAGGGTGCGACGCCAGATGCGCAGCGGTCGGCGCCGGGAGCGGGGCCTGTCGTTCGCCATGAAGGCGACCCGGCGGGGCATGCCGCGCCGCAGCGATCCGGTCATCGACGACTACCTCGTCAACCTGCTGGACAACGGCTGGCTGGGCTTCGGGTTCTGATGTCGACCGATCCCCTGGCCGGCCGGGCCGTCGTGCGGGTCGCCGGCTGCGACCTGGGCACCTGCAGCGCCCGCTTCGTCGTCGCGCGCATGCAGCCGAGCGGCGCGCTGCTGGTCGAGAGCTCGCGAGAGGTGAGCCACGACGGCCACCCCTTGGAAGCGTTCCGCCGCTGGTACCGCCAACAGGACATCGCCGGCTTCGCCGCGCTCGGCGCGACGGGCCGGTACGCCTCCCAGCTCCGGGCCCCGGCGCTCGCCCCCCTGCCCGAGGACGCCTGCCTGGAGCTGGCCCTGGAGCGACAGGAAGAGCTGACAGGACCGCTGTCGGTCGTGCGGATCGGAGCCCGCGGCTACTCGGTGCTGACCCGGGCGGCCGGCGGCGAGGTCCGCTTCACCGAGAACGAGAAGTGCTCGTCGGGCACCGGCGAGACGATGGTCAAGCTGGCCGGCCGCTTCGGCCTCACGGTGGAGGAGGCTGACGCCCTGGCCCGGACCAGCGACGAGGCGGTGCCGATCACCGCGCGCTGCTCGGTCTTCGCCAAGAGCGAGATGACCCACTTCGCCAACGCCGGCCAGCCCGCGGCGGCCCTGTTCAAGGGCTACTTCGAGTCGGTCGCGCGCCACGTCGCGGCGCTGCTGGCGCGCGTCCGGGTGCCCGGCCCGGTGGTCGTGCTCGGCGGCGCGGGCCGCATCGAGACCCTGGTGGCAGCCCTTCAGCGCGACGTGCCCGGCGAGCTGATCCATCCCGCGGACGGCTCCACCTGGGAGGCGCTCGGCGCCGCGCTGGCGGCGGGCCAGCAGCTGGCGGCCCGCCCCCCCGCGTCCCTGCCGAGCGACCCCGACGCCTTGATCCGGGACAAGGACCGCCGAGTGCAGACGTTGCCGTCGGCCCGGGGCCAGCGCAGCCACGTGCGGCGCCTGGTCGCGCCGCCCGTGCCCGCCGGGGCGGCGCTGCGGCCGACGGTGCTGGGGCTGGACCTGGGCTCCACCGGGGCCAAGGCGGTGCTCACGTCCCTGGAGACCGGGGAGATCGTCGCGGACCGCTACGAGCGCACGCGGGGCAACCCCGTCGAGGCCACTCAGGCGCTGGTGCGGGGCCTGCGGGAGCAGGGTCCGCTGGATGTGCGGGCGATCGGCGTGACCGGCTCGGGGCGGGAGGCGGCGGCCAGCGTGCTGCGCGCGGCGCTGCCCCAGGCGACCGACCGCATCATCGTCGTCAACGAGATCGTCGCCCACGCGACGGCCGCGATCCGGTGCGATCCGGGGGGCGGCGAGAGCCTGTCGGTCGTCGAGATCGGCGGCCAGGACGCCAAGTTCATCCAGATCGCCGGCGGCCAGGTCGTCGAGAGCGACATGAACAAGGCCTGCAGCGCGGGCACCGGCTCCTTCCTCGAGGAGCAGGCGACGCTGCACGGCGTGCGGGACATCCAGGAGTTCACGGAGCTGGCGTCCAGCGCGGAGCGGCCGCCGGACCTGGGGCAGATGTGCACGGTCTTCATCGCCGACGCCGCCCAGGAGGCGCTGACCGAAGGGTTCGAGGTGCCCGACGTCTTCGCCGGCTTCCAGTACTCGGTCATCCACAACTACCTGCATCGCGTCATGGGGCAGCGCGCCCTCGCGCGCACGGTCTTCCTGCAGGGCAAGCCGGCCACCAACCCGTCGCTCGCCTGGACGCTGGCGGGGGTCGCGGGACGGGACGTGGTCGTGCCGCCCAACCCGGGGGCGATGGGCGCCTGGGGGATCGGCCTGTGCGCCATCGATGAGCTCGGCGTCGGCCGGCTGGGCCGCGCCGCGGTGCTGCCGCTGGAGTCGATCCTGGGGGCCGAGGTCGTCGGCCGTGACGAGCTGCGCTGCAACGAGAAGAGCTGCGCGACGCTCTGTGTCATCGACCAGACCCACGTCTCGGTGGGGGGCACGCGGCGCACGGTGGTCTCCGGCGGGGCCTGCCCGAAGTTCGAGCTGGTCGGCAGCCGCAGCCAGCGACTGCCCCGCGACGCGCCCGACCCGTTCCAGGAGCGGGCCGCGCTGTTGGAGTCGCTGACCGGGCCGGGGGACGGAGACGGACCCGAGGTGGCGATCCCGATGGTCGGCGCCGCTCACGCAGTGCTGCCGTGGCTGGTCACGTTCATGCGGGAGCTGGGGCTGCGCCCGCGGGTGCTGCGATCGGGCCGCGGCTCGCTGTCGCAGGGCGAGGAGCGGTGCGCCAGCTACGACAGCTGCGCCCCCGCCAAGGTCGCTCACGCCGTCTGCCGGACGGACGCCGAGCTGCTGTTCTTCCCCAAGCTGCTGGACCTCCCCCGGGACGACGGGGCCGGCTGCCGGACCTGCCCGGTCGTGGTGGGGCTACCCGAGGTGATCGCGTCGGGGCTGGCCGAGGCCGGATCGGCCACGCGGGTGCTGCGGCCTGAGCTGCCCCTCGGCGCGAGCATGGACTCGCCGCGCCTGCTCGCGACGCTCGTGGAGCTCGCCCGAACGCTGGACGTCGGGCCGGTGCAGGCGCTGCGGGCGGCCGCCGCGGCGGCCACCGCCCAGCGTCGATACCGGCGTGAGCGGCAGCAGATCGGTCGCCGCGCGGTGGCCTGGGGGCGCGCTCACGGGGCGCCGCTGATCGTCGTCTGCGGGTCGCTGCACGTGATCCACGACGGCTCGACCAACGCCCGCCTGCCGCACCTGCTGCGCAAGGAGGGCGCGCTGGCGGTGCCCCAGGACTGCCTGGACCTGCCGCGGCGGCTGCCGAACGTGAGCCGGGTGGCGTGGTCCGACCTGGCGCGGGCGGTGCGGACGGCGCTGTACAGCCGCGAGCAGGGGGACCTGTACCCGCTGCTCCTGAGCTCCTTCGGCTGCGGTCCGGCCTCGTTCGGGGAGCAGATCTTCTCCGAGCTGTTGCAGGGTCACCCCCACACCGTGCTCGAGAGCGACGGGCACGGCGGCGCGGCCGGCTACGTCACGCGGGTGCAGGCGTTCCTGCACGCGGTGCGGCGCCACGACGAGGCCCCGTCGGCGGCGCCCGCCGAGCCGCTGGAGGCGCTGGAGCCGCTGGTTCGAAGGCCGCTGGACGAGGAGCGCCAGAGCCGCATCGTGACCTACGCCATGGGCGACCGCTACGCGGCCCTGAACGCCGCCTTCTACCGGTCGCTGGGCTTCGACGCCGTCGCGTCAGGGCCGGCCGACGCGGTCACGCTGGCCGCGGGACGCAAGGACTGCTCGGGCAAGGAGTGCCTGCCCTACCAGATGATCTGGGGCGCCTACCGACACCACCTGGACGAGCAGCCGCCGACGGGCCGCACGCTGCTGATGCAGGTGACCGGCAGCGGGATGTGCCGCAACTGCATGTTCAGCATCAAGGACCAGCAGAACCTGCGGCGGCTGGGGTTGGACGACCGGGTCGCGCTGCGCCACGGGGGGCCGCCGCGGGGCTACTCCGTGCAGTTCGTGACGCGGATGTACGCCAGCGTGGTGGCCTGGGACCTCCTGAGCCAGCTGCGAGCGTGGCACCGGGCGGGGTGGGAGGACCCCGCCCCGATCGACCGACTGTACGAGGAGCTCGCGGACGAGCTGGTGGCGATGGCGGATCGGCCCGGGGGAAGACGCATCGCGGCGATCCGGGCCCAGACAAGGTGGTTCCGGGACCTGCGGGCGCTGGTGGAGCGGGCATCGGAGCGGTTCGCGGAGCTGTCGGCGGAGGGGCCGGACCTGGAGGCGGCGGCCCGGGTGATGATCGCGGGCGACGTCTACCTGCGCCTGGACGACTTCGCGTCGGACGGGCTGCTGCGGGGCCTCAACGAGCGGGGGCTGCGAGTCCTGATCGATCCGGCCTCCAGCATGGCGGAGTACTTCGCCGCCGAGCGGTCCGACGAGCTGATCGGGCTGCCGACCGACCGGCTGACCAACGCGGCGTCGAAGGTCGCGCTGGCGGCGGTGCGCGCCCGCCTCTACGCGGTGGCTCGCCGGCATCACCCCTGGCTGCCGCAGCCCGACCCGCGCGCGACGCGGGCCGAGTCGCTCGCGGCGATGGGGCGCAACCCGGTGGGGGAGGCGCCGATCACCGTCGGCGCCGTCCTGCACGCGTGGAGGCAGGACCAGGTGGACGGCTTCGTGGTCGTCGGTCCCTGGGGCTGCGGACCGTCGCTGGTGGCCGAGAGCCTGCTGCGTCGGCGCGCCGAGATCCCGAGCCTGTTCCTGTACCGCGACGGCACCCCGAGCGACGAGCGCAAGCTGGACGGGTTCGCCTTCCGGCTGAGGCGGGGCCCGGCGCGCAAGACGGGACTCCCGTCGCCGTCCACCCGGCGGCCACACCCCGCGACAGACGCCCCTGGGTAGGCGGTCCCAGGCGGCGGAGCCAGGGTCACCGGGAACCGCGGCGGGCTCGGGGGTACGATGCCCCCGGAGGACGGAATGCCGAGGGGACGGGCGACAGCCGCGATCTGCGCTGCGTTGACCGCCACGTGCGGCTGCGGCGGCGGCGAGTTCGGCGCCGCGGGGCTCGCGGTGCTCGACGCAGACCCCGCCTGGCAATCGACCGAGGAGTGGTTCTCGTACCAGCCGGCCTGGGGAGACGCCGACAGCGACGGGCTGCTCGACCTGGTCGTCGCCAGCCACCAGGACCCCGTCCGGCTGTACGACAACGTCGGCGGCGACCTGGTGTTCGGGTGGGACTCGACCCTCTCCGAGCAGAGCAACGGAGTCGCCTGGGGCGACGTCGACGGGGACGGAGACCTCGACCTCGCGATCTCCAACTACGGCGCCTCCAACGGCACCGGCGACCCGGTCCGGGTCTACGCCAACGACGGCGACGGGCAGTTCAGCTCCCTGTGGTTCTCCACCGAGAACGAGCAGAACGGCGGCGTCGCGTTCGCCGACTGGGACAACGACGGCGACCTCGACCTGGCCGTCGCCAACGCCGACTGGACCCGTCCCAGCCGGGTCTACGCCAACAACGGCGCGGGCAGCTTCAGCGCCGCCTGGAACGCCCCCACCATCGACAAGTCCTCCGGCGCCGCCTGGGGCGACTGGGACGGCGACGGCGACGCGGACCTGCTGCTCTGCGCCACCAACAGCACCTCCGACGTCGTCTACGCCAACGACGGGACCTGCGCGACGACGCCCGCCACCTGCCTCGCGGTGGGCTGGACCGAGCCCAGCGGCAACGACGGCGCCTGGTGCAAGTGGGGGGACTGGGACAACGACGGCGACCTCGACGTCTTCGAGGCCAGCCAGAACGACCAGAACCACGTCTACGAGAACAACGGCGACTGCGCGGGCAACCCGTCCACCTGCCTGGCGGAGGGCTGGCTGTCCCCTGAGAGCGAGTACACCCACAGCGTCGACCCGGGCGACTGGGACAACGACGGCGACCTCGACGTCGCGGTCGGCAACCAGTCGCAGCCGGTCCGCGTCTACGACAACGACGGCGCGGCGGAGCCCGACCTCGCGTCGTCCTCGTGGACCCCCAACACCAACAACATCACCCGGGCCGTCTCGTGGGCGGACTGGGACAACGACGGCGACCTCGACCTCGCCCTCGCCAGCGGCGTCAACGGCAACGGCCAGGCCAACGAGGTCTTCGACAACGACGGCGCCGGCGGCTTCGTGGACCAGGCCATCCCCAACGCCTTCGCCGCCCGCGGGGGCGCCTGGGGCGACCTCGACCAGGATGGCGACCTCGACCTGGTCGTCGGATATGGCGGCAGCGGGAACGCGGCCATGTTCTTCAACGACGGGACCGGGTTCGACGGCACCTCGGTGCTCATCGCGGACACCGACCTGACGTATGGCGTGGCGTGGGGCGATGTCAACGGCGACGACCTGCTCGACCTCGTGGTCGCGCGCGCCGGTCCGAGCGACAAGCTCTTCCTGGGCACCACTGGCGGACTGGTCCACGGCGTCGCCGCCTGGGAGGCCACCGACGTGCCCGAGAGCCGCGAAGCGGCCTTCGCGGACTGGGACGGAGACGGAGACCTGGACCTGGCGATCTGCGGCAGCGACAGCAGCCCCGTCTACGTCTACGAGAACCTGGGCACATCGCTCGATACGACTCCGGCCTGGGACTCGGGGGCGTACACGCTGGAGTGTCATGACCTCGCCTGGGGCGACGTCGACGACGACGGAGACCTGGACCTCGCCGCGGCCGACCAGCTTGGCCCCAACCTGGTGTTCCTGAACGACGGCGACGGCTTCGCGGCCGCGGCGGTCCCCTGGCAGAGCCCCGAGAGCGACCTGACCAGCACCGTCGACCTCGCAGACTGGGACGGCGACGGAGACCTCGACCTGCTTGTCGCCAACGGCTGGCAGCTCAGCGATCAGGTCAACCGGATCTACGCAGGGGACGGCGCCGGAGCCTTCAGCCTGGCCTGGGACAGCCCCGAGGCTGAACGCAGCGTCTCGGCTCGCTTCATCGACTCCGATGGAGACGGCGACGAGGACGTCTTCATCGGAGGGTCGAGCGCCCCCGACCGGCTGTATTCGAACGACGGGACCGGAGGGCTGACCTTGGCGTGGTCGTCGTCGAGCAACCAGTCGGGCTTCGAGTTCGAGCCCGGGGATGTCGACGGTGACGGCGATCTGGATCTCGCCAAGCTCGACGACCAGGCGCCGTTCTCCGTCTACGTCAACCACCGCCTGACCGACCCGCTGCTGCCCAACAACCCGACCCACCCCGTGGCCCTGGCCGTGGGCCCGACCCCCGCCGCGGCGATCCACGGGTTCTCCCCGGTGGCGATCGAGGCCGGCTCCATCGAGGTGTCGTTCCTGCTCGTCGACGCCGAGTCGGACCCCGCCCCCTCGGTGCACCTGGAGTACTCGCTCCTCGGCTCGGGGAGCTGGACCGACGCGACGCTCACCCCGGCGTCCGGCCCGACCACCGACCTGGAGGCCAGCCCCGAGGGGACCGAGCACTCGCTGGAGTGGGACGCCACCACGGACCTCGCCACCGCCAACCGCTCCCCCCACGCCCGCCTGCGGATCGTCGTCGACCACCAGAGCCCTCGGTTCATCGCCTACCCGATCCAGCACGGCGCCCTGGCGTCGGTCTCCCCCGCGCTCACGTTGAGCGTCTGCGACGAGGACGGGGACGGGTCGTCCTGCGAGAACGACTGCGACGACGACGACCCCAACCGCTACCCGGGCGCCACCGAGATCCCCAGCGACGGGATCGACCAGGACTGCAACGGCGTCGACGCGGTCTCCTGCTTCGCGGACCTCGACGGCGACACCTACGGCTCGAGCGACGTCGCCCTGGGGCTGGAGGGCAGCTGCACGGGCCCGGGCCTGTCCGGCAACTCCGACGACTGTGACGACGACGACGAGTCCGCCTTCCTGGGCGCCCCGGAGACCAGCGACGACGGCATCGACCAGGACTGCGACGGCGCCGACCTCGTCACCTGCTTCGTCGACCTGGACGGCGACGGGTGGGGAGACGGCGTCGCGATGGACGCCGACGGCGACTGCACCGACGACGTCGGCCAGACCGACCTGCCCGGAGACTGCGACGACGGCGACGCCGCCATCTACCCCGGCGCCGTCGAGATCCCCGGCGACGGCATCGACCAGGACTGCGACGGCGACGACACCGCGACCTGCTGGCCCGACGAAGACGCCGACGGCTACGGCGCCGGCGACCCCTACGACATCTCCACCGGTGACTGCGGCGACGACGCGACCGTCGACGGCGACTGCGACGATGGCGACAGCGACCTCTACCCGGGGGCGCCCGAGGGCTGCGACCTCGTCGACACCGACTGCGACGGGGTGCTCCCGGACAGCGAGCTCGACACCGACGGCGACGGGGACCACCCCTGCGACGGCGACTGCGACGACGACGACCCCAACGCCTACCCGGGCGCGCCGGAGGTGGTCGGCGACGACGTCGACCAGGACTGCAACGGGTTCGACTCCATCACCTGCTTCCTGGACCAGGACGCCGACGGCCACGGCGGGGACGACCTGGAGGTCGAGCACGAGGACGGCGACTGCGACGACGGCCTCACCCAGTCCTCCACCACCGGCGACTGCGACGACTTCGAGGCGGACATCCACCCCGACGCCGACGAGGCGTGCGACGACATCGACGCGGACTGCGACGGCTCCCTGGTCGACGAGTTCGCCGATCTCGACAGCGACGGCGCGCCCGACTGCGTCGACCCGGACGCCGACGGCGACGGCTACGAGGGGGCGGACCTGGGCGACGGCGCCGACTGCGACGACGGCGACCCGGACATCCACCCCGCCGCGGTCGAGGTCTGCGACGGGATCGACCAGGACTGCGACGGCGACGTCGCCGAGGAGGAGCTCGACGGCGACGGCGACGGGGCGTCGATCTGCGACGGCGACTGCGACGACACGGACGCCGACCAGTTCCCCGGCACCGCCGAGGTGTGCGACCAGCCCGGCCACGTCGACAACGACTGCGACCCGGCGACGGACGAGTTCGTCGACGGCGTGAGCCAGTGTGACGACGACTGCGACGACGACGATCCCGGGCTGTACCCCGGCGCGACCGAGATCTGCGACGGGCTCGACCAGGACTGCGACGGGGACCTCATCGAGCGCTGGGACGACCGGGACGGTGACGGCGTACCCGAGTGCGACGCGATCGACGACTCGATGGCCGCGGCGCCCGGCTGCGTAGCGGGCTGCGCGGGGAGCGGCCGGGCGCACCCCGGCTGGCTGCTCCTGCTCCCCCTCGCGCTCGCCCGGCGGCGGCTACGGGGTCAGCTCGATCAGCCGTAGCTCGACCGTCTCCGAGCCGCGCACCATCACCAGCGTCGACCGATCGGCCGACAGCTCGCCCGACCAGGTCACCTGCCCGTCATCGGGCAGCTCCATCAGGATCTCCACTTCGCCGCCCGGCCAGCTGACCCGGGCGATGCCCTCCTCGCCCGCGGCGAGCAGGTGTCCGTCGTCGAGCCAGCGGAACCAGACGAGGTCGTGCTGCTCCAGCGGCTCGGCCCGGCGCTCCTGCAGGTCGTAGATGTAGTAGCTGTGCGTCCAGGTGTAGGGCTCCTCGAACCCGAGCAGGAGGCGCCGACCGTCGGGCGAGAAGCCGCCCACGTTGACGGTCGCCCCCTCGGGCAGGCCGACGAGGATCGGCTCGCGGGAGACCTCCCGGAGGTCGTCGGCTCCCAGGGTGACGAGGACGGGCCGCTTCGCCTCGGGGTCCCAGCCGGCGACCCGGAGGCCGTCGGGGGACCAGCGCGGGAGCGACCAGCCGATGTGTTCGGCCGCCTGCCGCAGGTCCGTGCCGTCGGGGCGGACCAGCCACAGCCCCCAGCTGCCGCCCCGCGTACTGACGAAGGAGATCCAGGCCCCGTCCGGGGTCCACGTCGGGTACCGGTCCAGCGCCGGGTCGTCCGTCAGGCGCAGGACTGCGTCGCCCTCGAGGTCCCGCAGCCAGAGATCCTCGACGTCGCCCCGCTCCCAGAAGACGACGCGGTCGCCGCTGGGAGAAGGGCTCGCGTCCAGGATCGACCGCTCGCCCCGGGTCAGCGGCCGGATCGCCGACGTGGGCTCGCCCGTGGCGGCGTCGAGCCGCAGCACGTTCAGCTTCCAGCGCCGCGACAGCTCGTGGAACGCGAGCCGCCGCCCCGCCGCGTCCGGGCTCAGGAAGCCGGGCATGCCCGCCCCGCCCGTGGTCACGGCGACCGCCGGCCCCGAGGCGACCCCCTGGTCCGGGTCGAACGGCAGCCGCCAGATCGCGCCGGCCCCGCTGCGGTGCGAGACGAACAGCAGGCTCCGGCCCCCGTCCGTCCAGCGCGGGTTCCAGTCGAGCGCCGGCCCGTCGGTCACGGCGCGCGGCTCGCCACCCTCGGCCGGGAGCACCCAGACGTTGCGCTGGCCCGCGGCGTCGATGCCCCAGTAGGCGATCCAGCGGCCGTCGGGGGACCACACCGGCATGTTGGCGTCGCCGGCGGTGGCGCCGTCCAGCAGCTTCGCCATCGCCCCGGTGCCCAGGTCGACGGTCCACAGGTCGCTGTTGACGCTCTGGTAGCTGATGTCGGCGGAGTTCTCGTACTCGCCCGTCGAGAAGACCAGCCGCTCCCCGTCCGGGGACCACGCGGGGTGGAAGCCGAAGTCGGTCAGGCGGCGACGGTCGACCATCGGTCCGAGACCTTCGGGGGGCAGGGCGGCGACGTAGATCCCGCCGGCCTCCCCGTCGGTCCGGAAGGCCACCCGGCCGCCGTCGGGGGAGACCGCCGGTTCGTAGCCCTGCTGGTCCGCCGGGAGCAGCCGGACCTGGCGTCCCGAGTCGATCTCCATCCCCCACAGCCGTCCCAAGTCGTCTTCGAGGCGGGCGAACACCACGAACGCCCCCGACGGCGAGAGGCTCGGCTGCCCTTCCGGCAGGCCCGACGGCGTCACCCGGAGCGAGCGCACGGACGACGGCGAGGGCGCTTCGGCCGTCGTCGTCGTGGGCGCGACGTCTTCGCGCCCCAGGAGCGACAAGGCGACGACGACCACCAACGCGAGCACCACCCCGACCGCGGCCAGCGGGATCGCCGAGCCGCCGCCCGTCCCGCGGCCGCGCCGGAGGACCGGCGACGGAGCCGACGGGGTCGCCTCCCCCTCTGACGGGGGCGGGTCGAGGCTGAGCGGCCGGTCCCACCCGACCGGGCCGTCCGTCGTCTCGCCGTCGCTCCGGGCCGGCTCGTAGTCCGAGGTGGGCAGGACCTGGGCGACGTTGTCGGCCAGCCAGTCGGCCAGGTCGTCGTCCGTCGTCATCGAGCGGCGGACCTCGAGCACCGCGCGCCGGACATCGTCGGCGTTGTCGAACCGCTCGTCGGGATCGCCCCGCAGGCAGCGACGGAGCACGGCGACGATGCCGGGGGCGCGCTCGTCGGCGAGGTCGAGCCGACTGGGCGGGGCCGTCAGGGCGTCCACCGACACGATCGCCCCGACGATGCTCATCGGCGTCTCCTGGGCGAAGAACCGCTCGCCCGTGAGCAGCTCGAAGCCGAGCGTGCCGACCGCGAACAGGTCCGATCGGCGGTCCAGCGGGCTCGCCCGGAGCTGCTCCGGCGACATGTACGGGGGGCTCCCCTTGATGACTCCGCTGCCGGTCTGGTCGATGCCCAGGGCGGTCGCCTTGGCCAACCCGAAGTCCATCACCTTGACCTCCCCCGTGACTCCGACGAGCACGTTGCTCGGCTTCAGATCGCGGTGGACGAGGTGCAGCGGGCGGCCCCGATCGCTCACCTCGTGGGCGTGATGGAGCCCCGCGCAGACGGCCGCCAGCAGGTCGAGGGCGAGGGCCGGCGGCGGAGGACCGACCGAGCTCAACATGCGCGCGACGTCCACCCCGTCGATGCGCTCCATGGCGACGTAGGGGTGACCGTCGACGACGCCGAAGTCGTAGGTGTCGACGATGTTGGGGTGCTTGAGGAGTCCGCCGACGCGGGCCTCGTTGACCAGCGCGGCGATGCGCCCTTCGTCGCCGCCGATCGCCTCGGCGCGGATGACCTTGACGGCGGCGAGCTTGCGGAAGCCGGCGGGGCCGGTGAACTCCGCCGCGTAGACCCGGGCCATGCCGCCCTCGCCCAGGAGCGACAGCAGGGTGAACCGTCCGAAGGTCAGGGGGAGCTGGCCGCTGAGATCCACGCGCGAATGCTACGCCAGAACGAGAGAGGGCCCGGCCTGCCCGCCCGGTCCACCACACAGTCCCCACACCTCAACACTCGCGGACATGCACCTCGATGTCGTACGGGACGCCCGCCTGGGCGCCGTCGGCCAGGAACACGAGGACCCGGTACTCGCCGGTCGCGTTGGCCTCGGTCTCGAACTGCTCGTAGTCGGCCTCGCCGAACGCGCCGCCGGCGTACTCGCCCGCCGGGTCGTACAGGGCGAAGTCGACGTCGCCCAGGTCGGACCAGCTGTCGATCGCGACGGAGAGCGCCTGACCCTGCGTCGCCTCGAACGTGAACCAGTCCTCGTCGCCCTCGCAGGCGGCCAGGTCGGCGAGCACGCCGTCGACCGAGTCCAGGGGCACGTCGACGTCGGCGCTGTCGTAGGGGTCGCTGTTGCAGACCGCCAGCGGGTCCTTGACGCGCAGCGTGTAGGTCGTGCCGCCCTGGCCCCCGCGGTCGCCCGTCAGCACGGCCACGATGCGGTAGGTCCCGGCGGCGCCCGCGACCAGCTCGGCCACGGCGCGATCGCCGCGGATCTCGCTGCTCGCGACGATGTGACCGTCGGGATCGCTGATCACGAGCTCGAGGTCACCCTCGGCCCGGTTGAAGCGGGCGACGACCTCGGCCGGCTGCCCCTCCTCGAAGTCCATCGTGAAGAAGTCGACGTTGCCTTCGCAGGCGCTGCGGGTCACCGGGGAGTCCCAGGAGGCGGCCATGGCGGAAGCTGCGTCGTCGTCCGGCTCGCCGGAGTCGGCGAGGCACGGGATGTGGAAGGTGCCCTCGGGCACGCGCTCGATGCTGAAGCTTGCCGGCTCCTGGAAGGAGAAGGCCTGGGCGTCGCTCTCGACCGGGGCCGTGGCGTCGTAGCTGGTGTCACACGCCGCGAGGCCGGCGGCGAGGGCCAGGCTCATCAGCGTGCGGGTCATGCGGTCCGTCATGGAAATCCTCCAGGCGTCGAGGCGTCCTGCCTCGGGGGCTCATGGGGACCTATCGACCCGTGCGGCGACGTCTTGAGGGCCTGATTCGAAAAGATCGGGTGGGACAAACCTCCAGCCATGGGTCGGTCTTGCCCGCCGCACCTACGAAACCGCGTCGGACTTGCGTATCCTCGGCTCGGAGGAGAGGCCAGCATGCATTGGCTCATCGCGCTCATCCTGGCTGCGGCCGTGGTGTGGGGACTCAGTCGCCTGGACAAGCAGATGGCGAGCCGGATGGATCCGGGCAACCACCCGCGCCCGGCCCCCGATCCCGTGCCCGTGCCCAAGGCCGTTCCGGCGCCCGAGCCGGTGGCGACGCCGGCTGCTCCCGACGACCCTCCGCCCGCCGCCGCGGACATCGAGGACGAGCTCCCGACCATCCTCGCCGACGGGCTTCCGGACATCGGCAAGGCGTTCGAGACCCGGGCCAGCCCGCCCGAGCCCGAGCCGGAGCCCGAGCCCCAACTGGCGACGATCGACCCGGCCCTCCCGCCGATGGAGAAGCTCTCCGCCGCGCTCCAGGCCGGCGTCGCGCCCGACGCCGACCTCGTCGGGCGCCTGGCCCGCAACCCGCTGACCCGCCGGGAGGCCTACCTGCGGCTGAAGACGGCCAAGAAGGCGTCGGCGATGCCGGCGAAGCTGCGCAGCCGCCCCGCCATGGCCGAAGCGGACCTCGCGGTCTGGCTGGCCGGCTCCGACTTCGGTCCCCCCGACGAGATCGAGCAGGTGGAGTCCTTCACCCTCGAGACCGAGGCCGACGGCAAGACCGACTGGTACCTGCTCAAGTTCCGCGCCGGCGACGGCGACTGGATGGCCGGGGTCTCCGGCGGCTGGAAGCGCTCGGACGGGCCCGCGGGCGTTCCGTCGGGTGACACCGGCGGCTACCTCGCCCCCTGGGACGACGGGAAGGAAGCGCACGCCGCGGGTGTCGGAGGGTTGATGACCCCCGCGAAGCCCAAGGCCAAGGCCAAGGCGAAGCCGAAGGCCAAGGCCAAGGCGAAGCCCAAGGCCAGGCCCAAGACCGCCAAGGCGAAGCCGAAGGCGTCGAAGACGAAGGCCAAGAAGACCTGATGGACATCGTCGTCCAGCTGCTCCACCTGCTGGCCATGCTGCTCTTCGTCGAGGCGATCATCAGCTGGGTCGTGCCCAACCCGCACCAGTTCCCGCGCAACTACCTCAGCAAGCTGACGGACCCGCTCTACACGCCGACGCGCAGGCTGCTCGACCCGCAGCGGACCGGCGGCTTCGACCTGTCTCCGTTGATCTGGATCATCGGGCTGCAGATCCTGGCCAACGTGCTCGCCAACGCGAGCCGCGGCTACTAGCGAGCTTCCGCATGGGTAGGTGAGCAGCCACGCCCGAGGCTCCCGCCGGCGCCCCCAGCCCGCCAGACAACGCCGAGACAACCCATCTCGCCCCCAGCTGGCGGCCCACCCCGCCAACCCGTGCCGAGACAGCCCATCTCGCCCCCGGCTGGCGCCACCAGCCGCCAGACAACGCCGAGACAACCCATCTCGCCCCCGGTTGGCGGCCCACCCCGCCAACCCGTGCCGAGACAGCCCATCTCGCCCCCGGCTGGC
>CAYQEG010000027.1:0-52533 GCA_964416435.1 uncultured Rickettsiales bacterium
GTCGTCGTCGTCGCCGGTGCCGTCGTCGTCGTCGCCGGCCACGTCGTCGTCGTCATCTGGGACGATGGCCCCCCCGAGCGGTCCGTCTTCCGGACAGCCGGTGAGGATCAGCAAGGACGCGAGCAGGACGTACAAGGGGCGCACGCGCGGACCATACCAGCGGCCGCGCTCCGGCCGCGGGGCGCGTGAGGACCCGGCAGCGCTACGATGAGCGGGCAGTTGGAGGTCACCATCCCCAGGCCCGCCAGTCCGGTCTCGGTCGTGCTCCTGGCCCGCCGGGGCGACGAGGGCTGGCTCGCGCGCGCGTTGGGCGTCGTCGCCGGCCAGGCCGGATCGGGGGACGAGGTCGTGGTCGTGGCCCAGCGGGAGCCCGCCCTGCTCGCGGCGATCTCGGCCGTCCAGGCCAGCCCGTCGGTCGTGCACGCGGCCAGCGGCGTCTCCGCCGCGGCGATGGCCAACCGCGGCGCCGCCGCCTCCAGCGCGCCCTGGATCGCCCTGCTCCAGGCCGGCTCCACGCCCGGGGACGGCTGGCTCGCCGCCGCCGCCGCCGCCGCCACGACCTGGCCGGACGCGGGCGCCCTCGCCTGCGCCCTGTCGACCACCGACGACGATCCGCCGTCGTCGGCGCTGTCGGTGGCTCGCTGGGGGCGGGTGCTCCCGGTGCGCAGCCCGCTGGCGGACGGCGACCTCGTGTTTGCCGTCTCCTCGCGGGCGGGTCTCTTCTCCCGGGCCCTCCTGGAGGAGGCCGGCGGGTTCGACGAGCAGCTCCCCTGCGAGCTGGCCGACGCGGACCTGGCGGTCCGGGGGCTGCTCCTCGGCTACCGCTCGCGCTTCGCGGGGGCGCCGCAGGTCACGCTGGAGCCCGGCGCCGCGCTGATGCTCGAGGAGCGACCCGAGCCGCCGGCCGCCGACGAGGCGCGCGCCTGGGGGGAGGGTCGGCTGAAGATGCTGCTGGGCGCGATGCCGCGGGAGGCGTGGGCCCGCGGTCCCCAGATGGGGCTGGAGCTCCTCGCCGACCTCTACCGCAGCGCGCGGGACGGTCGCCGGCCGGGCGCGCTCCTCCGCGGCCTGCTGCGCGGCGCGCTGTCCGCCCGTCCGGCGGTGGGGCGCCGCCCGCGCTCGCGCCAGGCGGACGTGCAGGCGGTCCTGGAGGCGTTCCGGGCGTCGGAGCAGGAGATGAGCCATTGCCGGTGGCAGCAGGCCCAGGGCTCGCTCAACCGGCTGCTCGGAGGCTGAGCGAGAACGAGAGGAGCCCGGCGACCGCGGGGGTCACCGGGCTCCTGTCTCCTCCGCCTCGAGCGATTACTGGCGCAGCGCGAGCTCCCCGAGGATGGCCCTCGCGCCGGGCGTCATGAACTCCGGGCCGATGTTCCCGAACCCGACCCACGTCACGGTCCCCGTGCCCTCGCCGAAGGGCTGGAACGAGACCGCGGCGGGGATGCTCTCCTCCGATTCGTAGGCGCGCACGGCGACGTCCGGGTGCACGCTCTCGACCGTCAGCCAGGCTCGGGGCACCTCGGGGTGCCCGAAGGCGACCAGGCGCTGCGCCTCGCTGTCGCCGACCACCGCGCTCAGGCGGCTCTCCAGCACGGCGTCGGTCACGTCCAGGGGCGCCTCGTGGGGCGGGCCGACCGGGAAGATGTCCTCGTCGTCGCCGACCCAGTCGATGTACTCGGGGAAGAGCACCTCCACCAGCGCGCCGTCGTGGCCAGAGAAGTAGACCGAGGTGCCCTGTTCGATGGCCTCGCGCAGTCCGTTGGTGGCGACGTCGATGGGGTCCTCGAGGTCCAGCGCCTCGACCCGCTCCAGGGTGCCGTCGCCGAACATCAGCACGTCGTACTCGGCCGCGACCTCGTCGGACTCCAGCACGTTCTCCAGGGTCCAGATGAGCGACTCGTCCTCCTCGACGATGAACGCGTAGTCGATGGGGGCCAGGGTGTTGAGCGTGTTGCTCGGCATGTCCCACTCGGTGTCGAAGACGCCGATCATCACGTCCTCGTCGGCCTCCAGGCAGAACTCCTCCTCGTCGCCGGGGCGATCGGGCATCTGCCACTCGACCGACCAGCGACCCTTCGTCGCCACGAAGGTGAACTCCTCCTCGGTGTAGTCGAAGACGTCGGCGTCCAGGTCGAACCAGCCGAGCCCGTCGGTGGTCCACTGGGCCGCCACCGCGCCGCCCTCCCGGTACGCCTTGACGTCCGCGTTGGCGACGCCGTCGCCGTAGCCGACACAGATCTGGATGGCCATGTCGTGGGCTGCGTAGGTCCCGGAGCCGCCGTCCGTTCCGCTGAACCCGCGGGGGTCGTCGGAAGCGCCGCACGCCGCGAGCGCCAGGGTGCCGGTCAGGATGAGGAGGGTCTTGTACTTCATAGCGAACTCCGAGAGGCCTGCAGGACGCTCTATCGGACGGATCGCGGGGAGCTTCAGGGGAATCGGGTACGAATCGCCTCGTCTTCGCCGAGATCCCCGGCCGGGGGCCGACGACGCCCGTTGCCAGCGGCTCCGCTAAGCTGTCGCCTCCAGCAGCAGGGGCGAGGCATGGGCGAGCAGAAGGTCGCGGAAGAGTCCAGCAAGCAGGAATTGCGTCGCTTCACGCGGGCGCTCCTGGACGACGTCACCGCGCTCCAGCGCATGGTGGATGGTGGACACATCGAGTCGGGGATCCGACGGATCGGGGCCGAGCAGGAGATGTTCCTGATCGACCCCTCCGGCGGCCCGTCGCCCAAGGCCGTGGAGACGCTCGCGCGCCTGGGGGACGACGACCGGTTCACCACCGAGCTCGGCAGGTTCAACATCGAAGCGAACCTCACGCCGCTCGAGTTCGGCGGCCGGTGCCTGCGGCAGATGGAGGAGGAGCTCAAGGAGGTCCGCCGGGTGGCGTCGAAGGCGGCTCGCGCCGAGGGCGCCGACGTGTTGCTCGTCGGCATCCTCCCGACGATCACCCCGGCCCATCTGACGATGGACCACATGACCCCGAAGCCGCGCTACTACGAGCTGAACCGGCTGATGACGAGCCTGAGCGGCGGCGAGTTCCGCATGCTCATCAAGGGCGTCGACGAGCTCAACCTGAGCCACGACAACATCATGCTGGAGGCCTGCAACACCAGCTTCCAGCTGCACTTCCAGTCCGGCCCGGAGGAGTTCGCGCGCCTGTACAACCTCGCCCAGCTGGTCACCGCGCCGGTGCTCGCCGTGGCGGTCAACTCGCCGCTGCTGCTGCGCAACCGCCTGTGGCAGGAGACGCGGATCGCGCTGTTCCAGCAGTCGGTGGACGTGCGCAGCAAGACCCACCAGGCTCGCGGACAGCGCACGCGGGTCAGCTTCGGACGAGGCTGGCTCAAGGAGTCGATCCTGGAGATCTTCCAGGAGGACATCAGCACCTTCCGCGTCATGTTGACCGGTGACCTGGGGGAGCCGTCGACGGACCTGCTGGCCCGGGGGGTCATGCCGCCGCTCTCAGCGCTGTGCCTCTTCAACGGGACGGTCTACCGCTGGAACCGGGCCTGCTACGGCGTGAAGGACAACGTCGCCCACCTGCGGATCGAGAACCGCGTCATCCCGTCGGGGCCGACCGTGCCCGACGAGGTCGCCAACGCCGCGTTCTACTTCGGCTTGATGGCGGGCGTCTCGCTGACCCACCCCGACGTCAGCAAGGCGCTCAGCTTCGACGTCGCCAAGGACAACTTCTTCGCCGCCGCCCGCTACGGCCTCCAGGCCCGCTTCCGCTGGATCGGGGACCAGGTCAAGTCGGCCGACGACCTGATCCTCCAGGACCTCGCCCCGCTGGCCCGCGAGGGGCTGGCCGCGCAGGGCATCGACGCGGCCGACATCGACCGGTACATGGGGATCATCGAGGAGCGGGTCCGCCGCGGCCGCACCGGCGCGCGGTGGATGCTCGACTCGCTCGAGAAGCTCGGTGGACAGGGCCGGCCCGAGGAGCGGTTCCGCGCCCTGACGACGGCGATGGCCCGCCGGCAGCGGCGCGGCCGCCCGGTGCACACCTGGTCCCTCGCGCGCTTCGACGAAGGCGCGGACTGGCGGCGGAGCTTCCGCCGGGTCGGCCAGGTGATGACCCGCGACCTCAAGACGGTGCACCCGGACGACGTCGTCGACCTCGCGGCGTCGCTGATGGACTGGGAGCGGATCCGGCACCTGCCGGTGGAGAGCGACGACGGCGAGCTCGTCGGCATCGTCACCCACCGGACCATCCTGCGCCTGTTCACCACCGGCAAGCTGAAGGCCGGCGACGTCACCCCGATCCACGAGGTGATGCACTCCGATCCGATCACGGTGAACCCCGGCACCTCGACCCTCGAGGCGATCACCCTGATGCGCGATCACCGCGTCGGCTGCCTGCCCGTCGTCGAGGAGGACGGCCGCCTGGTGGGCATCGTCACCGAGCGCGACTTCATCGAGATCAGCCGCAAGCTGCTGGAAGCGACGCTCCGGGAGCTCGAAGAGGAGGAGGACGGCGTGGCGACGGGCTCGGGGGCGCGCAAGCCGATCGCGCGGTAGCGACTCGCTACCGGCCGCCCTCCAGGCCGGCGTGGAACTCCAGCCGCACGCCGGCGACGCTCACCGCGTCGCCGTTCCCCAGCACGGCCTCCTTGCGGTTCTTTCCGTTGACCTCGACCTTGCCGAACAGCCCCTTGGCGCGGATCTTCACGCGGCCGTCGTCCATTCGGGTCGCCTCGGCGAGCACCTCCTCGCGTCCCTTGAGCGACGGGCCCAGCGAGATGCGGACCGGCCCGAAGCCGATCTGCGACACCTTGGTGTCCAGGGGGAACACCTCGGCCGTGCCCCTGGGGCCCTGCCGCTGGAGCAGGTGGGGCCGCTGGCGGGCCCGCACCCGCGCCTGCATGCGGTTCAGCTCGGCGGGGGCGATGTGGGCCGTCGACGGCATGGTGCTCGACTCGTCGTCGGCCAGGTCGAGCGCCCACTCGGGGAGCTCGTCGTCTTCTTCGGGGGCGTCCCCCTTGTCCGGGTCGAACAGCATCATCTCCGAGCCGACCTGGAGAGTGGCGGGCACCCGGAGTTTGCGGTTGAACTCCCGGACGCCGTTGACCAGCGTCCCGTTGGGGGTGTCCATGTCCTTGAGGAGGTAGCCGTCGTCCTGCCAGCGGAGCTGGAAGTGTCGGCGCGAGACGAGGTTGTCGCCGAGCACCAGGTCGCACGAGGGTTCCCGCCCGATCAGGTAGGTCCGCTCGCCGAGCTCCAGGCCCTTGACGAAGCGTCCGTCGCGATAGAGGTCCAGTCGTGCCATCCCTACTCCCGCCAGCAGTCTTGCACCATCTTCGGGTTCGCCGCGAACCATGCCTGGCACTCGGCGCTGATCACGCCCGGGGTTCGGGCGTACTCGGAGCAGGCGACCAGGGAGATGTCGAACCCGGACGGGTCCTGCGACGCGGCGGCGTCGCATTGCGTGCAGCAGGTCGTCGCCAGGTCGGGCTCGGACGGCGCCTCCGTCGGGGCGGCCGTCGGCTCGGGGGCCGGGGTGGGGGCCCGTCCGGAGCAACCCGGGGCGAGGAGCGCCGCACTCAGCGCGAGGGCGGCGAGCTTCACTGGCGAAGCCGGAGCAGGCGCGCCATCCCGCGACGGCTCTCGTCGTTCCGGAAGCCCCATCCCAGCGCGAGCACGAAGTACAGGGCGCTGAAGAAGTAGTGGGAGCCCTCGGCGGGGAAGAACCAGGGGACGATGAACAGCACCAGGAGCGCGGTCGCCTCGATCAGCCGGAACCGGAGGTCGGCGAGGATCGCGATCGCGAACAGCGACTGGGCCGACGTGAGCAGCAGCTCCTCGGCCGGGCGGGCTTCGAGCTCCAGCGGCTCCAGCTGGCCCCGGGAGAGGGCGTAGACGACGGGGATGAAGCCGACCAGGAGGGTCCACTGGTTGACCTTGCTGCTGACCAGGGCGCCCAGGGCGGTCGACGCCCGGTGGCGCAGCACGAACAGGATCGCGACGATGAACTCGGGCGACTCCGACGCCAGCGGGGCGACCAGCTGGATCAGGATGAACTCGTCGATCTCCCACTCGCGCCCGAGCTCCACGAGGCCGTCGGCGAAGGGCTCGGCGGAGAACCAGATCGCGCCGCAGGCATAGACCAGGAAGAACAGGATCACGGTGACCCGGCCCCGTGGGGGGAGCCGCTTGTGGAGCATCAGCGCGGGGCCGACCAGCGGGTGCTCCTCGTGCTCGGACTTGAGCGCTCGGGCCACGTAGAGGCCGAAGATCGCGACGAGCACGATCGTGTCGATGATCGACAGCGTGCCCTTGATGGGGATCACCAGGGAGTAGATGGTCGCCAGCAGCAGGAAGCCCAGCTCGAGGCGCTGGTGGGGCGAGACCTCGAGCGTCTTCTGGCGCGTCTGGGCGAACAGCGCGAACACCAGCATCGACCAGCCGACGCCGATCAGGACCCGGTTGGCGCCGGTCATGTTGGCGACGGCGAGCGCCTTGTAGGAGGGGTCGTGGCCGGCCTGCCACGTGATGTGCATGTCGACCGCGTACTCGGGCAGGACGGAGACGAGCGCGAGCACGATCAGGGCGAAGGACGGCGGGACGTAGTCCTCGGCCAGCTCGGTCGCCCACGAGAGCATGAAGGCGGAGCCGACGATCGCGAGGCCGCTCAGCGTGGCCTGCGTCCCCGGGGAGAGGTCGTGACCGAAGCCCATGAAGTCGGGGATCAGCCAGATGAGGGGGGCCGCGACAGCGGACAGGAGCCAGATCAGGTTGCCCATCGGGCGGGCTTTGTACCCGATGGGCCGGCCGCTCGCTACCGGCTATCGTCCCGATGTGTTCACCAGGGTCACCACCGATGCACAGGGGCGCACCCGCCAGGGTCAGCTCATCGGGCGCGAGGTGCGACCGGAAGACGCCCAGCGACCGCTGCATCTGCCGCTGCTCCGGGCGGCGTGCGACGGATCGGGCTCCTGCTGCTCGCAGTACCTGCAGGTGCCCGCGTCGACCGAGGACCGGGACCGCATCGTCGAGCTGATCGGCCCGACGTGGCGGGATCGACCGACTGCGGACCTCTTCGGGCCGGCCCCCGCGCCGGCGCCGGCGGAGCTGCTGAACATCGCCGACATCGACGGACGCTGCGCCTTCCAGGAGGACGACGGAGGCTGCGCGGTGCACGCCGCGGGCGGCCCGATGGCCAAGCCGCAGCCCTGCCTCGCCTATCCGGCCGTCCTGATCGTCTGCGGCGAGGAGTGGCACGCGTCGCTCCGGACCGAGTGCGCCTGCCTGGCGCGCAGCGCCCTGACGGGCGTGCCCCTGTCGGCCGAGCCGCAGCCCTGGGTCGACCTGCGCCAGATGCTGCTGCGGGTCTGGACGGTCCCCGACGAGGTGCGGATCGACGAGGCGCAGTCGGTCCCCCGGGCGGCCTACGTCGCCTGGATGCGCCGCACGCTGGCCCGCATGGCCCAGACCTTCGACCCGATGCCCCAGCTGATCGAAGCGGCGACGGAGCTGGGGCTGGAGGTCGCGCTCCCGCCGCCCGCCGACTGGCTGCAGGACGTAGCGTCCCGGGCGGCCGCCCAGCGGGCCGACGCGGAGGGCCGGTCGGCCGGGTCCGGCTACCGGGTCGCGGTGGAGTGGGGGGCGACGGTCGCCGAGGCGATCGCCGGCGGCGCGGACGTCACCTGGTCAGCCTCGAGGGGGCGCGCCCAGCACCACGGGCGCGTGCTCGCGGCGGTGGCGACCGCGCAGCTGCACGGGCATGCCCTGCTGCAGGCGGAGACGCTGCGGTGGGGGCTGCTGGAGTTGATCCGGGTGCTCTGGTTGGCGACGGCGTCGGAGGCGGTGTCACCGGCGTCGGAGGCGGATCCGCGGTTCGAGTCGGTGACGACGTGGTTGTTCTTGTTCGGGCACGTCCTGGAGTAGCCGGCCGACGTCCTACTCGATCGTCCCGTCGCAGTCGTCGTCGACGCCGTTGCCCACGATCTCGAGGCGGCTGGGGTTCACTGCCGGGTTGGCGTCGTCGCAGTCGCCGCCCGTCTCGGCGTAGCCGTCGCCGTCGTCGTCGCCGTTGTCCGTGTCCTCGTCGATGCCGCCGTCGCAGTCGTTGTCGACCCAGTCGGGCAGCTCCGTCGCGCCGGTGTAGACGGTGTCATCGTCGTCGTCGCAGTCGCCGGCCGCCTCGGTGTGGCCGTCGCCGTCGTCGTCGGAGCACTCGGTGTCCTCGTCGATGACGCCGTCGCAGTCGTTGTCGGCGATGTCGCACGTCTCGATCGCGCCGGGGAAGGAGGCGGGATCCGTGTCGTCGCAGTCGCCCGCGAAGTCGGCGTAGCCGTCTCCGTCGAAGTCGCTCTCGCCCAGGTCGGCGAGCCCGTCGCAGTCGTCGTCGACGCCGTTGCCGAGCACCTCGCTGTGGCCCGGGCTGGCGGCGTCGTCGCCGTCGTTGCAGTCGCCCTCGTCCTCGGAGTAGCCGTCGCCGTCGTCGTCGTAGCACTCGGTCCCGTCGTCCACGACGCCGTCGCAGTCGGTGTCGGTCCCGTCGCAGACCTCGACGCCGCCGGGGTGGGCGGACGGGTCGTCGTCGTCACAGTCGCCCCCGCACGACGTCACGCCGTCGGAGTCCAGGTCGTACGCGCTCGGCGTGCCGTTGAGGCAGTCGTTGCCCCGCACCACCAGGGGCGCGAGGTCGAGCAGCCCGTCGACGATCTCGAGGTCGATCTGGCTGGTCACCGGCTCGCTGTCCTGGGCCGTGAACGTGACCGCGATGTCCACCTCCGCCAGCCCCGGGGCGGTGATCGGCAGCTCGTCGGAGACCTCGAACGCCGGGTCCCCAGACCAGGCCTGGGCGACGATCAGCGGCGCTTCGCTCTCGTTCACGAGGGTGACCGACAGCGTGCGGCTCTCTCCCGCGTCCCGGTCGCCGAAGTCGAGCAGCCCCGGGATGAGGGTCGCCCGCGGCTGCACCGCCCGGGCCCGCACCAGCGTCGCCTGCTCCGGGACCCGGCCGCTCACCAGGACCGTCACCGCGGCGACGTGCCAGCCCTCCTGGGTCGGGGCGTAGCGCATCGGCAGCGCCAGCGTCTCGTCCCGCTCGACGACCGTCGGCTCGTCGTCGTCGAGCTCCCCCGCGAAGCTGAACCAGCCCGCCCCCTCGTCGTCGACGATGACCTCGTGCAGCTCGACCTCGTCGCCTCGGACGTGGGCCAGCTCCAGCTCGAACAGCACGGTCTGGCCGACCGCCACCGCCCCCAGGTCGACCAGCTCGGGGCCGAGCTCCGCCTCGGGCTGGACCTTGCTCAGCCCCTGGTCCTGGCCGCAGCCGGACGCCAGCGCCGCGAGCGCGACGATCGGGAGCAGCGCGACGGTCGAGCGTCGCCGTCGACGGACGAGCCCCAGGAGCAGCAGCAGGCCGCCGGCGGTCGCCGCCGACAGGTCACCGGTCGCCGCCCCGGAGGAGCACGTGCAGCCCCCGCGGCGGCTGGAGGCGTCCTCGTCGTCGTAATCGACGTCCTCGCAGTCGAGCCCCTCGTCGACCTCGCCGTCGCAGTTGTTGTCGACGCCGTCGCACATCTCGACCAGCTCGGGGGCGGCCCAGCCGTCGGCGTCGTCGCAGTCGCCGTCCTCGACCGTCCAGCCGTCGCCGTCGGCGTCGGCCAGCCCCTCGTCCACGTCCCCGTCGCAGTCGTCGTCCGCCCCGTTGGCGGCCTCGTCGGCGCCGGGGTGCACGGTGTCGTCGTCGTCGTCGCAGTCGCCCTGCTCTTCGCTGAGGCCGTCGCCGTCGTCGTCGGTCGCGGTGGTGCCCTCGTCGACGCTCCCGTCGCAGTCGTTGTCGAGCCCGTCGACCGCCTCCGGGGCGCCCTCGTAGACCGTCTCGTCCGCGTCGTTGCAGTCGCCGTCGACCTCCGTCATTCCGTCGCCGTCGTCGTCGAAGCACTCGGTGCCCTCGTCGATGACGTCGTCGCAGTCGTTGTCGATCTCGTCGCAGACCTCCGGGTTGCCGGGGAACGCCAGCGGCTGGTCGTCGTCGCAGTCGCCGCCCCCTTCGGAGTAGCCGTCGCCGTCCAGGTCGCTCCCGCCGGTGTCCGTGACGCCGTCGCAGTCGTCGTCCAGCCCGTTGCCGAGCACCTCGACCTGGCCGGGGTTCAGCGCGACGTCGTAGTCGTTGCAGTCCCCCTCCAGCTCGGTGTAGCCGTCGCCGTCGTCGTCGAGGCCGGCGGTGTCGTCGTCGGCCACCCCGTCGCAGTCGTGGTCGATGCCGTCGCACACCTCGGTCGCGGCGGGGGACAGCGCGGAGTTGCCGTCGTCGCAGTCGCCGCCGAGCTCGGTGAAGCCGTCGCCGTCGTCGTCGTAGCAGTCGGTGCCCTCGTCGACCGTGCCGTCGCAGTCGTCGTCGACGCCGTCGCACACCTCGGGCGCGCCGGAGTAGACGCTGACGTCGCCGTCGTCGCAGTCCGAGCCGCCGGCGGGCCAGCCGATGTGGCCGTCGCCGTCCAGGTCGTTGGCGTCGGCGCCGTCGCAGTCCTGGTCGATGCCGTCGTAGGGGATCTCGGCCTGGCCGGGGTTGATGCCGGCGTCGAAGTCGTCGCAGTCCAGCCCGCCGCAGGAGACCGCCTCCCAGCCGTCGTCGTCCTCGTCGCAGGCGCAGAAGGGCTCGCTGCTGCAGTCGCTGTCGTCGCAGTCGACGTCACCGTCGAAGTCGTTGTCGAAGCCGTCGAGGCAGTCCTCCGGGCAGCCGGTGGACGCGGAGACGTCGAAGCTCAGGGTGTAGCTGCCGGAGCCCGGGCCGCAGCCCGCGTAGGCCATGCCCCAGCCTTCGATCAGCACGTAGTAGGTCAGCCCCGCGACGCACGAGAAGGTGACCGCGTCGGTCGACGTGCTCGCCGCCGTGGAGCCCGCCTGGCACGAGGTGCTGGGGTTGCAGTTCGGCCCCAGGATGTAGATGTCGAGGTCGCAGGCGAGGCCCGAGATGTCCATCGTCACCGAGCCGGTCACCTGGCAGGTGAACTCGTAGGCCTCCTCCGGGCCCGCCTGGTTCAGCGGGGCGTACGGCGAGCCGCAGGTGTAGTAGTCGAGGTCGCTCGGCTCGAAGTAGTTCAGGTTCCCGGAGATGACCGAGCTGCAGCTGAGCGTGCCCTGGACCGGCACTCCCGACGGGCAGACGGCGGCGGCCGGGCGGGCGAGGAGCAAGAGGGTCGCGACGACCCCGAATGCGCGCGGCAGGAGCGTGTCCATCGAGCAGATATAGACGGGATCGAGGCGCCACGACAGGGCGCCGACCTCACCCGAGGTACTGCTCGACCTCCGCGGCGGCGTCGAATCGCCCCATCGCGACCCACTGGTCGCGGGCCAGGGTGAAGGCGCGGGCAGCGCGGCCGAACTGCTCCGCGGCGTAGCAGGTCATGCCGGCCCGCTGCGAGAAGCGGGCGACGTCGAGGTCGACCAGGCCGGTCCGGGCGAGCTCGCGCTCGGCGCCGGCGACCTCCACGTCGAACTCGTCCCAGCGGCCGAGGGCCGACAGCGGCACCAGCTTCAGGGCGTGCACCGCGGCGAGGATGCCGCCGCGGCCGGAGCGCTCCAGCGTCTCGCCGACCACCCCGAGCTGTCGCAGCGCCCGCTTGGGCTGCTTGCGCTCCGCCAGGGTGATCGCGACGTTGAGCCGCGCGAACACGGCGTCGCCGCTGCCGCACGCTTCGTACCGCTCCGCGGCGTCGCGGTAGGCGGCCTCCGCCCCCGCGAGGTCGCCCCGGGCGCGGAGGAGCTCGCCCAGCGTGTTGGTGGTCGTAGCGAGGCCCCAGCGGGCGCCCATGTGCTCGTAGCGGAGCTTGGCCTCCTTCAGGAGGAACTCCGCGGTGACGTGGTCGCCGGACTGCCAGGTGCACCGGGCGAGCTGGCCGTAGCCCTGGGCGACGGTGTGGGGGTCGCCCGCCGCTTCGCCCGCGAAGATCGCCTCCCGGGCGGTCTCGATGCCGTCGAAGTGACGCCCCTGGCGCATGTAGACGAACGACAGGTTGTTGGCCATCGCCCCGGCGCGGGAGGTCAGCCGCTCCTCGCGGGCCAGGTCGATCCCCTCCTCCAGCAGCTGCGCCGCGTCCTCGAGGGCGCCGGCCGCGACCGCGGAGTTGCCGGCGGTCGCCAGCGCGTGCACCAGGGTGCTGACGTCATCGCAGCGACGGGCGTTGTCGAGCGCCTCCCGGGCGAGCGCGTCGCTCGCCTGGATCTCGCCGGTGCGGCGGAGCACCCGGGCGGCGAGCACGTCGCCGTAGATGCGCCGCGCGTCGTCGAACGGCACCCCGAGCCGGTCCAGGGCCGCCATGTACAGCTCCTGCATCTCGCCGGCGCGGGCGAACTCCCCGTGGCGCAGCTCCGCCACGACCGCGCGGGCGAGGGGGCCGGGGGTCTCGTCGGTGCGGTTGGCGGCGAGCAGGTGGCGGGCCCGTCGGCGCACCGCCTCGGGCTTGTCCTCGAGCACGTCGGCCGCGACCGAGGCCCAGATCGCGCGCCGACGCCCCTGGTCGGCCCGTCGCTCGAGCGCCTCCCGGAGCATGCCGTGCACGAACGACCAGCCTCCCGGCGTGTCCGAGCGCTCGGCGAGGCGCAGGCGCAGCAGGTCGTCGACGAGGGCGTAGGGCACGTCCAGCTCGGCGATGTCGCAGGCGTCCTGCCACTCGAACGGGTCGACCGACTGCCCCAGCGTCGCGGCGAGCTCCAGCGCGTACGTCTCCTCCAGGCGGTGGCCCTCGAGGATCTGGTCGAGGCGCGCCTCCCAGACCTCCAGGAGGCTCGCCGGGAAGCCCGCGTCGACCCCCGGCACCAGCCGGAAGCCGCGGTCTCCGCTCTCGAGCAGGCCCCGGGCGACCCAGTCGCCGACGAGCTGCACGGCGAACAGGGGGTTACCGGAGCTGCGGCTCTCCACCTGGGCCGCGAGGTCCGGCTCCAGGCCGAGCAGCTCGCGCACCAGCGCCGACTGCTCCTCGCGCCCCAGGGGCTGCAGCTCGATCCGCTCGGTGCGGTCCAGGTCGAGCAGCTCCTGCACCGCCTGGGCGCGGGCCCGGTCCTCGGCCAGCGCCTCGGTCCGGACCGAGCCGAGCACCAGGATCGGCGCCTCGTGGTCCGACGTCAGCAGGTCCTTGACGAACCGCTGGCTGTCGGCCCCCAGGTGCAGGTCGTCGAGCCACAGGACCAGCGGGCGGTCGGTGGCGAGCCGGGCCAGGTACCGGGCGAGCAGCGCGTGCCGTTCGCGCGGCCCGCTGAAGCGCGCGCCCAGGCCGGTCACGGTGCGCTCCTCCTTGTCCGACGGGCAGGCGAGCTCCGTCAGCGCGACGGCTTCGGTGCTCTCCTCCCCCCCGAGTCGGCGCAGCGCGCGGGTGGTCCGCTCCACCGCGCCCGACCGGTCCAGGTCGCCCAGCCGCAGGTGGTGCGCGAGCATCGGCCCCAGCCCGTCCGCCGAGCCGCCGGACACGGTGTGGCTCGCGGTCAGGGACTGCGCCGCCCCCACCTCCTCGGCCCGCTCCACGAACCAGCGGGCGAGGGCGCTCTTGCCGGTGCCGGTGGCGCCGTCGAGGATGACGAGCCGGGGGAGCAGGTCGGTGCGGGTGGTCTGCAGGGCGGACCACAGCCGGTCTCGCTCCCGCTCCCGCCCGACCAGGCCGTGGGCGCGCTGGCCGAAGAGCGCCAGGCCGGCGCCGTGCAGGTGGCGGCGGGCGGCCCGCTGACCCCGCCAGCTCGGCGGCATCGGCGGCCGGTCGGTGCCCGCGACGACCTCGAAGGTGTCCTCGGGCGAGGGCTTGTTGCGTCCGAGGCGCCACCAGGAGCGCTTGCTCTTGGTCGACGGCTCCTTGGGGATGTCGTTGGGATCGAAGGCGTAGAAGCTGGTCGTGGCGTCGGGGGACGGCTCGTCGGCCGGCTCGCCGAGGTTGACCAGCGCCCAGGACGCGTCGGCGGCGCGGCGGAAGCGCTTCGCCGGGTGGGACGCCATCAGCGTCTCGACCCAGCCGAGGAAGCCGGCGGGCACGGGCTGCTTCGGCTCGAAGTTCGGCAGGAACCCGGCCATGTGGCCGTACAGGACCTCCTGCATCTCGCCCTCGTACGGCGGCGCGCCGGTGGCCAGGGTCCACGCCATCGCGCCGACCGCGTACAGGTCGGTCCAGGGGCCGAAGTCCCGCCAGCGGCACTCGATCTGCTCGGGCGCCATGTACTCGGGCGTGCCGTGGAAGTCCTCGTCCGTGGGCCCCCGGTCGTCGCCCCGGATGGAGTGGGCGAGCCCGAAGTCGGTCAGCTTCACCCGGCGGTCGGTGTGGTCGATGAGCACGTTGCCGGGCTTGATGTCCCGGTGGACGACGCCGCGGGCGTGGGCGTGGGCGAGGCCGTCGAGCACCCCCAGGAGCACGCCGCGCAGCCCCACCCAGGGGAGCCGCCCGCGCAGCGGCCCGGCGCTGTCGCCCTCGACCAGCTCCATCGCCAGCCAGGGAGCGCCGACGGGGAGCTGCTCGCCGATCGCCTCGTCCGTCTGGACCTGCCCGTGGTCGTACACCGCGGTGATGCGGGGGTGGTCCAGACGGGCCGCGGAGAGGACCTCGAACTGGAACGCCTCCGCGAACGTCGGCTGGGCGGCGACCTCGGGGAGCAGGATCTTCAGGGCGACCGGCGTCCGGTCGCCGCGATGGAACGCCTTGTAGACCGCCGCCATGCCGCCCCGGCCGATGGCCTGGTCGATCACGAAGGGGCCCAACCGGGGAGGACTGCCCACGACACCAGGGTGACGGCCCAGGGGGCCCGACGGCAAGCCTGCTTCGGGAACCCGTTCAACTCTTCGGGTGTCCGAAGGGGTATGCGATGGACCCCGCTGCTCCTGTTCGCCGTTCTCCTGGCGCTGCTCGCGCCGCCCACGTCGGCCACCACGCCGGTCTCCTGGGAGACGATCACCGACCAGGGCTTCGAGCTGGTCGTGCACAAGGCCGACCGGCGCATGGAGGTCGTCTCTCCCCCCGGGACCGACGGCGTCGTCGTGCGGAGCTGGCGCATCGGCCTGGGCTTCGCGCCCGAAGGGGACAAGGAGCGGCAAGGAGACGGGCGCACCCCCGAGGGCAGCTTCACGATCACCCGCCTGGTCCCCAAGTCGCAGTACTACAAGGCCTTCCTCATCAACTACCCCGACCCCGACGACGCCCAGCGGGGCGTGCGAGACGGGATCATCGACCAGGCGACCGCGGACTCCATCGAGGCGGCCCACCGCAGGGGGGTGACGCCGCCTCAGTACACCGATCTCGGCGGCCTCATCGAGATCCACGGCATGGGCGGCTCGGTGGACTGGACGCTCGGCTGCGTCGCCGCCGACAACGCGGTGATCGACGAGCTGTGGCCCCACACGAAGGTCGGCACGAAGGTCCGAATCCTGCCGTAGGCCGGCGATCCCGTCGCCTGCGCGGTTGACCGTGCGCCGCTCGGCGTGCTGACGTGCCGGGCCGTGCGAAGACTCCTCCTGCTGTTCGCCCCGTTGCTCGCGTGCCAGCCGCTGGAGCTGCAGCCCCCCGAGCCGTACGCGTGGGTGGTCTACGACCCCGGTTCGGGTCGCATCCCGACCCCCAACCAGGCGCTGGTGGACGAGGACGAGGGCCACATCGACCTGTCCCTGGACCCCGAAGGCAAGACGCCGGCCGAGCTGGCGATGCGGGAGTGGCTCAACACGCTGGACGGCTGGTCCACGGCGTCGGTCGCCAAGATGGAGTTCAGCGAGGCGATCGATCCGGCGACGGTGACGTCGGCGACGGTCCAGGTCTGGGAGTGGGGGACCGAGCCGGCGCTCGTGCCCGACGCCACGGTGTCCCTGTCCGAGGACGGCCAGACGGTGGAGGTCGTGCCCCCGCGGGCCGGCTGGGCGCGCGGCGGCACCTACGTGGTGGTGGCCCGCGGCGGCGACGGCGGGCTGAAGACCGACGACGGCTTCGACGTCGGGCCGGACGCCGCGTTCTGGTACCTGCGGCTGCGTTCCCGGCTGGACGAGCACCCGCGCGCGTTCACCGGCGCGACCCGGGCCGAGCGCCAGGACACGGCGGACCGGATGGAGGCGCTGCGCCAGTCGATCCAGCCCTACTTCGAGCACATGGACGGCGTCGGCGTGCCCCGCGACGACGTCGTCGCGCTGTGGGAGTTCCGCACCACGACGCGGGTCGAGGTCGAGATGGACCGGGAGTCGCAGCGGGTCCCCCTGCCGTTCGACCTGTTGATCGACCCCGAGACCGGCCTGGTCGAGCTGACCGCGGCCGAGTGGGACACGGAGCTGGAGGCCGACGCCAAGGAGCAGGCCAACCGCATGGCCGGGTTCGGGCTGACGGCCAACCCGTTCTTCGAGCTGACCGGCGCGGTCGATCCGTCCACGGTGACGTCCGACACCGTGCGCCTGTACGAGGTCTCCGCCACCCCCGTGGCGGTCGAGGCGACCCCCCGGCTGTACGCCGACACGGGCCCCGCCCCCTGCGAGGTCGAGCCCATCGACCCCACCTGCCGGCACGTCTTCCTGGAGCTCGAAGACGCGGCGATCCCGCTGACCGCGGCGACGACGTACGCCATCGTGGTCACCCCCGGGCTGCTCGACCTCGACGGCCAGCCGGTCATCCCGATGTCGATGGGCCGCATGATCAACCTGGGCCAGCCGCTGTTCACGGCCGACGGCTCCCAGGTCGGCTCGCTGCAGGACGACAGCGCGTCCCGGCTGGAGGGTGTGCGGGCCGAGGCGGCGGGCCTGCTGGACGCCCTGGGGCGGGACTCGGTCGCGGTCGCCTGGCCGTTCACCACGATGGACCCCGTGCCGTCGGCCCGGGAGCGGCTCGCGCTGGCGGAGACGATGGGGCTGCACCCGACGCCGACGGTCGACAGCCGCAAGCCGGCGTGGCGCCTCATCGGCACCGACCACGCCCTGGCCAGCCTCTTCCCGGGGATCGGCAACCCCGGCCCGGACCTCTACCTGGGCCGCGTCGACGGCATCGGCGAGGTCGTCGAGGGCACCATCCCGATGCCCTACTTCCTGGACGCCGAGACCCGGCGGTGGCGCCACGACGGCGAGTACGACCTGGTCGACGTGCCCTACCTGGCGACGATCCCCGAGGACGTGCCGCCGGGTGACCTGAAGGTGATCGTCTTCGGCCACGCGGTGGTGACCGACCGCCGGTTCCTCCTCACGATCGGCGGCCGACTCGCCCGGGAGGGGTACGCGGCGGTGGCGATCGACTTCCCGTTCCACGGCGAGCGGCTGGCCTGCGTCGACAGCTCGCTCGTCGCGACGCCCAACTTCCTGCCCCCGGAGCTGCAGGCCCTGACCGGGCTGACGGACGACCTCCTCTACTTCCCGCCCTGCGTCTCGGGCGCCGACGCGACCTGCTCCCCCACCGGCGAGTGCCTCGGCCCCGACGGCCAGGTGGAGGACTTCTCCAGCTTCCCGATCATGGATCTGAAGCCGGTCGGCGGCGCCGCGTTCCTGGACGTCGACGACATCGCCTACGTGTCCGACCGGTTCGCCCAGGCCGTCACCGACCTGGGCACGCTCAGCTGGTCGCTGCGCACGGATCCGACCTGGGACGGGGTGTTCGGCCACGACATCGAGCGGGAGCAGTTCCACTACGTCGGCATGAGCCTCGGCTCGATCATCGGCGCCCACTACGTGGCGCTGGACCCCGCGATCGACCGGGCGGTGCTCAACGTCGCAGGCGCCAACGTCGTCGACCTGTTCGTCGGCTCCTCGTGGTTCGGGCCCCAGGTGGACGCCGTGATGGTGCGCAACGAGATCGAGCCGGGCAGCTTCGAGGCGGAGCGCATGCTCCAGTTCGCGACCTGGCTGTTGGACGAGGTCGACCCCCTGTCGATGGCCCACCTGTACGGCCAGGACGAGCGGGAGGCGATGATCCAGATCGACCGGATCAACGACGACCTGGGGGACATGATCATCCCCAACCACACCTCCCAGGCGCTGCAGCGAGCGTCGGGCCTGCCGATGCTCGAGTACCCGTCGGTGCTCCACGCCGACCTGGTCGTCCCGGTGCTGGGCAACCCCATGTTGGGCGACATCGCCGACTTCCTCACGGGGGAGCTGGACCCCTGATGCGCAGCCTCCTCCCGGGCCTCGCGGTCGCCCTGGTGGTGGCCGCCGCGCCCCTCTCCGCCAACGCCGGCGGCTTCGAGCTGGCCCAGCAGGGCGCCGCGGCGGCGGGCGTCGGCCACGCCGGCGTCGCCGGACCGGGGGACGGCTCGGCGGCGTGGTTCAACCCGGCCGCCATCGCCGACGGTGGCGGGCTGCGGGCGACCGTCGGGATCAGCCTGGGCGGCTCGACCGTGCGGGCGACCGGAGACGGATGGGAGGGCCAGACCGACAACCCCCTGTCGACCCCGCCGTACGCGTACGTCAGCTTCAGCAACGCCTGGTGGGGCGTCGGCGTGACCGCGAACCTCGCGTTCGCCGGCGGGGTGCGGTGGCCCGAGGACTGGGAGCACCGGTTCGACATCATCCAGTCGAGCCCCCGCTTCCTCCGCACGACCGCGTTCTTCGCGTTCCGGGTCGGCCCCGTGTCGTTCGCGGCGGGGCCGCACCTGGACTACGGGCAGCTGTCGATCCGCAAGGCGACCGACCACGTCGGGGAGCAGGGTTCGGCCCACATCGCCCTCCGCGGGCTCGGCGTCGGGGTGGACGTCTCGGCGCTCTTCCGGCTCGGCGAGCGCGTCGACCTGGGCGCGACGTACCGGTCCCGGACGGTGCTCGCGCTGTCCGGGGAGGCCGACTTCGACGTGCCGACCCCGTTCCAGCCCCGCTTCCCGGACCAGGCCGCGACCAGCCGGATGGTGCTCCCCGACCGGATCGCTGTCGGCGTCGGCATCCGCCCGAAGGGGGCGGAGCGGCTGCGCATCCTGACCGAGGCGTCGCTCACCCTGTGGTCGGTCAACCAGGAGCTGGCGATCGACTTCGAGGACGAGGTCACCACCGACACGGTCGTCCGCAACGACTGGCGCCCCACGATGGCCCTGCGCGGCGGCGTGGAGGTGCGGGTGCACGAGCGGGTGATGGTCCGCGGCGGTCTCTACCTCGACGGCCTGTGGGGCGGCCCGCCTCCTCCGGACACGCTGTCGCCCTCCTCCCCCGACTCGACCCGGCTGGGTCTCACCGCGGGCGCCCGGATCGACGCCACCGACTGGCTCGCGTTCGACCTCT
The DNA here is from genome assembly GCA_964416435.1 of uncultured Rickettsiales bacterium. Lineage (GTDB taxonomy): Bacteria > Myxococcota_A > UBA796 > UBA9615 > UBA9615 > CAYQEG01. Next base: position 19,148 of record CAYQEG010000027.1, read on the forward strand.
TCTACGAGCACATCGAGCTGCTCCCGCGCACTTCGACCGGCCACGACGCCCCCATCGCCACCTATCGCGGCTTCGCCAACCTCGGTGGCGTCTCGGTGAGTCTCGCGGTCCCGCTCCGCCCCGAGGGCCAGGGCGCGGGGGCGGGTGGGTAGGCCCCGCGTCGCGAACAGCCCCCCGGCCACAGCCCGGGCCGACGGCGCATCCCACCGTTTCGCGGCCGCCGGATTTGCGGCGGGACCGTGCCCGCTGTTGCTCCCTCGGCCGCACCCGACTACAACGCAGCCGCCATGGCGCTCCCCCCCAAGGCCCGCACGCCGCTCCGCCAGACCGACGGCCCGTTCGAGCGGCGCGGTGACGCGGCCCTCGCCGCGCGCCTCGAGGAGGCGTTCACGCTGAAGCCGGAGGACGCCGACCTCCCGGTCCAGGGGCTCCACGGCATCCACCCGTACCCCGGTCGCATGCACCCCGCGTGGGCCAGCCGCATCCTCGCGGGGCTGCACGAGCAGGCCCGCGTGCTCGATCCCTTCTGTGGCTCCGGGACGACGCTGGTCGAGACCATGCGGACCGGCCGGACGGCCATCGGCACCGACCTGAACCCGATCGCCATCCGGGTCGCCCGCCTCCGCACCCAGCTCCGCACCCCCCGCTTCCTGGAGGCGTTCGCGGCGGCCGCGACGCGGGTCCACGAAGAGGCGGCGCACCGCAAGGACACGCCCTTCGGGAAGCTGGCCAAGGGGGAGAAGAGCTTCCCGCCGCACGTGCTGACGCAGCTCATCAACCTGCGCCGCGCCGTCGAGACGGAGCGGGACGACGACCTGCGGGAGGCGCTGCTGATGGCGATGTCGCCGCTGCTCGCCAAGTTCGCCGCCCGCCCGGGACGGCCCGCCCCCGCCGTGAACCGCCGGGCGGTGCGCGACCACTTCCTGCAGCGCAGCGAGCGAATGGTCACCGCGTGGGCGGACTTCGTGGACGCCGTGCCCCCCGGCACCCCCTCGGCGGACGCGCGCATCGCGGACGCGCGGGAGACCGGCCTGGCGCAAGGGTCGGCCGACGCCGTCGTCACCTCGCCGCCGTACCCCGGCGTCTACGACTACGCGGACGAGCAGCGCCTCCGGGCCCGCTGGCTCGGCGGTGAGGGAGACCTGCGGCGCGCGCGACGGCACGAGATCGGCCGCCGCGGCGGCCCCCCCGCGAGCTGGGAGGTCGGGCTGTACGAGTCGCTCAAGGAGATGGTCCGGGTGCTCACCCCCGGCTCCTGGATCTTCCTCGTCGTCGGCGACGGCACGATCAAGGGAGCGCCGGTGCGGGCCGAGAAGGTCATCCGCCGCCTCATCTACAGCCGCGACCTGCACCTCGTCCGGCTCGCCGCGGTGAGCGCCGAGCGGCCCTGGTTCCACCAGGACACCGCCGCCGCGTTCGGCGAGACCCGGCGCCGGGAGCACCTGATCCTGCTGGAGCGTCCCTGATGGCGAGCCTCGCGGAGCTGCGGTCGCTCGTGGCCGAGTTCGTGGCCGAGCGGGACTGGGAGCGCTACCACTCGCCCCGGAACGTCGCTGCGGCCATCGCCTGCGAGGCGGCCGAGCTCCAGGAGCTGTTCCTGTGGCGGACGGACGACGATCGGGCGGAGGAGCGCCGCGCGGACATCGAGGACGAGGCGGCGGACATCCTGATCACCCTCCTGTCCTTCTGCAACGTGATGGACATCGACCTCGGTGACGCGGTCCAGCGCAAGCTCGCCCGCGCTCACACCAAGTACCCCGCGGATCGCGTGCGCGGCCGGCGCGAGAAGTACGACGAGTACCCCGAGTGGCAGGCCGCGGACGAGGACGGCGACCGATGACCCACCGCCGCAGCGGCGTCCTGCTCCACCCCACCGCGCTCCCCGGCCGTCTCGGCACCGGCACCCTGGGCGGTGACGCCCGCGCCTTCGTGGACTGGCTCCAGCGGGCGAACCAGTCGCTCTGGCAGATGCTGCCGATCACCCCGGTGGACGGCTACGGCTGCCCCTACAGCTCCCCGTCGGCGTTCGCCGGCAACCCCCTCCTGCTGTCCCTCGACGACCTCGTCACCGACGGCCTCCTCGCGCCGGATGACAGCACGATCGCCGACCTCGCGATGGTCCACGACAGCAACCCCGGTCGGGTCGACTTCGACGCCCAGCACCGGCTCCGGATCGCCGCGGTCCGCCGGGCCGCCCGCAACGTGCTCGGCCGGGGGGACGCGGGCTATCGCGGGTTCGCCGCCGAGCACGCCGGCTGGCTCGACCCCTGGGCGGACTGGGCCGCCGCCCGAGGGGGAAAGGCGACGTCCCCCGACGTCGAGCGGGCGGTGCAGTACCTGTTCGACGTGCAGTGGAGCCGCCTGCGCACCTACGCCCGGGAGCGGGGCGTCGCGCTGGTCGGGGACCTGCCGATCTTCGTCCGGGGCGACAGCGCCGATGTCGCCAGCTCCCCCCACCTCTTCCGGCTCGACGACGACGGCCGGCCCCTCGCGGTCGCGGGCGTGCCCCCCGACCCCTTCTCCCCGGACGGTCAGCTGTGGGGCAACCCGCTGTACGACTGGGCGGCCCACGCAGCCGAAGGCTGGGCCTGGTGGAAGGAGCGGGTCCGCTCGCTCCTCCGCCGGGTGGACCTGGTGCGGGTGGACCACTTCCGCGGGTTCGCAGCCTGCTGGGAGGTGCCCGCCGACGCCGCGACGGCCGCCGAAGGGCGCTGGGTCCCGGGCTCGGGTCGGGCGCTCTTCGACGCGCTCGCAGACGAGTTCGGCGAGCTGCCGTTCATCGCCGAGGACCTGGGGGTGATCACCGACGACGTCGTCGAGCTTCGGGACGGCCTCGGGCTGCCCGGCATGCGCATCCTGCAGTTCGGCTTCGACGGGAACCCCGATCACCCCTACCTGCCCCACAACTACGTGCCGGGCTGCGTGGTCTACAGCGGAACCCACGACAACGACACGACCGCCGGCTGGTACGCGTCGTCGGACGACAAGACGAAGGACGTCTTCCGCCGCTACGTCGCTCGCGACGGGTCCGACCCCGCCGGGGACCTGCTCCGACTCGCCCTGGCGTCGGTGGCGGAGACCGCGATCGTGCCGCTCCAGGACGTGCTTCGGCTGGGTGGAGACGCGCGCTTCAACGCTCCCGGCACGGTCGGGGAGCGGAACTGGACGTGGCGGCTGCTCAACGGGCAGCTGACGGATGGTCACGCGGACGAGCTGGGGGCCATGACCCGGATGTTCGGACGGGCCTGCGCCGACCGGGCATGATCGGCCCATGAGGCCGACCCCCGACACCTACCGAGCCCGCCGGCGCCGGCTGTCCGAGGCTGTCGACGGTCGCCGCGTCGTGCTCTTCGGCCACCGCCCCGTGGCCCGCAACTTCGCCGCCAACGTCTACCCGTTCCGGCAGGACAGCACCTTCCTGTACCTCAGCGGCGTGCACCAGCCCGACGCGGCCCTCGCCATCGACGCGGGGGGGCGGACGACCCTGTACCTGCCGCCCGTCGGCCCCGACGACGCGCTGTGGCACGGCGAGGTGTCGTCCGCGGCGGAGGTGGCCGCGGCCGCGGGGGCCGACCGCGTGGAGACCATCGACCGGCTCGACGCCGACGACGCCCTGACCCTGCCGGTCGCCGCCCCGTCCGTTTCGATCCCGGACCCGTCGGATGACCTCGTGGACGCGGTGATCGACCTCCGCCTGGCGCTGGACGCGACCGAGGTGGCGGCCATGCGCCGGGCCCTCGCGGTCACCGCTCAGGCCCACGACGCGGCCATGCGGGCGACCCACCCCGGGGTCACGGAGTTCGAGCTGCGGGCGCTGGTCGACGGCATCTTCGCGCTGCACGGCATGCGCCCCGCCTACGCCTCGATCGTCACCGCCCGGGGCGAGGTGCTGCACGGCTCCCCCAGCGCCGCGGCGCTCCAGGCCGGTGAGCTGCTGCTGCTCGACGCGGGGGCCGAGGAGCCGGGCGGCTACGCGTCGGACATCACCCGGACCTGGCCGGTCTCCGGGCGCTTCACGCCTCGCCAGCGGGACGCCTACGCGGCGGTGCTCGCCGCCAACGAGGCTGCGATCGCCGCGGTCGCGCCGGGCGCCCGGTACCGCGACCTGCACCTCGTCGCGGCCCGCGTGATCACCCGCTTCGCGCTCGACGCCGGCCTGCTCCGGGGCGACCTGGACGGGTTGGTCGAGCAGGGAGCCCACGCGGTCTTCTTCCCTCACGGGCTGGGGCACCTGCTGGGCCTGGACGTGCACGACATGGAGCTGTACGGCGACCGGGTCGGGTACGAGGGGGGCCGGACGCGGGACGACCAGTTCGGCCTGTCCTTCTTGCGGCTGGACCGCGACCTGCGCCCCGGGATGGTGGTCACCGTCGAGCCCGGCTTCTACGTCGTGCCGGCGATCCTGCGCGACGCCGCGCTGCGGCAGCGGCTGGGCGACGCGGTCTGCTGGGACGCGGCCGAGGCCTGGCTGCCGTTCGGGGGCATCCGGGTCGAGGACGACGTGCTCGTCACCGACGCCGGCGCCGACGTCCTGTCCTCGGACATCCCGAAGACGCCGGGCGCGCTCGAGGCCCGGGTCGGGACCGGCGAGCCCCCCAGGGCGAGGATGCTCCGGGACGGGTAGGATCTCCGGGCCCCATGGACCCATCGCAGACCATCCTGATCGTCGACTCCGACGTCGCGGTTCGCCGCTCCGCGCAGAGCATTCTCAAGGCGACCGGCTACTCCGTGAAGGCGGTCACCGACTTCGAGCAGGCCCAGGAGGCGCTCACCGGCGAGACGTTCGACATGGTGGTGCTCGCTCGGGACCTCGGCAAAGGGCCCAGCGGCTTCGTGCTGATCCGTCTCGTCCGTTCGACCCACGAGGTGCCGATCGTCACCATCCTCCCGAGTCACGACCCGGACGACATCATGGCCGCCTTCCGGCTCGGCTCGGCGGACGTGCTGCTCAAGCCGCTGCGCCCCTCCGAGCTGCTCTGCGTAGTCGACCGGGTGTTCGGGGTCGCGGCCAACGAGGCGGCCGTGCGCAGCGGCCTCAACCCCACGCTCCAGACCGGGGAGAACCCGCTGATGACCGCCGACGAGCTGAAGCCGGTGTCGCCGGAATGAGGCCGCCGCTCCACCTGCTCGTCATCGATGAAGACGACGCCCGCCGAGACGCCGACGTCAAGGCGGTCGACCGCATCGGTCACCACGCCATCGCCGCGGCGCGGGTCTCCGACGTGACCTCCCGCCGGGGTCGGCTCTCCCCCGACCTGATGCTCTTCTCCGAAGGGACCTGGCGCGAGGGTGGCCGAGAGCTCGTGCGCGACTTCGACGACCGCGGCAAGCCGTGCCGCGTGCTCATCGTGGGAGACGAACGTTCCCTCGGTCGCTCCCCGGAGCTGATGGACCAGGGGGCGCAGGGGGTGCTGCTGTTCCCGCTGTCGACCGCCGAGCTCGACCGCGCGATCGAGGGGATCATGATGGGCCCGGCCGCCTCGGTGCACCTCACCGGGGAGTTCGACCAGCCCGAAGAGCCGGAGCAACCGGAGGACATCTCCCAGGTCCCGGAGGAGCCGGAGCGCTCCCCCGAAGAGCTGGCGGCGCGGCGGGCCAAGGTGGCCTCCCAGGTCAAGGACCTCGCCGGGGACCTCCGCGCCGGCAAGGCGAGGATCAGCGACATCTCCCCGGTCGCGATGGAGCTCCAGGCGCTCTGCGCCTCGGACGAGCCACCGAGCCTGGGGATCCTGGTCCACAAGATCGAACAGGACCCCAACCTCGCTGCGAGCGTGCTCAAGGCGTCCAACACGGCCGCCTACCGGGGCATGCCGCCGGTGCTCGACCTGGCCGCCGCGGGCCGGCGGCTCGGCACGCGCCGCATGGGAGAGGTCGCCCAGATGGAGGCGATCAAGGGCGCGTTCAGCGCTCGCAAGGTCTCCGGCTGGAGCAAGCTGCTGTCCAAGATGTGGCGTACGACTGTCTGCACCGCCCACGCCGCGCGCCTCATGGGCGAGCGCATCGGCGCCGTCAGCCGGGGCGAGATCTACAGCATGGCGCTGTTCCACAACCTCGGCGAGGTGCTGGTCGTCGACCTGTACCGCAAGGCCGGCGAGGCGGCGCCGGTGGACGGGTTCGCCCGTGGCTCCCTCAAGGAGGACCTGGACAGCCTGCACTCGGATCTGGGCGCGCTGCTGTTGAAGTCCTGGGGGATGCCGGTGTCGCTGGCGTCCATCGCGATGGCCCACCACGACCCGTCCCGACTGCCGTCCGGCACGCCGATCTCGCGGAGCACGTGGCTCATCGGCGGCGCCTACCGGGCGGTGGTCGAGGCCGGCTACGAGTACAAGAAGCCCCACGACCAGGGGCCGCCCCTCGAAGCGGCGTCCGCCGCGCTCGGAGTGGCGGGGGACGCGTTCCGCGAGATCGCCGAGCAGTCGATCGAATGGTGGACCTCGGGACGCGGCTGAGCGAGGCGATCTGGTCACTCCGCTGACCGCCGATCCGGCCCGATCGACCCGAATATACAGACTGTATACCCCTGGGTTTCGCTGTCGGTCATCCGATCGAACAGTCCAGTGACCAGCCAATTCGGGGGGTGGGGTCACATGACTGGTCACGTAGATGACCGTCAACCATGACTGTTTGCCGCCGCCGCGCCGTAAGTACCTGGAATCACTCAAATCGAAAAAGAGGTTTCGACCTGGCACGCCCCGTGCTTCTCAGGAGGGTGTCCAACAAGGACATTCCCGGCGGCCTGGCCGCCGATGAAAGGAGGCAGCCCTCGAGGGGCGGGCAATCGAAGGGCACAGGGGACCGGGAGAACCCGGGATCGGTGCTCGCAGGGAATAGGCCTTGCGAACAGCGTTTTCCGTGCGCAGCGGACGATACTTAGCTCCCTCCATCGTCCGTTGGGCATTTCCTCCCAACAACAACTCCTCTCCGTGCCCACTTGAGAAGCCCTGGGTCCTTCGACCCGCTCGTCCCTCGGGGGTTTGCTTCGTTTCGGCCGCCTGGCCGCCAGGAGCGCGCCAAGCTCCTAGATGTCCTCGGCGTAAGTCCCGACCGGGAGTCCGGCGAGCAATCGGCGTCGTCCGTCGTCGTCGAGACGAGGAGGCGTACCTCGCGTACGTCGACGAGGGGAGGCGGCGTCGGCGGCGTCGAGGGCCGGCGGAAACCGGTGCGGGACTTGTGCCGATGGCATCTAGAAGCTCACCACCAGCTCCAGCTCCCCTGCCTCGGCCGGCTCGAAGCGGATGTGCAGGACCTCGCCGTCCACCTCCGTCTCCATCGAGTCCAGGTCGACGCCGGACGTCTGCACGTCGTCGACGGCGTACCCCGGCGGCACGTGGACCGCGATGTCCCACACGAACGGCGCGAACTCCGTGCCCGCAGCGACCTCCGCCCTCAGGGTCAGGGCGCCGTCGAACGTCGCCTCCTGCAGCAGGGTGCCCCCCATCGACAGCTGCCGGTTCCAGCCGAGGAACTGCGGCTCGCCGGTCACCCGCCGGAGCGCGACGATCCGGCTGTCGTGGCTCGGTACGTCGACCTGCAGGGCGCCGTCGACGGAGCCCAGGAGCTCGCCGGTCCAGAACTCGTAGGCGAGCCAACTGCCGTCCAGGCCGAGGTCCGCCAGGTCCACCGCCAGGGTCTCCCCGGCCCCCCCGTCCGGGAGCTCGGCGTAGGGGTTGCTCGTCAGGTCGATGTTCCAACCCCAGTCGAAGAACCCGACGACGTGGTACGGGTCGATGGGCCCGTCCTCGGGGGACGCGACCGGCAGGTGCCAGATCCGCGGGTACTCGCGTTCGAAGAGGTCAACCGGCCGCGCCGCCGTGGGGTGGATCGGCATCAGCCGCCGGATGACGTCGATCGCCTCGGGGCTCAGGTCGACCAGGCGGTCGCCCAGCTTGACGATCCCCCCGGACAGGCCGATCCACGACGCGAAGGTCCGGCTCTCGGTGAGCGTCAGCTCGGGCCAGGTGTCGTCGAGCGTGTTGCTGCGAAAGAACAGCAGGTCGGGGTGGCTGATCCAGACGCGGTCCTGCAGGTACCACCGCCGGCCGGCCGTTCGAACCGTCGGTTTGAGGCCCTGCGCGCTCAGCAGGTCCGACGGGGACAGCTCCGGGTCCTGATCCCAGATCGGCATCGTGTCCAGGGTCGTGCGGGACGAGTCGAGCAGGCCGAAGTTGAGCCCGACCGCCCCCACGCCGAGGAAGAACGTGTCCGGGCCGAGGCCCTCGCGGACGGCGGCGATGCCCTGACGCCACGCCTCCTCGCGCGTCGCGTCCTCGTCGGTGAAGCCCTCCCCGAACAGCGCGTAGTAGGCGAAGTCCATCTTCAGCCACTCGAACCCCCACTCCTGGGTGAAGGTCGTGAACAGGTCCGTCAGGTACGCCTGCACCTCCGGGTTCGTGAGGTCGAGGATCTCGTACTCGTTGCCCACGATGTCGCCGATCGGCGTCGTCTCGGCGAGCCAGTCGGGGTGCGCCTGGGCCGTCTCCGAGTCGGGGTGCATCGTGAACGGCGCCATCCACAGCCCGGGGATGAGGCCCCGGTCCCGGATCTGCTGAGACAGCCACGCCGGGCCGTTGGGGAACCGGTCCTCGCGCCACCACCAGTCGCCGTACGCCGGCTCGTAGCCGTCGTCGATCTGGAACCAGTCCATGCCCCAGTCGCGCAGCTCGCTCGCGACCACGTCCAGGTTGGCGAGGATCACCTCCTCGTCGATGCCCGTCCCGTAGCCGCCGGTCGATCCCGAGCCGCTCCAGGAGTTCCAGCCGTTGGGGATCCTCCGCCCCGGCTCGCGACGATGCCAGGGCACGATCCCCAGGTGGTCGGAGATCGCCTGGGCGTGCCCCTCGAGGCCGGTCTGGGCCGTCGCCGCGGTCGGGTGCACGCGGTAGCGCTCGCTGCGGATCGACGCCCCGGGGCCGACCTCGACCTGGCTGGGCTGGTAGGCCGCCTCCAGGGCGAGGAGGGTGAACGGGAGGCGGCCCGCGGCGTCCGGCTGGGCCCACGGCTCCTGGTACGACAGGTTCATCACCGGCGAGGAGGTGTCGAACGACAGCGCGCCCGCCACCCAGGCGGGGCCGCCGTCGAGGTCGGCGATGGCGTGGTTCCAGTTGGAGACCGAGTGGCCGGCGAAGTCACCCGGCAGCACGTCTCCCCAGCCGGACTGGGGGTCGGCGTCACCGGGGCGGATCTCGACGACGAAGTCGAGCACGGTGAACGAGCCGTTCTCGATGACCCGATGGCTGGCGGGGTCCTGGCCGAGGTAGAGCCCACGACCCGGCTCCCGGGGGATCTCCAGGGCCGTCGCCTTGGCGAGCGACGCGGCGGCCGAGGCGGTGTTGTCCACCTCCAGCTCGAAGGTCCAGGCGCCGGACGCCGGGTAGCCGACGATCTCCCACGTCAGATCCGGCTCGCCGCCCTCACCACCTCGCGTGATCCGGAGCCGCTCCCCGTCCCCGAGCCCGTCGGTCACCGAGTCGGCGACCACGGTCAGCTCGCGGTCGTCGTCCAGGCCGAGCCGGCGGCCCACCTCGGGGTCGGTGTCGTCGAGCATCACCGACGCGGTGGCGCCGACGAGGATCGGGGCGCCGGCGGCGTCGTCCATGGCGAGCCAGCGTCGCTCCGCGTCCCACCGGACGCTGGAGCCGGGCAGCTCGACGCCGAAGCTGGGCGGCTCCGGCTCCGGGGGCGGCTCGCAGCCGAGCGCGAGCCCCAGCAGGAGCACCGCCCAGGGCGCGTCACGCCTTGAGCTGATCCCCCAGCGGCAGCTTGCGGATACGCTTGCCGGTGGCGGCGAAGATGGCGTTGCAGAGGGCCCCGGCGACCGGCGGCAGGCCGACCTCTCCGATGCCGCCCGGCGGCTCTGTAGACGGGATGACGTGCACATCGACCGTCGGAGCTTCGCTCATCCCGAGCAGCTTGTACTGATGGAAGTTCGCTTCCTGGACGGCCCCGTCCTTCATCGTCAGCTTGCCGTACAGCGCCGCGGAGAGGCCCATGACCGCGCCCCCCATGATCTGGGCCTCGATGGTGTCGGGGTGCACGACCATGCCGCAGTCGACCGCGGCGGTGACGTGGTGCACCTTCGGCCAGCCGTCGATCACCTCGAGGTCGAGCACCTCGGCCACGATCGAGCCGAAGCTCTCGAAGAGCGCGACGCCCCGGGACTGTCCGTCGGGGAGCGGCGGCGCCTGGGCGACCGCGAGATCGAGGACGGCGAGGTAGCGCGGGCTGTCCTGGAGCATCGCTCGGCGGTACTCGATCGGGTCGGCGCCCGCGGCGTGGGCGCACTCGTCGATGAAGCACTCGCGGAAGAAGCCGTTGTGGCTGCCGTGCACCGACCGCCACCAGCCGACCGGGATCGGCAGGTCCATGCGGGCGAGGTCGACCTGCTGCCGGTCGATCGCGTAGGGCGCCTCGGACATGCCCTCGGTGATGGTCGAGACCACGGGGCCGAGGTTGAGCAGGCCCTTGGGCAGGTACTGGCCGAGGATGTTCTGGCTCGCCATCTGCACGTGCCAGTCCGTCATCTGGCCGTCCGCGCCGAAGGCCGCCCGCTGCGTGCACACCACCGCGGGGCGGTACTGGCCGCGCTTGAACGCCTCCTCGCGGGTCCAGATCAGCTTGACTGGCTTGCCGACCTGCTTGCTGATGAGCACGGCCTGGTCGATGAACGTGTCGTAGCCCTTGCGGCCGAACCCGCCCCCGAGGAAGGCGACGTGCACGTGCACGTCGGCGCGGCGCACGCCGGTCGCCCGGCTCGCCCGCTTCCGGACCCGGGCCTGGGCCTGGGTCGGCGCCCAGACGTCCACCCGGTCGTCCTGCACCCAGGCGACCGCGTTGAGGGGCTCGATCGGGGCGTGGTCGAGGTAGGGGACCTCGTAGGTCGCCTCCAGCGTCAGGTCCGTCGGCTTGCCGCCGTGCCGGAAGGTCCGACGGGGCCGGTCGGCGATGGCCTCCACCATCTGCTGGCGCAGCGCCGCGTCGTCCAGGCCCGCGCCGTCGCCGGCGTCCCAGGTGATCTGGAGCTGGTCCGCGCCCTTCTTGGCGTGCCAGAACGTGTCGGCGACGACCGCCACCGCCCCGTCGACCTCGAAGACGTCGACGACGCCGGGGACCTCGCGGGTCTTGCTGTCGTCGAAGTCGACGAGCTCGCCGCCGTGGTGGGGGCACGCCTTGATCGTCGCGTTGAGCATGCCGTCGACGGTGACGTCCATGCCGAACGTGGCGCTGCCGTCCACCTTGGGCGGCAGGTCGGTCCGCGGCGGCGAGGTGCCGAGCAGCCGGAACTCCGACGGGTCCTTCACCTGCACGCCGCGCGGCGCGCGCAGGTCGGCCGCCTCGGCCGCGAGCTCGCCGTAGGTCGCGGTCTGTTCGCCGCACCGGACCACGCCGGCCTCGGTGGTGCAGTCGTCCGCGTCGACGTCCCACCGGCGGGCGGCGGCCCGGACGAGCATCGCTCGGGCGGTCGCGCCGGCCTCGCGCAGCACGTTCCAGTACCCCCGGACGGACTCGCTGCCGCCGGTGATCTGGACCTTGCCGGGGAAGAACGAGCTCTCGCGCCCGTAGTCCTTCGCGGCGGGCGCGTTCTCGACCCGGACCTGCTCCCAGGCGAGGTCGAGCTCCTCGGCCAGGAGCATCGGCAGCGCGGTGTAGACGCCCTGGCCCATCTCCGAGGCCCCCATGCGGATCGTGGCGACCCCGTCGCTCGCGATGCGGAGCCAGGCGTTGAGGGAGTGGGCCCCGTCCTCGCCGCCGCCGGCGCCGATGTCGATGGTCGCGTCGAACCCGTCGCCGCGGGCGAAGCCGGACAGGCTGAAGCCGAGGACCAGCGCGCCGGAGCCCTGCAGGAAGCCGCGGCGGGAGACGTTGTGGAAGACCGTGCCGTCGCGGGAGCTCACTTCGTGCCCTCCGCGTCCGGGTCGGCGCCGTCGGGCGCCTCGGTGGTGATCTCCTCGACCGGCTCGGGCGCGGGCGGCTCCGGCTCGGGCAGCTCCGCCGCCGCGCGGTGGATGCCCTTGCGGATGCGCTCGTAGGTGGCGCACCGGCACAGGTTGGTCATGCCGCTGTCGATGTCCGCGTCCGTCGGCCGCGGGTTGCGTCCGAGGAGGGCGGCGGCGGCCATCAGCTGGCCGCTCTGGCAGTAGCCGCACTGGGGGACCTGCTCGGCGATCCAGGCGTCCTGGACCGGGTGGTCGAGCCCCTCGATGGTCGTCACCTCCTGGCCGATGGCGCCCGCCACGGGGAGGATGCAGGAGCGGATCGCGACGCCCCCGAGGTGCACGGTGCAGGCGCCGCACATGCCGACGCCGCAGCCGAACTTGGTGCCGGTGAGCCCGACCAGCTCACGGATGGCCCACAGCAGGGGTGTGTCCGGCTCCGTGTCCACCGAATGGACCTCGCCGTTGACCTTCAGATCGATCTTCATGGCCCGCACCATAGCGTCGACGCGGCCAGATGCAGCCCAGCCGGTGGTGTACAAGGGCCCGATGCAGGTCGCCGTTACCGGCGGCTCCGGGTTCGTCGGAGCCGTGCTCGTCCGTCGTCTCCTCGCACAGGGGCACCGCGTCCGGTGCCTCGTGCGCAACACCACCGCGGCCCTCGATGGGCTCGACGTCGAGTTGGTCAAGGGGGACGTGCTGGACCCCGACAGCCTCGCGCCGCTGCTCGACGGCGCGGAGGTCAGCTACCACCTCGCCGCCTTCATCTCGATCGACGGAGACCACGGCGGGCGGGTCACCGCGATCAACGTCGACGGGGCGCGCAACGTCGCCCGGGCTGCGCTGGCGGCGGGGGTCCGTCGCCACGTGCACACCTCCTCGATCCACGCCTTCGACCTGCAGGACGACGGGACCGTCGACGAGACGAGCGATCGGGCGGGCCCCCGACACCCCGCCTACGACCGGAGCAAGGCGGCCGGCGAGGCCGCGGTCCAGGAGGTGATCGGCGACGGGCTGGACGGCGTCATCGTCTACCCGTCGGGGGTGTTCGGCCCCGGCGACCACGTGCCGTCGCGCTTCGGCCAGGCGCTGCTGTGGATGGCCAACCGGAGCCTGCCCGCGCTGGTCCCCGGCGGCTTCACGTGGGTCGACGTGCGAGACGTGGTGGACGGCATCCTGGCGGCGGCGGAGCGGGGGCGGACCGGGGAGGGGTACCTGCTCGCCGGGTACTGGGCGTCGGTCCCCGAGCTCGCGCTGATGGTCGGCGAGGCCGCGCAGAAGCGGCCGATGAGGCTCACCGTCCCGATGTGGCTGGCCCGGGCGACCGCGCCCGCCGCGACGGTCATCGCCCGGGCCCTCGACAGCGAGCCGCTCTACACCACCGAAGGGCTGCACGCCCTCCGCGCGAAGTGCCGGGTGAGCGACGACAAGGCGCGCGCGGAGCTCGGCTTCGCCCCTCGCCCCCTCGCTGAGAGCATCGGCGACACGATCGAGTACTACCGGCAGCAGGGCTGGCTGCGTTGAGCTCGGAGGTCCATCTCTGGCTGACCTGGATCGTGCTCGGCGCGGCGCCGGTGGTCGCGTTCGCGCTGCTGTTCCTGTCGGCCCCCTACGGGCGGCACATGCGGGAGGGCTGGGGACCGACCGTCTCGAACCGGGTCGGCTGGATCCTGATGGAGATCCCCAGCGTGCTCGCCTTCGCGCTGTTCTACGCGGCGGGTCAGCACCGCCTGGAGCCGGCGGCCCTCGTCCTGCTGCTGGTCTGGCAGCTGCACTACGTGCACCGCACGTTCGTCTTCCCGTTCCGGATCCGCACCTCCGGCAAGCGCATGCCGCTCACGATCGTCGGCATCGCCCTGGTGTTCACGTTCATCAACGGGACGATCAACGGCCACCAGGCGGGGCACGTCGGGAGCTACTCCCTGGACCAGCCGACGCTCTGGATCGGCGTCGCGGTGTTCGCCGTCGGCTTCGTGATCAACCTGCACGCCGACACGGTGCTCATCGGCCTGCGCAAGCCGGGGGAGACCGGATACAAGATCCCCCGCGGCGGGCTGTACCGGTGGATCACGTGTCCCAACTACTTCGGGGAGCTCATCGAGTGGCTGGGGTGGGCGATCGCCACCTGGAGCCTGCCCGGGCTCGCCTTCTTCGTGTACACGCTGGCCAACCTCGCCCCCCGGGCGATGCAGAACCACCGCTGGTGCCGCGAGAAGTTCGAGGACTACCCGACCGAGCGCAAGGCGCTCGTCCCGTTCGTGTTCTGACTGTGCGACGCGCATGGGCGGACCCGGGCCGCCCCGCTACGCTCCACCCATGACCGACCCGCTTCAGCATGTGCTCGCGGCGGCTCGCGGGGACGAGCCGGCCGACCTGCTGATCACCGGCGGACGCGTGGTCAACCTGTTCACCCGCGAGGTCGAAGAGACCGAAGTCGCGATCGCGGGCGGGCGGGTCGTCGGCTTCGGCCCCCACGAGGCGACGGCCGAGCACGACGTCGATGGCGGGTTCGTGCTCCCCGGCTACCTCGATCCCCACGTCCACCTCGAGTCGGCGATGGTGACGCCCCGGGAGCTCGCCCGCGCGGTCGTGCCGCGGGGGACCTCCACCGTCGTCACGGACGCCCACGAGATCGCCAACGTGCACGGCGTCGAGGGTGTCGAGTGGATGCTGAAGGCGACCGAGGGGCTCCCCCTGGACGTGTTCTTCATGCTGCCCTCGTGTGTGCCGGCGACGCCGCTGGAGACGTCGGGGGCGGAGCTGACGGCGCACGAACTCGCCCGCTGGGTCGACCACCCCCGCGTCCTCGGCCTGGGGGAGGTCATGAACATCGCCGGCGCGATCGGCGGAGACGCGGAGGTGCTGGCGAAGATCCGGGCCAGCCGCGGCCGGGTCGACGGCCACGCCGTGGGGCTGACCGGTCACTCCCTGGAGACCTACCTGGCCGCGGGGGTCGAGTCCGACCACGAGGCGACGACCCTGGCCGAGGGGCTCGAGCGCGTCCGCCTCGGCATGCACGTGATGGTGCGCGAAGGCACGACGGAGCGGAACCTCGCGGCGCTGCTGCCGATGCTGCACGGGCCGGCCGCCGAGCGGTGCATGTTCTGCACCGACGATCGCCACCCCCACGACCTGCTCGGCGCCGGCCACCTGGACGACGTCCTCCGCCAGGCGGTGGCCGGAGGCCTCGACCCGCTGGTGGCGATCCGGCTCGCGACGCGGCTACCCGCCCGCTACTTCGAGCTGCATCGGCGGGGCGCCATCGCCCCCGGGTTCGTGGCCGACGTGGTGGTGGTGGGCGACCTGGAGCGGTTCGAGGCTCGCCGGGTCTACAAGCGGGGTCGCCTGGTCGCCCGGGACGGCGAGCTGTGTGTCGACCTGCCGCCCGCGCCGCCGGCCCCGGGGGGCTCCGTGAGCGTGACCTGGGGCGGCCTCGCGGACCTGCGGGTCCCGGCCCCTCCGGGATCGATCGTCCGAGCGATCCGGGCGCTGCCGGACCAGATCCTGACGATCGAGGAGCGCGTGGCCCCCGCGGTGGTCGACGGCCTCGCGGTCTCCGACGCGGAGCGGGACCTGTTGAAGATGGCGGTGGTCGAGCGCCACCACGGCTCGGGGAGGGTGGGGGTCGGCTTCGTGCGCGGCTTCGGGTTGCGGGCCGGCGCCCTCGCGTCGTCGGTCGCCCACGACTCCCACAACCTCATCGCCGTCGGATTGCACGACGAGGACATCGCCGCCGCGATCGACGCCGTCGCGGAGCTCGGGGGTGGCCTCGCGGTGGTCGTCGACGGCGCCGTGAGGGCCGCGCTGCCGCTGCCCGTCGCGGGCTTGATGAGTGATCGACCGCTCGCCGAGGTGGTGGCCGGCCTCGAGGCGCTGCTCGCCCAGGCGCGGGCCCTCGGCGGCGGCCTGCCCGATCCGTTCATGACCTTGTCCTTCCTCGCGTTGGCCCCGGTGCCGGCGCTCCGCCTCACCGACCGCGGGCTCGTTGACGGGGCCCGCTTCGAGCACGTCCCCCTGTTCGTGGAGGAGGCCCCATGTTCCAGCCCGTCCCCGCCCATCGCGTCGATCCGCTGATCTCGGCCGAGCAGATCGCCACCCGCGTGGTGGCGCTGGCGGACGAGATCGTCGACGCGCTCCCTCCCGCCCCCGTCGACGCCCCCGACCAGGTCGTGCTGCTGCCGCTCCTCAAGGGCGCGTTCATGTTCGCGGGGGACCTCGCGCGGGCTCTGCATCAGCGGGGACTCGATCTTCGGGTCGAGTTCCTGAAGATGCGCAGCTACGGGGCGCGGACCTCGTCCACCGGGCGCGTGCGGGTCGACCTGGACCTGCGCCAGACCCTGCGGGGCGCCCGGGTGCTGCTCCTCGACGACATCCTGGACACGGGGTTCACGCTGACGTCGGCGCTGCGGCAGCTGTCGCGCTGGGACCCCGGCCCCACGCGGACGGTGGTGCTCCTGGACAAGCCCGAGCGTCGGGAGGTGGAGGGCGTGCACGCGGACCACGTCGGCTTCGTGATCCCGGACCGGTTCGTCGTGGGCTACGGGATCGACTACGCCGAGCGCTACCGGGCTCGCCCCGACGTCGGGGTGGTGGTGTTCGAGGAGGAGGCCTCCGCCGCGCCCTGATCCGCCCCCGGGCGAACAGCGGCCGCGCGGTCCCACCTATACTCACGGCCTCATGCGTGGCGCGCTCCGTCTCGACCGCATCCTCAAGGAGCGGGCACCCCTCAAGCCTCCGGTCCTGATCGAGCTCGGGATCCGGATCTGCGAGGCGGTCCAGAGGACGTGGGACAACGACGACCAGGCGCCCGGCGGGACCGAGCGCGAGCTCATGCCGTGCACGATCTTCGTGGGCCTCGACGGCTCGGTTTCGGCCGAGGACATCGGCCTGTCCGACCTGGAGGCGACCGCCGGTGACCCGTCCGCGGTCTACAAGGCGCCCGAGTCGATCGAAGGACACGGCGGCATCGGCGCCGACGTCTTCGTGCTGACGGCGATCCTCTTCGAGATGGCGACCGGGGAGCCCCTGTTCAAGGGGCGTCGCGCCGAGTCGGGCGAACAGATGACCAAGGGGCTGCAGCGGCGGCTGTCCGCGGTCGGGATCCCCAACGGGCTGGACCGGCGGATCGGCGGGTTCGGCAGCTTCCTGCAGCGCGGCCTGCAGCTGGACCGTCGCCACCGGTACCCCAACCCGGTCGCGATGGGCCGTCAGCTCAAGCTGATCCGCAACGACGCCACGATCGACCCGGTCGACCTCGCCGAGTTCTTCGCCTCGTCCCCGGCCGGCGAAGCGGAGCCGGCGCCCGAGGCCGAGGTGCTGTCGGTCGAGCTGGAGACGGAGGACAAGCCGCCCGAGCCGCAATGGACCCTGGCCGCCGAGAGCGTGCCGGGCACCAACCCCTTCAACATCCAGGAGGCGGCGCTGGACGACCGGGTGGAGGCGGCGCGGGCGGACCCCTGGCAGAGCGACGACGAGACCGAGCAGGACATCGTGAAGCGCATGACGGCGCGCCGGCTGACGCCGGTCGAGCGGACCGGCCAGCACAAGCTGCCCGAGGAGGAGCCCACCTTCATGGGGGCGGTGCGCTGGTTCATCGGGCGCGTGCTCCTCGTCCTGCTCCTGGTCTGCTGCATCCTGTTCGCGATCGGCTACTTCGGCTGCTTCCCGGGCGGGACCGAGCGGATCGTCGCGAGCGGCTGGGAGCGGGTGCCCGAGGCGGTGCGCGAGAGCGTGCCGGAGAGCTGGGTGACCGGCGTCCAGGGCTGGTGGGCGGAGCGGCCCGGGCAGGAGGTCGGCCGGGGGGTCGGAGGGTGGGCGCTGGGCGTGATGCCCGAGGACTGGCGCCGCACCCTCGCCGAAGAGCCGC
Source organism: uncultured Rickettsiales bacterium (assembly GCA_964416435.1). Lineage (GTDB taxonomy): Bacteria > Myxococcota_A > UBA796 > UBA9615 > UBA9615 > CAYQEG01. Next base: position 36,944 of record CAYQEG010000027.1, read on the forward strand.
CGACGCCGCCGCCGACCGCCGGTACGCCGACCGCCGACGGCGTGGTCGCGTCGGTGGAGGGCTGGATCGAGCCCGTCGCTGACGGGGGCGATGGGAGCGGCCGGCTGAAGCTGACGATCGACTACGCCGGGCGGGCCCGCGGCAGTCGGGTCGCCGTCGTGGCTACGCGGGCCGACGGCACGGGCGAGCCGATCGAGTGGACGGCCGAGTCGGCCCAAGCCCTGCCGGCGTCCCACTACGACCTGGCGCTTCGGTACCAGGAGTCGACCGTCACCGAGCCCCTGGTCGGCACGATCGCCGGCGTGGTCGTCGCCGCGGGGCACGCGACGACGTACGTCGTCGGTCTGGACGCCCCCTACGGCTTCCTGGACGCGGAGATCGCGCTGCCCGCCGAGGGAGACTTCGAGGGCGGCGACGTCACCCGGCAGGTGACCCTGTCGGGCTGGCCCGAGACAGGCGAGCGGCCCACGGAGCCGCCGGCGTGGTCGCTCCCGGCGGGGCCGCTCATCGGGCTCGAGCCCGGGGTCTGGCGGGTCCGGGCGGTCCTCGAGGAGGAGGGCCGCGCCCCGTCGGTGGCCTGGTTCTCGGACGTGCGCGTCGCCAAGGGGGACCGCACCCTCGTCCGCCGGACGGACATGCGCCGAGGAGAGCCCCTCGACCCGACGGGCCCCGGCGTGCGCATCGCCGCCACCAACTACGGCGAGGACGTCAGCGAATCGACCGTGGTGTTCGTCTTCGCGGCAGGCGCAAACCGGGGCGGGGCAGTCGCCGCGGCGCAGGGACCGGCGGGCTACTACTTCGACGTGCCGATCGGCACCTGGGACATCCAGCTGGTCTACACCCCGGATCCCACCGACCCCAGCCTCCGCGCGACCCGCCTGCTCGAGCGGGTGGTGATCGACCCCGGCCAGATCGTGCGCCGCACCGAGGAGATGAACCTCGCGGTGTCCTTCGTCGACGTCCGGGTGACGGCCGGCGACGAGGACCTGTCGGACGAAGTCCGCGTGCTGGGGCTCAACCCCGGCGCCTCCTTCGAAGGTGCGACGCGGCTGTTCGACACCGAGGGGCCCGGCGCCCACGCGGTGCACCCGGACACCTACGACGTCTACGTGCAGGTCACCGTCGACGGGGTCTGGCGGACCGCCGCGTTCAAGGACGTCGAGCTGGGCGCCGGCGCCACCTGGAAGCGCCGCCTCGACGCCGCCACCGTCCGCTGGATGGACTGATGGAGCCGGCTCCTCGCGCCGCGGACCGGCGCGCCGCGGACCGGCGCCACGGAGAGCGCCGCGAGCGCCGCGAGCTCGGCCCGCCGCTCATCGTCTTCGAGGACATCTGGAAGGCGTTCGGTAGCAACTCGATCTACGAGGGCCTCGACCTGACGGTGCACACCGGCGAGACGCTGACGATCGTCGGCGGCTCGGGCACCGGCAAGAGCGTGCTGCTCAAGTGCCTGCTCCGACTGCTCATCCCCGACCGGGGCACGATCACCGCGTTCGGCGAGGAGGTGACCGGGCGCAGCGAGCGGGAGATGGGAGAGATCCGGCGGCGCATCGGCATGCTGTTCCAGGGCGCCGCGTTGTTCGATTCGCTCGACGTCGCGGACAACATCGCCTACCCGCTGAGGCAGCACGGCTGGACCGACGAGGAGCGGATCCGGGCCCGGGTCGCGGAGACCCTCGAGATGGTCAACCTGCCGGGCATCGAGTCGAAGTGGCCCGCGGAGCTGTCCGGCGGGATGAAGAAGCGCATCGGCCTGGCCCGGGCGATCGCGATCGAGCCCGAGGTCATCCTGTACGACGAGCCGACGACGGGGCTGGATCCGACCAACGTCAAGCGGATCGACGAGCTGATCATCGGCATGCAGGAGCGGCTGGGCGTCACCTCCATCGTCGTCACCCACGACATGGACTCGGCCTTCCGGGTCAGCGACCGGCTGGCGATGCTCTATCAGAAGAGGATCGTGTGGGCCGGCCACAAGGACGAGGTGGCGACCGCCGACAACCCGGTGGTCCAGGACTTCATCAACGGCGACATCGGCGACTGACCCGCTACTCCCGCACGCAGACGCGGTCCCGGCCCTCCTCCTTGGCGCGGTACAGCGCCGCATCGGCGGCCTCCAGCCAGCGCTCCTCGTCGTCGGTCCGACGGACGCCGGCCACTCCGACCGACGCCGTCACCTTCAGGGCGACGCCGTGGTGGTCGACCTCGAGCTCGGCGATCTCGCGCCGGATGCGGTCGGCGAGCCGCGCCCCGTCGTGCTCGTCGCTGTCGTCGAGCACGACCGCGAACTCCTCGCCGCCGAACCGCGCGACGAAGTCGGCCCGGCGCACGACGACCCGGCAGAGGACCTCGGCGACGGCCTGGAGCACCAGGTCGCCGGCCCGGTGGCCGTGGGTGTCGTTGACGTCCTTGAAGCGGTCCAGGTCGATGAGGAGCAGGCACTCGGGCTGCCCGGCGTAGACCCCCAGGGTGACGCCCTGGCGGAGGCGCTCGTCGAGGCTGCCGCGGTTGGGCAGCCCCGTGAGGGGGTCGGTCGCGGCGTTGCGTCGGGCCTGCTTCAGCGCCCCCCGCACGTGGCGGAGGTGCTCGCCCAGGTCACGCAGGATCCCGTCGTGGCGGGTGCGGCGATGCTCCAGCGCGTCTTCGACCCGCTGACTCACCTCCAGGCTGACGGCCCGCAGCTTGTCGGGGTCCGCCTGCCCGGCGGCGGCGCGGAGCCGGTCGAGCTGCTCCAGCAGCCCCCGGTCGGTCGACGCGTCCTCTTCGAACGAGCGCTTGAGGGTGCCCACGAAGCTCCACAGGGCGGTCCGTAGTCCGTCCATCGAGCGGCTGACGTGCTTGCGCTCACGGAGCCGGATCTCGGAGAAGCGCTTCCGCACGATCGCCCAGGCCCGCCCAGCGTCGGCGCCGGGGTCGACGGGCTGGTGGTCGTGCATCGGCGTGCCGAGCAGGACGTGGCGGGCCCACTCGTCGCAGCGGGCGGCGATCTGGGGGGCGCTGAGATCCTCGAGGTCGAACGAGTGCTTGCCGAAGGTGCGCAGCACGCTCGCCAGGGTGTCCAGGGCGGCCTCGAGCGCGACCTCGTCCACGGTCTCGTGGTGCCCGGTCGACGCGTCCGGATCCGACCGAAGGTCGCTGCTGCGGAACAGACCCAACATCCAAACCCCTTTGCTGCGACGCTCATCGGAGCTTTGTGACAATCCTTGAGGGCTTGACTTCGCTTCTTGGGGGTCGTACTCCCCGCACCCATGAGTGCTCCCCAGCCCGCCGCCGAAGTCCTGATGTCCATCGTCGAGACCTGCGTCTCCGAGATGCTCCCCTCGGGGGTGGCGGGGCCGAAGATCCAGGTCGCCCGCAGCAAGGCGGGCCGGTCCAGCGACTTCCAGACCCCCGCCGCGATGCAGCTGGCCAAGGTCCTGCGACGCTCCCCGCGCGACATCGCGACGGATCTCGCCGCGAAGCTGCAGGAGCGGCTGGGCGGGCTGACCGGCGAGCCGGAGATCAGCGGCCCCGGGTTCATCGGGCTGTCGCTGAGCGACGACGCGCTGCAGGGCTACCTGGCGTCCCTGCTGGCGTCGGAGACCGGCGGGGTCGCGCAGGCCGGAGGCGAGCACGTCGTCGTCGACTACAGCTCCCCCAACGTCGCCAAGCGGATGCACGTCGGCCACATCCGGTCGACGATCATCGGGGACGCCATCGTGCGGATGGGGCGGGCGCTCGGGTACCGGGTCATCGGCGACAACCACATCGGCGACTGGGGCACCCAGTTCGGCCAGATCATCTACGCCTGGGACCACTGGCTCGACGCCGACGCCTACGAGCGGGACCCGGTCGGGGAGCTCGAGCGGCTCTACGTGAAGTTCCAGGGGCTCGCCAAGGTCGATCGCGAGGCGGCGACGGCCCAGGAGCAGGCCCGGGCGGCGGAGCTGAATGACGCGGCGCGGGCCGAGCTGGCGAAGCTGCAGGCGGGCGACGAGCGCAACCTCGCGCTGTGGCGGCAGTTCCGCGACGCGAGCCGCCATGTCTTCGACGCGGTCTACGAGCGGCTCGACGTGCACTTCGACGTGACCTACGGCGAGTCGCACTACAACGATCTGCTCCCGGACCTGGTCGAGCAGCTGCTGGACGACGGCATCGCCGAGCACTCCGAGGGCGCCGTCTGCGTGTTCTTCCGGGACGAGGAGGGGGAGAACGAGAAGCCGCCGTTCCTCATCCGCAAGAAGGACGGGGCGGCGCTGTACGGCACCACCGACATCGCCACCGTGCAGTTCCGGGTCGGCACCTGGGACCCGGCCCGGATCATCTACGTCACCGACCACCGCCAGCGGCTGCACTTCCAGCAGCTGTTCGAGACGGCGCGCCGGATGGGCGTGCAGGCCGAGCTGCAGCACGTGATGTTCGGGATCATGAGCAGCCCCACGGGCGCGCTCAGCACCCGCTCGGGCAACGCCATCCCGCTGGACCAGCTGCTCGACGAGGCGGAGCGTCGGGCCCGGGTGCTCCTGGTCGAGCGCATGGAGACCGGCGGCGCCGACTACACCGACGACGAGCTGACGGAGCTGTCGACGATGCTCGGGTTGGGCGCGATCAAGTACTCCGACCTGTCCAACAACCCGGCGAGCAACATCACGTTCACGTGGGACAAGATGCTGTCGTTCGAGGGCAACACCGCTCCCTACCTGCAGTACACGTCGGCCCGGACCCAGAGCCTGCTGCGCAAGGCGGCGGAGGCGGGGTTGGAGCCGGACGGCGTCACCCTCGCGCTGCGCCACGACGCGGAGCGGCAGCTCCTGCTTCACCTGGCCGACTTCGGACCGACGGTTCGGGCGGCGTTCGACGCCGGCAAGCCCAACACGCTGGCCAGCTGGCTGTACGACCTGGCGAGCGCCTACCACGGCTGGTACGCGGCCTGTCCGGTGCTCCGGGCGGAGGAGGGCGAGGTGAAGGTCTCCCGCCTCAACCTGACGCTCCTGACCCAGCGCCAGCTCCGCCGCGGGCTGGATCTGCTCGGCATCGGCGCCCCGGAGCGGATGTGAGCGGTCGTCGGCTCGCCGGGCTGCTCGTCGCGGCCGCGCTCCTGTCGGTCCTGACGGTCGCCTCGGCGGACGACGCCCCGGCCCCGGAGGCGGACGAGACGCCAGACGCCCCCCAGGAGGACAGCAAGGACCTGTCGGTCTTCGTCAAGGAGCTCGAGGAGCAGCCGGTCTTCGACATCACGATCCACCCGTGGGACGCCCGCAAGGGCCCCGACGACGCGGCGGTCCAGGTGATGGTGTTCTCCGACTTCCAGTGCCGGCCGTACTGCGCCCGGGGCGCCTCGATCGCGGACGGCCTGGTCGAGAGCTACGGCGACCGGGTGCAGATCATCTTCAAGAACTTCCCGCTGCACAGCGACTGCAACCCGACGACCAGCACGACGATGCACGACCGGGCCTGCTCGGTCGCCCTCGCCGCCCAGTGCGCCCGCGAGCAGGAGCTGTTCTGGCCGTTCCACGACGCGATCTTCGCCAGCGAGGAGCTGGACGAGGGCAGCATCGAGCGCGCCGCCCGGGCCGCCGGCCTGACCATCGGCCCGTGGCGGGCCTGCCTCGCCAGCGACCGCCCCGGGGAGCAGGTCGCGACCCAGTCGCAGCAGGGCAAGGACGCCGGCGTGAGCGGCACCCCGACCTGGTACGTCAACGGCCGCCGGATGTCCGGGTCGTTCGCCGGCAAGGTGGACGCGGTGGTGCGATACGAGCTGGCGAAGGTCGACAGCGCGGCTGGCTCCGCCCCGTAGCGGCGCTCAGCTCTCCCAGCTGACGACCGCGACGTAGTCGTCGCCGCCGCCCTGGGCGCACAGCACGCCGAACACGAAGTCGTCGCCGCGGCGGTACTCGTCGTCGAAGAGGTACTCGATCTCGTTGTCGTCGTCCGACGCGGTGATCTGTTCGTCCGGGCTGACGCCGCCGGGGCCGGGGTTGGGGGCCTCGAACCAGATCAGCATGTCCAGGTCGTCGTTGCCGTCCCAGGTCAGCACCACGTCCATGAAGCCGTCCTCGGGCACCTCGATCTCGTAGTAGTCCTCGTCTCCGGTCCACGGCCAGTTGGCGTCGTTGTCCCAGCCGCAGTCGCTCATCGAGCCCTCGATGGTGACCGAGCCGGTCCACTCGACGGTGACCGTCTCCGCGTCCGTCGGGAAGTTGTTGTCCGCGTCGCTGTCCTCTTCCCACGTGGCGTGGATGAGGCCGTCTCCGCTCCCGTTCGGGTCCGGATCCGGGGCGCAGGCGGCCAGCAGGAGGGCGAGAGCGAGGGGCAGGGAATGGACGGCACGCATGCGGGCTGTATACCGGGTGCGGTAGGCTGCCGCATCCCCCGATCGGGACGGCATGGAACGGGATCGCGCCCTCGAAATCAAGGTCGGCATCTTCGTCGGCATCTTCCTCGCGTTGTTCGTCGGCGTGATGATCATGCTCGGCAGCGAGGAGAACCTGTTCGAGGAGAACTACGTGCTCCACACGTCGTTCGCGGACATCAGCGGCCTGCGCGACGGCGCCGCGGTACGGCTCGCCGGCATGGACGTCGGCATCGTCACGTCCATCGAGTTCAGTCAGGACCCCAACGACAAGAAGCTCGAGGTCCACATGCGGGTCGCGTCCCGGTTCGCCCAGCGCATCCGCAAGGACACCGTGGCCGAGATCAAGACCCAGGGCGTGCTCGGGGACAAGTACATCGGGCTGAGCGTCGGCTCGATGGACGAGCCGGAGCTCGCCTACGACTCCTGGGTGACCTCCATCGAGCCCCAGGACCTGATGGACGGCGTCCCCGAGATCAAGGAGAACGTGCTGTCGATCACGCAGCGCCTGGACAAGGCGCTCGCGGGTGAGGAAGAGGGCGGCGCGGGGCAGTCGCTCGCCGAGATCGTCGACTCGGTCCGCGACATCCTCAACGAGATCGAAGAGGGGCGCGGCCTGATCCACACCCTGGTCTACGACGACCAGGCGTCCCGTCGGCTGCGCAGCACCCTCGCGAGCATCGACAAGGTCGCCGGCGACGTCGCCGTGCTCACCGCGGAAGTGAAGGAGGGCGACGGCACGCTGCACGCGCTGATCTACGAAGACCAGCTGTCCGAGCTCGTGGCCACCCTGGAGCAGACGGCGGCCGACATCGACGCTGTCATCATCGAGATCAAGGAGGGCGACGGCACGCTCCACTCGCTCATCTACACCGAGGAGGGGCAGAACCTCATCGCCAACCTCACCGAGGCGTCGGCGGACATCAAGGAGATGACCGCCGCGGTCAAGGCGGGCGACGGCACGTTGGGGGCCCTGATCGCCGACCCGACCGTCTACGAGGACGTCAAGACGCTCCTCGGCGGGGCGAAGCGGAACAAGATCCTGCGCTCCTACGTGCGCGAGACGATCCGCAAGAACGAGCGCAACGAGGGGCTGTCCGAGGGCGGAGCAGTCAGCGAGTGAGCGGGACGGCCGCCGGCGCCCCCAGCCTCTGGTTCTTGATGCGGCCCCGGTGGCGGGGCCTCGTCAACGCGTGGAAGCGGGCGGACCGGTCGCGCCGGCTGGTGTGGGCCTTCTTCGGGGGGCTGACCGCCGCCTTCTGGCTGTTCGTCCTCGGCGTCTGCGTCTACTTCATCGAGATGTTCAACGCGGTCGAGCTCTTCGGCCCCCTGCTCATCCGCAAGGCGCTGTCGATGCTGCTGCTCGCGTTCACCGGGCTGCTGTTCTTCAGCAACGTGATCACCGCGTTGTCGTCGTACTTCCTGTCCGACGACATGCAGCTGGTGCAGTCGCTGCCGATCAGCGAGCGGCGGGTCTTCTACTTCCGCGCCGTCGACACGATGCTCAACAGCTCGTGGATGATCTCGATCTTCGGGCTGCCCGTGCTCCTCGCCTATGGGTACGTGCACGGCGGCGGCATCACCTACTACCTGGTCGCCACGGTCGGGCTCGTCGCCTACATCGTGCCGCCGGCGGCGGTCGGCATCGTCGTGGCGTGTCTGCTCGTGCGGGGGTTCTCGGCCAGCCGCATCCGGGAGGTGATGGCGCTGGTGTCCGCCGCGTTCCTCATCGTCGTGCTGCTGCTGTTGCGCAGCCTCAAGCCCGAGCGGCTGGTCGATCCCGAGGCGTTCGAGACGCTCGCCGAGTTCATCGCCGTGGTCCGCACCCCCGACGCCGGGTGGCTGCCGTCGACGTGGCTGACCGACCTGGCGATGTACTCCCTCGGCGGCCCGCTGGAGGCGCCGTGGCTGACCGCGGGGCTGCTGTTCGTCGGCGGCCCTTCGCTGCTCATCGTCGCCCGCTGGCTCGTCGCCCCGATGTGGTTCGAGGCCTGGACGCAGGCCCAGGAGGCGCCGAAGAAGGCGGCGTCGCGCAGCAAGCTGGTGGCGACGCTGATCGACGGCGCCACCCGCCCGCTGCCGTCGACGTTCCGCGCGCTCATGCGCAAGGACATCCGCCTGTTCCTGCGGGAGCCCGGCCAATGGACCCAGGGGCTGCTGCTCTGCGGCCTGGTCGCGATCTACCTCTACTCGGTCAACTCGCTGCCGCTGGACGTGCTGCCGATCGAGGGGGTCCTGGAGAACGCGGTCGCGTTCCTCAACGTCGGCGTCGCCGGGGCGGTGCTCGCGGCGATCGCGGTGCGCTTCAACTTCACCGCCGTCAGCCAGGAGGGCCGCGCCTTCTGGGTGCTGCACAGCTCGCCGATCGGCGCTCGTCGGTTCCTGTACGGCAAGTTCGTGATGGGGTTCATCCCGACGCTGCTGCTCGGCGAGGTGCTGGTCCTGTCGACCAACGCGCTGCTGCACGCGGCGCCGCTGTACGCCTGGGTGGCGGCGGGCACGATCTTCTTCCTGAGCGTCGGGCTGACCGGTCTCGCGGTCGGTCTGGGCGCGCTGTACCCCAACTTCAAGGCGGACAGCGCCGCACGCATGGCCTCCGGTCCCGGCGCGATCCTCTTCATGGTGCTCGCCCTGAGCTTCGTGACCCTGGTGATCACCGCCGAGGCGATCCCGATCGGGATGGTCATCTACCGCCAGTACAGCGGGATCCCGATCGGGACCGGGCTGACCGTCGCCCTGATCGCGGTCGGCGTGCTGGTGGTCGTCGGCAACCTGCTCGCGGCGCTGATCCCGCTTCACCGGGGGGCGGAGCGGCTGTGGGGCGACCTGGGGAACGTCGGCGACTAGGAGCGTGTAGCGCATTGGCCACCTGTCGCCCCATGGACCGGATGCGTCCGATCCCGTTGTTGCTCCTCGTCGTGCATTCCCGATGCATCTCCTCGTCGCGCCTTGGCCTCGGACACCCCGGTCTCACGGGGCTCCGGTTCCAATGCGCTACAAGCTCCTAGCTCGGGTCAGGTGGCGCCGGCCTCCTTCGATCGCAGGGTCTCCAGCCGGGCCCGGCACCAGGGGAGGGCCTCGTCGACGCTCCGGAAGACGTGCAGCGGGACCGAGGGGCGGTTGAACACCGAGAAGAACGCGATGAGGGCGCGGGACAGCGGGGTGCCGCCGACCAGGACGACGCCGGCCATCAGCTTCGGGTCCGACTGCTCCCGGTGCACCTCGCGGGCGCCCCGGTCCTGGGACGCCACGCCGTCGAAGTGCACGACGACGATCCCCCTGTGGGGCAGGCTCTCCAGATAGGTCGTGGTCAGGGCGGTGGTGACCGTGGCCGTCTCGGCGGTGTCCCTGGTGCCCGGCCGGGGCAGGACGAACAGGAGGCCGGGCTCCAGCTCGTAAGCGTCCTGGACCGTCGTGGAGAAGACGAGGCGCTTGCCTCGCGCGGGGTGCTCCTCGGGCAGCGGCGCCGGCTCGCCGGCTCGCCGGACCTCCTCGAGTCGCTGCCTCGCGAGGCTCAGCCCCTCCGGCAGGGTGCCCGCAAGGGAGAGCGGGATCGACGTCGGCCGGAGCTTCAGGATCGCGCCGACGAGCTGGCGGGTCAGCGGCTTCATGCCGACGAAGACGATGCCGCCGGTCAGCTCCGGGTCCGTCTCCCGCTGGTAGGCGACCCGCGCCTCAGGGGTCTGGGGGCCGACCCGGTCGCCCAGGATCACCCCCACCACGGGGTGGGGCTGACCCCGCGAGTACTCGTGCACCGCCTCCAGCTGGATCCGCGCCGACTCGAGATCGTCGGGCGCCCCGCTGGGTGCGAACACCAGCAGGCCCGGCTCGGCCTCGTACAGCGTGCCTCCCGCGTACTCGAAGACCAGCGCGAGGCTGCTGAGGTCGTCGTCGGTGCTCGTTTCGTCCATCGTCTCTCCGAGAGGGCGCATCCTAGCGCTGCTCTCGCTACCCTTGGGTGATGCCGGAGGGAGCAAGCAGCCTCGTCGACAACCTCAAGCGGATCGCGACCGAGGACTCGATCGAGAACCTGGACGCAGGGCTGCACCGCGCCGTGCAGCCCGTCGCGCGCACGCTCCTGCTCGACGGTGTGGACCCCACCCCCGGGGCGCTCACCGCGCTCGAGAAGTCGCCCGCGATGGCGGCGTGGGCAGCCGCGGTGAGCCTGCGATCGCTGGACGTGGTCGACTTCTGGCAGCCGCTGTTGAAGCACTGCCTGACCGGCTCGAGCACCGCGCCCGTCTCCGACCTCAAGAGCACGTCCGAGCAGGCGCGCGCGCTGATGGAGGTGGTCGGCTCGAGACCGTCCAGCGAGATGCGGGACAAGGTCCTCCTGCTCGCCACGGAGGCCGCCGCCCGGGTCGAGAAGTGGATCCCGGCCGAGCGCAAGAAGGGCAAGCGCAGCGGCCCCAAGGCCGCCCGCTACAAGCGCGGGGCGTTCCACGAGCAGGACGAGGAAGGCAACCCGGTTCAGCGAGAGGCGACACCTCGGCGGGTCAAGAAGGTCAAGCCGGCGTCGAAGATCAAGGCCTTCTTCGCTTGGGTGTTCACGGTGCTCGTCGTCCTGGCGATGGGCGCCGGCGTCGCCTGGTTCGCGATGACCCAGAACAAGAGCGAGCCGGTGACCGTCGAGTCCTACTCGGCGCTCGTCAAGCAGGTCGAGGGCAAGGCGCTGGAGGAGACCGAGCTGGTCATCACCATGGGATCGGTCTGGGTCCGCAAGCGCCCCGAGCACCGGGAGGCGGACCTCCGGCTCCTGCTCACCACCGGCAAGCGGGAGGGCGCCACGTCCATCCGGGCGATGACCGCCGACGGGGAGCTGCTCGGCCGGGTGCCCGTCGAGGGGCCGGTGACCTGGGGCAAGCTGGCGCTCACCGCGGACCGTCAGCGCGATGCCGCGGAGGCCGAAGTGATGGAGGCCGAAGACCGCCACGGCGTGCCGGTCAAGCAGGGGGACGACGGTACGTTCGATCGGCCGCTGACGGCCGAGGAGCTGAGCAAGCTCAAGGACGCGCCGCCGACGCCGAAACCGACCCCCGAAGAGTAGATCCGCTCGTCCGGGCTACTCCTGGCTGGCGATCGACTTGAGCTCGCTGTGGAGCTCGTCCAGCGTCTCGACCGTCGACAGCAGGCGACCCGGCAGCGCCGAGTCGTCGGCGACCTCGGGCGGCAGCTCCATCGCGATCTCACCCAGCGCCTCCACCACGGCGGCGAGGCGCTGCCGGGGACCGGCCAGCCGCTTCGCGAGGGCCTTGCCCTGCCGCGCCTCGCTGAGCGCCGCGTGCACCTGCTCTCCGCGCTGGTTGAGCATGTCCTCGAGGTACTCGTTGTGGGCCACGATCCGGCGGTGGTAGCGGCGGAGCCGCAGGAGGTTGTCGACCCGGATGAGCAGCTCGGTCTCGTCCATCGGCTTGGTCAGGAACTCGTCGCCCCCGACCGCCTTGCACCAGACCCGCGCCTCCCGGTCGGCCAGCCCGGTGACGAACACCACCGGCAGCGTCAGCGAGTCCCACCGGCGCCGGAGCTCGGTGCACAGCTCGATCCCGTCCATCCCGGGCATCCGCACGTCGAGAAGCACCAGGTTGACGACCTTGGTCTCCATCAGCTCGAGCGCGATCTGACCGTCGCTCGCTTCGAGCACGAGGTAGCCGGCGTGGATGAGCGAGCGCTTCATCAAGGTCCGCACCGACTCGTTGTCGTCGACGACCAGGATGGTGTCCTTGCCCTCGGTCTCGTCGTCGACGTCGTCCTCCCAGCGGGGCGGCGGGAGGAACGACAGGGCGGTCGGGTCGAACGGCGGGCGGCTCATCGATGGCAGGATACTCCCCGAAGCGGCCCGCACGTGCGCGGAATGTCTTGACATTCCCTTGACATGTGGGGCTCTTCGGGATGGATTGTCGGATGATGCGACGCGCCAGCACCTGCCTGCTCCTGCCGTTCCTCCTCGCCCTGGCCGGCTGCGGGGACGGCGTCTCGCCCCTCGATCAGCTGCTCGACTTCGGGGACGTCTACCAGCGCGGCGAGTACGATGAGAGCCGCCCGTTGACCAACCGCCTGCTCTCGGCGCAGACGGTGCAGTCGGTGACGTTCAGCGACGGGGCGAACTTCCAGCTCCTCACCGAGCTCCCGTTGGTGATGGACGCCGAGGCGGAGTATCCCTTCGACTTCCGCTTCACGACGCCCGAGGACGAGTTCGGAGAGCTCACCGACGTCGCCAGCCTCAACATCGCCCCCAGCTCCGGCGAGCCCTACAGCGCCACCGTCCGGATCCGCGCCAACTTCCAGGACGGCGACAGCGACGGGGACGGCCACGTCGACGTCGAGCTCGGGGGCGACGACTGCGACGACAGCGACCCGCTCTCCTACGCCGGGGCGGACGAGATCTGCGACGGGCTGGACAACGACTGCGACGGCGAGCTTCGGGGCGACGAGGACGACGAGGACGGCGACGGCTACCTCGCCTGTGACGACGACTGCGCGGACTCCGACCCGGATCGACACCCCGGCCTGGAGGAGGGCTGCGACTTCGTCGACACCGACTGCGACGGCGAGCTCGGCGTCGAGGAGTCGGACGGGGACGGGGACGGCCACTCCGAGTGTGGCGAGGACGGCATCCTCGGAACGTCGGACGACGACTGCGAGCCCCTGGTCGACTCGGTGCACCCCGGCCCCCACAGCGAGGAGTGCGACGGCTACGACACCAACTGCGACGGGGACCTCCCGATCGCGGAGCAGGACGTGGACGGCGACGGCTACCTCGCGTGCGAGGACGACTGCGACGACGAGGACGCCAACGTCAACCCGGGCCGACCCGAGGAGGTCTGCGACGGCTCGGACACGGACTGCGACGGGGTGCTCCCCGAGGACGAGGTCGACCTCGACAACGACGAACAGGCTCCCTGCCAGGGCGACTGCGACGACGGCGACTCCAACATCGGGGTCGGCTTCCCGGAGCTGTGCGACGGGATCGACAACGACTGCAACGGCCTGCCGGACGCCGACGTCGGCGGCGAGGTCGACTCGGACGGGGACGGCTCGCTCTCGTGCCTGGACTGCGACGACACGGACCTGACCGTCTTCCCCGGAGCGGTGGAGGCGTGCGACGGGCTGGACACCGACTGCGACGGGACCGTTCCGGCGGACGAGTCGGACGGCGACGGCGACGGCGTCGCCGGCTGCGAGGACTGTGACGACGCCGACCCGTTCAACTACCCCGGCAACCTCGAGATCTGCGACTCCCAGGACAACGACTGCGACGCGACCACCGACGAGGCGGTCGACGGCGACGGCGACGGCTTCCTCGCCTGCGACAGCCCCAACGCGGACTGCTTCGAGGGCAACGGCGACGTCTATCCCGGCGCCCCCGAGCTGTGCGACACGCTCGACAACGACTGCAACGGCATCCTCCCCGCCGAGGAGAGCGACGGCGACGGCGACGGCTCCCCGGCCTGCGCCGACTGCGACGACACCGACGCCCTCAACTTCCCCGGCAACGTCGAGCTGTGCGACGGCCAGGACAACAACTGCAACGGCGCGGCGGACTTCGACGGCGCCGGCGAGGCGGACGTGGACACCGACGGCGTGCTGTCCTGCCTGGACTGCGACGACGGGGACGGGGCCAACTTCCCCGGCAACGCCGAGCTCTGCGACGGCCAGGACAACGACTGCGACGCCGCCACCGAGGCGGCCGGCGGCGAGATCGACGACGACGGCGACTCGTCGCTGTCCTGCGTCGACTGCGACGACGCCGACCCGTTCAACTTCCCCGGCAACCCCGAGCAATGCGACGGGCTGGAGAACGACTGCGACGCCAGCACCGACGAGACCGTCGACGGCGACGGCGACACCTTCTCGATCTGCGCCGGCGACTGTGACGACACGGCGATCACGATCAGCCCCGCGGCGTCCGAGCTGTGCAACGGCAGCGACGACAACTGCGACGGCGAGCTCGTCCTCGGCGAGGAGTCGGACAGCGACGGGGACGGCCAGTACGACTGCGCCGACGCCGACTGCCCCAAGTACGTCGATGGCTCGTTCTCCGGCAGCTCCGACGGCAGCTCGTCCAACCCCTGGACGGGGCTGCAGCAGGGGATCGACGCGGTCGCGGGCAGCGCCTGCCTGACGGTGTGGGTCCAGCCGGGCACCTACTCCGAGACGATCGCCTGGCCGGCCGACGGCAGCGACGTGCGGCTGATCGGCGAGCTGGGCGCGGCCCAGACCACCATCGACGGCGGAGGCAGCGGGCCGGTCGTCACGATCAACGGCGGCCAGAGCACGTCAGCGCTGCTCCAGGGCTTCACGATCAGCGGCGGCACCTCCTCCGACTCGGGCGGCGGAGTGCTCCTGGACGGCGCGTCGGCGACCGTCGCGGGGTGCGTGTTCGACGGCAACTCGGCGGTGGAGCACGGCGGCGGGCTGGCCGCGTTCAACAGCGACGTGGTGCTCCAGAACAACACCTTCTCGGACAACACCGCTGCCTTCTCCGGTGGCGGCGCCTACGTCTCCGTCGGCGTGCCCGTCGTGCAGGGCAACACCTTCGTCGACAACCTCTGCGGCATCGACGGCGGCGGCCTGTACATCTTCAGCGCCGGCGATGACCTGGAGGTCTCGGGCAACACGTTCACGTCGAACGAGACCCAGGACGACGGCGCCGGGATGTACATCGAGGAGTTCAACGGCGCGATCTTCCAGAACACGTTCGAGGAGAACGTGGCGGTGGAGGACGGCGGCGGGTTCTTCTGCAGCAGCACGACGGGCATCACCGAGATCCACAACAACCTGTTCGTCGCCAACACGGGCCGGGAGGGCGCCGGGCTGTTCATCTTCAGCGCCGAGCCGCAGGTCGAGAACAACACCTTCTTCGACAACGTCGGCACCCACAGCCTGCGGCCGTCGACGCTGCGCATCTTCGACGGAATCTTCCGCAACAACATCGTCGCCAACGCCGACGGCTACGGCGTGCGGATCGTCAACGTCGACCTGTTCAGCTTCAACGACGTGTTCGGCGCGTCCCTGGGCAACTACTTCACGTCCGACCTGACCGGGGTCAACAGCAACATCAGCTCCGACCCGCTGTTCGTCTCGGCGACGGCCAACGGCGTGTCCGACGACGACCTCAACCTCGGCGTCGGCAGCCCCTGCATCGACGCCGGCCTGCCGAGCAGCGACTACCTCGACCCCGACGGCTCGACCAACGACATGGGCGCCTACGGCGGTCCGGAGGGCGCATGGCCGTGATAACCGCTGGTGCCGTAGGTGA
>CAYQEG010000028.1:0-50169 GCA_964416435.1 uncultured Rickettsiales bacterium
GTCGTCGTCGTCCGTCGCGTCGTCGTCGTCCCCCGGCACGTCGCAGACTCCGTCTCCGTCGACGTCTCCGAACTCGCAGCCGGTCCGGAAGTGCACCCCCGAGCTGTCGCCGGGGCGACCGCCGTAGATCCAGCGGGTCCGCCGCTGGGGTCGGGCCTGGGCTCCGTCGAGCACGAAGCGGGAGCGGTACTTGTAGGCGGTCTGCTCGTCCAGGTCTGCGACCAGGGTCTCGACCACGCCCGCGACGTCGGTGTCGACGTCATCCAAGGTCACGGTCGGCGCCCCGTCGAACGCCTCGTCGACCTCCTTGATCTCCAGCTCGATCGACACCCCGGTCCGGCCGAACGCCGTGCGGGCCAGCAGCTCGACCTCGAACGTGTGGTCGCCGCTGTTGCCGAGGGCCGGCAAGGCGCCGCCGGACACCGGCTCGACCGCGACGAGGTGGGTCGAGTACGCGCCGAAGCCCACGTCACCGTTGTTGCCTCGGAACAGCCAGGCCTTGCCCTCGTTGTCGTTGTTGATGCCCCCGTCGGCGTCGAACTCGGGGGCGCCGTAGAGCACGTCGGAGCAGCCGTCCCCGTCGGTGTCTCCCGCAGTGGCGACCGCGCTGCCCGTGAAGGTGTCCTCGATGCCGGTGCTGAAGACGGACACCGGGTCGTCGTCCGGCCCGGATGGACCGCCGAGGTGGACCTGCGCCTTGCCAGCCTCGGAGTTGTTGCCGACGTCGTAGCCGGGGGAGCCGATGACCAGGTCGGCGTAGCCGTCGCAGTTGACGTCGCCGGCCGCCGCGAGCGCCTGCCCGAGGTGGTCGTGCGCGTCGAACCCCGTCGTCATCCAGTCTTCGTTCGGGCTCATGAAGAAGCCGTGGCCGTAGTACAGCAGCGCCTGGCCGGCGTCCGTGTTCAGCGGGGTGACGACCGTGTTGTAGAAGGGCCGCCCGACCAGGACGTCGGCGAGGCCGTCGCCGTCGACGTCGCCCAGGCCGGCCACCGCGTCGCCGTGCTCGTCGTTGTCCCAGGAGCCGACCGAGTTCCAGAAGGGGGAGCTCAGATCGAGCCCGCTCTCCCCGCCGATGTAGATCTCCGCGCGACCCGCGCCGGGGTCGCTCGGCTCGTCCCAGCCGGGGATGCCCACGATGAGGTCGTCGAAGCCGTCGCCGTTGACGTCCCGGGCGCTGTCCAGCGCCTGGCCGAACCGGTCGTCGTTGTAGGTGCCGGTGAGCACCTGGTCGGGGGTGGAGCCGAGCCCCGCGGCGGAGCCGAAGAACACCTCGACCGCGCCGGCGTCCGACCCCGGCGAGTCCCAGCCGGGCTGGCCGACGGCGAGGTCCGCGTACCCGTCGCCGTTGACGTCGAGCGCGCTGGCGATGTCCCGCCCGTACTCCGAGCCGGCCTGCACGCCGTACACCGTCCACGTCGCCGTCGTGCCGAAGCCCGAGGGGCCACCGGCGAAGACGTCGACCTTGCCCTCCTGGCTGGCGTTCTCGGTCCAGAAGGGGGCGCCGACCGCCAGCTCCTCCCAGCCGTCGCCGTTGACGTCGCCGATCCCGGCGACGGAGGTGCCGTAGCGGGCGTCGTCCTGGTCACCGTCGACGAACCAGATCAGCGAGCCGTTCCCGCCGGGGCCGCCCTCGTACAGGAACACCGCGCCCTCGTCCGTCTCGGGGGCGGCGTAGTAGGGGGCCGCCACCACGAAGTCGTCGTAGCCGTCCCCGTCGACGTCGCCGACCCGCGACAGCGCGCCGCCGAGCTCGCCGCCCGGCACCACGCCCACGTCCGACCAGAACGACGGCGCCGACGGACCGGCGGCGGCGCCGAACCAGACGTTGAGCCGGCCGACGCTGTTGTCCCCGGTCGTCGTGTGCTCGGCGAACGGGGAGCCCAGCACGAGGTCCCCGAGGCCGTCGCCGTTGACGTCGCCGCCGGCGACCGACCGCCCCGTGAACAGCCCGGCCTCGTCGTACTCGATGATCAGGTCGGGCAGCGTCGTGGGGCCGCCGTCCCGCCCGTAGAAGACGTGGGCAGAGCCCTCGTTGGTGGTGCCCGCGTAGGACTCGTAAGCCGGCGCGCCGACCACGAAGTCGCCGTAGCCGTCGCCGTTGAGGTCACCCGCAGAGGCGACGTCGAAGCCGAACTCGGCGGTGTCGACGTTGCCCGAGCCGGTCCACGACGGCGCCCCGCCGAGCCCCGGAGACGGCGCCTGGCCGAGGTACAGGTACGCCTGGCCTTCCCCCGAGTCGTCGTCGGTGATGTCCAGCGCGCCGATGATGACGTCCGCGTACCCGTCGCCGTTGACGTCCCCGGCCCCCGCGACCGACCCCCCGAAGTCACAGCCGCCGGCCAGCCCCTCGACGTACCAGCCGGTCTGCACGAGCGGGTCGACCCCGGTCGAGCCGGTGAACAGCCAGGCACGACCCACGTCGTTGCCCCAGCCGTCGTAGAGGTTCGCGCCGACGACCACGTCGTCCAGGCCGTCGCCGTTGACGTCGCCGACGCCCGCCGCGTCGCTGCCGACCGCCGAGTCGGCCTGGTCTCCGGTGAAGCTCCAGGCGGGGCTCGCGAAGCTGGCCGGGAAGGTGCCCATGTAGAGCATCACCCGGCCGGCGTCGGCGTTGGCGGCGACGGAGTCGTCGTAGCCGGGCTGACCGATCAGGAAGTCGGCGTAGCCGTCGCCGTTGACGTCGCCGGCCGCCCGGACGGAGGCGCCGTACTCCGAGTCGGCCTGGTTGGCGTTGAAGGTGTACGAGAGCGACGGGACCCCGCCGGGGCCGAACAGGTAGGCCTTCGCCCAGCCGGAGTCCGCGACCCCGCCGTCGCCCTCCGGGGCGCCCGCGATCAGGTCGTCGTAGCCGTCGCCGTTGAAGTCTCCGATGCCGCTGACCGCCATGCCGAACTTCGCGCCGGCCTGCTCGCCCTCGGCCTTCCAGGTCCAGGTGTCCGACGGACCGTCCGCGCTCCCCGGGTACAGGAAGATGGCGCCCTCGTTGGCCTGGCCGTTGCCGTAGTTGCGGGCCCCCGCGACGACGTCGTCGTAGCCGTCGCCGTTCAGGTCGCCGGCGACGGTCAGGGCCCAGCCGAGGTTCTCGCTGATCTGGGTGCCCTCGGGCTGCCAGTCCGACTCGGTGACGGCGGTCGTCACCGGCAGGTGCGTGACCTCGACGTCGTCGGCCGCGGGGCAGGCGGCGAGCGCACCGGCGAGGGGGAGCAGGAGCAGTCGTCGCACGGTCACCCTCCCACCCGGAAGCCGACCTGGGCCCCCGCTCGCGCCTGGAACCCGAAGCCGTAGCCGATCCCGCCGTACAGGCGGATCAGGAGGGGCGAGTCACCGGGGTGCAGGTCGACGCCGCCGTCGACCCAGCCGCGGAACGTGACCGGGCCGCGCGCCTCCAGCGCCTCGACGTCCGCCCCGATCTCCAGCGCGTCCGCGAGCGCCTGCTCGTTGGTGCTGCCGGGGGTGATCCACAGGCCGACGGTCAGCGCGCCAAAGGGCTGCACGGGGCCGCCCGGGCGCCGCAGCGCGACGCCCACGCCGACGCCAGGGAGCAGCGCGGTCTTGCCGTCCAACTCGCTGCCGGGCAGGGAGATGGGCTGGGAGACGCCCAGGTCGAAGTCGACCCGCAGATGCAGCGGACCGACGAGCCCGACGTCGAGCGCCGCGGCGATGTCTCCGTAGCTGGCGAGGGACGCGAGCATCCAGCCGCCGCCGACCGCCAGCCGCAGGCCGACGCCCGACGCCGCCGGGCCCGAGCCCCCCGGCCCCCCGGCGGACGCGTCCTCGGCGGGGGCGACCCACGCCTCGGCGGCGCCGCCCCGCACCACGTAGCCGGCCAGCGGGTCCGCCGTCTGCACCACCGCAACGCCGTCGAGGTCCGCCGTGGTCGCCTTGTCGGTGAGCCAGCCCTCGATGGCGAGCCGTCGGCCGGTGTCGACCGGCCCCTCGAGCAGGACATCGGCGGGCTCGATCGCGATCACGACCACGCCCCCTTCTTCGACCGTCATCCAGACGCCGACGAGGGCTCCCGCGACCTCCCACTGGAGCAGGTGGCGGCCGGGCATCGCCCGCACGGTGGCGCCGCGATCGGTCCGCACCGGGGCGCCGTCGATGGCGACCGTCCACTCGGCGTGCTGCACCCAGACGTCCGCGGTGGCGGAGGAGAGGGCGGTCCGGCGCACGTCGTCGAACAGGGTCTCGTAGCCGGTGCCGGGGGCGGAGGTCAGCGAGAAGCCGGGGGCGACGGCGAGCAGCTGGCCGTAGGCGGCCCGAGCCGCGGCCTCGTCGCCCTCGTCCTGGGCGGCCTGGCCGAGCAGCTCCAGCGTGGTGATGAGGGTGTCCCGATCGATGACCTCCGTCGCGCAGGGGAGCCCCTCGATCGCGGAGGAGAGCGTGGCCTGAGCTTCGTCGCTGCGGAGGTCGCGCAGCTGGGACGAGGCTGCGTCGACGACCAGGCCGAGCGGGGTCGACGACTGACCGGCGCAGGGCTCCAGGGAGGCGCCGGACGTGAAGACGCCACCGGTGGGGAACGGGGTCGACAGCGGGACGAGGTCGGTAGACGCGACGCCGAGGGCCGCGGCGACCCGGGCGGAGTCGATCTCGGTGGCGCGGTCGGCGTCGACGCGGATCAGGCCGGTGGCCGCATCTGCAGACCCCGGCAGCGCGAGCAGCACCAGCGCCGCGATGGCGGCAGTACGGGCAATCACTCTCCGCCCTCCTCCGGGAAGTTGATCCTCGTCACCGTACGCTCTCCCGCCTTGACGGTCACGGGCACGGTGGTGCGGGGGGCGACCCCGTCGGGGCAGCGGATGCACGTGAACTGCGCCTGGTAGGTGCCCGCGGGCAGCTCGATGCCGCGTCTCGCCTCCAGCTGCTTGTAGGTGGTGCCGCCGATCGACACCTCGAACTCGTGGTCGGCGGCGAGGCGAACGGTGCCGGGCGCGCCGTCGGCGGCGGGGGCGACCGTGGGCTCCGGCGTGGGGGCGGGCGTCGGAGCGGGGGGCGACGGAGCCGGGGTGACCGGTTGGGGGGTCGGCGCCGGCGTGTCCCGGGGCGGCGCGGCGACCGGGGTCGAGCCGGGGGTCGGCGCCGGCAGGCCCGGGGTCGCCTCCGGGGTGGCGCTCGCCACGGGGCTCGCGGCCGGCATCGGAGTCGGGGCGGGCGACGCGTCGGGCGACGGCGGGGAGGCGTCGGCGACGGGGCTCGGATCGACGGCGTCGGCGTCCCCGTCGAGCAGCCTCGGGCCGAACACCCCGAGGGCGACGCCGACGACGAGCACCGCGAGCAGCGCCCACGGCACGCCCTTCTTGGCGGGGGCCGGCTCGGCGGACGTCGGCGGCGACGCGGCGGGCGAGCCGGCGGCGGGGGTGGGGACCGGGAGGGTCGCCTCGATCGGGGGCGCCATCGGGCGAGTGGGCGGCACGGGCACGCCGGCGGGGGTGTGCACGTCGATGGTCGCGGAGAGCGGAGACGTCTTCGCCCCGCTGCTCACCCGGAGGTCCGCCGGGGTCTGGATCGCGGCGGTGTCTCCCAGCGGCGAGACGCGCTCGGACAGCCAGGCGACGGTCGGGTCGACCGTCTCGACGTTCGCTCGGAAGCGCTGGAGCGCCGCGACCAGCTCGCCGGTCGAGCCGTATCGCTCGTCCCGGTCCAGGGCGAGGAGACGGGACAGGACCTCGCGCAGCTCCGGGTGGACCTGGGCGGCCTCCCCGAGGGCGGGCCCCGGGTCGAAGTCGGCCAACTCCCGCACCGCCGGCACGACCGTGTCGGCCTGGATCATCCGCTTGCTCGTAGCCGACTCGTACAGCATGGCGCCGAACGAGAAGAGATCGGACCGGAAGTCGAGGTCCTTCACCCCGAGCACCTGCTCGGGGGACATGTAGTGCACGGTGCCGCGCACCAGGTCGGTGCGGGTCGCCTCGGCGATGCGCTCGGTGGCCTTGGCGATGCCGAAGTCGAGCAGCTTGACCACCCCGGACTGGGACACCATCACGTTGTCGGGCTTCAGATCCCGGTGCACGAGCCCGAGCGGCTGACCCTGCTGATCCTTGAGGTTGTGCGCGAACTGCAGCCCACGGGCGATGTCACCGTGCACGTCGAGCAGCACCGACAGGGGCACGGGGCGGCCCAGCCCCCGCTGCTCCTGGAGGAGCGAGCGCCACGACCGTCCCTGCACGAACTCCATCGTCATCGCGAAGACCTCCTGGCCCTCGGGGTGCCTGAGGCGCCCGAACCACTGGACGTAGACGATGTTGGGGTGCTGCATGCGGGCGAGCAGCCGCGCTTCGTCCGCGAGCATGGCGACGACGTCGGGGGTGTCGCGGGTGATGTGGGGGTGCAGCACCTTGAGCGCGACGTCGCGCTCGAAGCCCATGTCGCCGCTGACGACGGCCCGGTAGACGGTCGCGAAGCCCCCGGCGCCTACCTGCCCGACGACCCGGTAGGGACCCAGCTGAAATGGGGGCTGCATCGGCTCAATCTACACGCGCGCGCTCACGCCTTCTTCTTCGCCGCGGCGGCCTGCGCGTCGCGCACGCACTCCTCCGCGAGCTCGACTTCGGCCTTGTTGCCGATGACCAGCCCGGTCCGGTGGTGCAGCTCCTCCGGCTGGAGGTCGAGGATCGCTCCGTGCCCGTCGCTGGCGTACCCTCCGGCGTGCTGGGCGATGAAGCCGAGGGGCGCCGCCTCGTACATCAACCGGAGCTTGCCCTTGGGGCTGCGGCGGTCGGTCGGATAGAGGAACACCCCGCCGTAGACGAGGTTGCGGTGGAAGTCGGCGACCAGGGAGCCGATGTGGCGGCCGCTGATCCGGCGCTTCTCGTCGTCGTTCCGGGCCAGGATGCGGCCGACGTAGTCGTGCACCCAGGACGGCCAGTAGGGGGCGTTGCAGTCGTTGATCGACAGCTGCTTGCAGGGCCCGTCGAGGCGGATGTCGGGGTGGGACAGGATGTACTCGCCGACCTGGGGGTCGAGGGTGAAGCCGTGCACGCCGTCGCCGGCGGTGTAGACCAGCACCGTGGAGCTTCCGTACAGGATGTAGCCGGCGGCGACCTGCTCGCGGCCGGGCCGCATGTAGTCGGTGCGCAGAACCTCGTTGCCGCTGCTCCGCTTGCGGAAGATCCCGAAGATCGTGCCGATGGTGACGTTGGCGTCGATGTTGGAGCTGCCATCCAGAGGGTCGTACGAGACGATGTACTGGCCGTCTCCTTCGATCTCCATGACCGACTTGCGCTCCTCGGACAGCAGGGCGCAGACCAGCCCGCTGCCGCCGACGATCTCCTGGATCGCGTCCTCGGCCATGTCGTCCAGCTTCTGGACGATCTCGCCCTGGACGTTGATCCGGCCGGTCGAGCCGAGCACGTCGAGCAGGCCCGCCATGTTGACCTTGCTGGAGATCACCTTTCCGGCGACGCCGATCTGCGTCAGCAGGGCCGACAGCTCGCCTCGCGCCGTGGGGTGCAGCGCTTGCGTCCGTCGGATGTGCTGAGAGAGGGTCTGTCCCGTGATACCGGTCATGGAGCGCTCCTGGCGAGGGGCAGGGAATGTACCAGCGCCTTCGGGCTTTGACAGTGCCGGAACGGGGGTGGTACTACCCTGCGGCTTCGCAGTCCGCCTCCCCCTTGGGGACCTCCATGCGCTCGACCTCCGCCGCGATCGCGGCACTCCTCCTCGGCCTCCTCCTGGCGCCCACCACGGCGTCCGCCGTGGAGTTCCGCCTGGACGGCTACTACCGATTCCGGGCCAACCTGTTCGACACGCTGTCCCTCGAGCGGGACGACGAGACGTCGGAGGGCGCGCGGACGTACCTCAACCAGCGTTTGCGGGTGGTCCCCCACCTGCGGCTGAGCCCCAACGTGCACGTCTACGTCGACATCGACGTGTTCGACGCGGCGCGGTTCGGGGGCAACCCGGAGGTGCTGCAGTCGGTCGGCGCGCTGCAGGAGAGCGGCGACCCCTTCGACGAGCCGACGCCGCTGTCCGGCGCGGTGCTCCCGGGCACCGACTACCGCGAGTCCCTGTTCGTGCGGCGCGCGTGGGCCGAGCTGTACACGCCGTACGTCGATCTCAAGATCGGCCGCATGGGCAGCCACTGGGGCATGGGCCTGCTCGCCAACGACGGCAACTGCGCGGTGGACTGCGACTACGGCGACACGGTCGACCGGATCATGATCTCGACCAGCGCGCTGGACCCCGCGCGGCTGAGCCTGGCCTTCGACACCCGCGCCGAAGGCTTCATCAACCGCAACGACGACACCCACAGCTTCCTGCTCACCGGCGGCTACATGGGTGAGGTCCACCAGGCGGGCGCGTACGTCCGCTGGACGCGGCAGCCGAGCAACCGGTTCAACCTGCTCCACGGCGACCTGTTCGGGCGGACCAAGCTCGGCCCCCTGTCGGTCGAGTTGGAGGCGCTGATCCTGTGGGGTTCGGCCGACACGACCGACATCGGCATCGATGACCTGCGGGTGCTCTCCGGCGGCGGCGCGGTGCGGGCGGGGCTGTCGATCAGCCCGATCGACGCGGGGCTGGAGTTCGGCCTGGCGACGGGCGACGCGGACCCGGCGGACAACAAGTGGCACACCATGCGGTTCGACCGGGACCACGACGTCGCGCTGCTGATGTTCGAGCAGACGATGCCGACGTTCGCGGTCGGCGAGTTCGCGGACGAGGACAACGGCAACCTGGATGTGAGCCAGGCGGTGACGGGCGAGGGCGTGAGCAACGCCATCTACCTGCGGCCGAGGTTCCACGTGGACATCCGCGACGACCTCCGCGCCGGCGTGGCCGCGGTCCTCGCCTGGCCGATGGTGCCGGCCGCCTTCGGCGCGGACGAGCCGAAGTTCTACGGCGCCGAGATCGACCTCGACGCCCAGTGGTTGCTGTACGGCAACTTCGAGCTGGGCGCCCGCGCCGCCTTCTTCTTCCCGGGGCCGGTCTACGACCCCTACCGAGCCTTCACGTTCGGCGGGGAGATGCGCGCGATCGTGCACTTCTAGGCGGACTACGACGACCTGGGGAACTTCGCGGCCTGCGGCGGCTTACGGGCCGACCGCGTCGCGAGCCACTGGACCGCCTCTCTCGGCCCCGCCCTCGCCGCCCTCAAGGGCCCGGTCGTCCCGCTCCGCAAGGCGCCTCGGCGCCGCGCAGCGAGGGCGCAGCCCTCGCGTAGTCCACGGAAGTAACGGGGGACCCGTCGCGAGCGAGCCCCCCGTCGGTCGCGTCGGCGCGGGCCGAGCCCTCCATGATTGGAGTCCCACCCCGACACGGCGTGGGTCCGGGCGATGGACGCTCGGACCTGGCTGTCTTCCTGGAGGGCTCGATGATCACCGTAGGGTCGACCCGACGGGTCCGGCCAACCTGTTTCGACCTTTCTGTCGAACCGGCATGATCACCGCCGTGAACCTCCCGTTTCACAAGATGGAAGGCTGCGGCAACGACTTCGTCGTCGTGTACCGCGCCGACCTCCCACCCGACTCGGGTCCGGCCCTGGCCGTCGAGCTGTGCGACCGGCGCGTCGGGATCGGCGGCGACGGCGTGCTCGTGGTCACTCCCCCCACCGGCGACGCCCCGGCCTCGATGACCGTCTGGAACGCGGACGGCTCCATCGCCGAGATGTGCGGCAACGGCCTGCGGTGCGTCGTCCGGCGACTCGTGGAGGACGGCCACCGGGCCCCCGACGATGACGACGGCGTGGCGACCGGGGCGGGCCTGGTGCCCGCGAGCCTCGTCGGCGACGAGGTGCGCGTCGGCATCGCCGAGCCCCGCCTGCTCGACCCCTCCCCCATCGACGTCGGCGGCGTGCCCGGCCATCGGGTCGACCTCGGCAACCCCCACTTCGTCACCTTCGGGGAGACCCCGGGGGTGCCGTCCGAGCTCCTCGAGTTCGGGCCACGGCTCGAGGTCCATCCCACGTTCCCCGATCGCACCAACGTTGAGCGCGTGACCGTGCGCCCGGACGGCGGGCTCGACATGCGCGTCTGGGAGCGGGGGGTCGGCGAGACCCAGGCCTGCGGCAGCGGCGCGTGCGCCGCGGCGGTGGCCGCCTGGGCCACCGGACGAGCGGCGCTCGGGAGCCTGACGGTGGTCCTCCCCGGAGGGCCCGTTCGCGTAGACTGGGAAGGAGTCCCCGGCGCACTGGTGTTCTTGACGGGCCCCGCCCGCACCGTGTTCGCGGGCCGCTACAGGAGGCACGAATGAAGTTCCGCGGTGTGATGACCGCCATCGTCACCCCGATGCAGCAGGGGAGCATCGACGAAGGCGGACTCCGCAACCTGGTTCGCAAGCAGGTCGACGCCGGCATCCACGGGATCGTCGCGTGCGGTTCGACCGGCGAAGGCGCGACGCTGACCGACGACGAGCAGCTGCACGTCTTCGAGCGCGTCGTCGACGAGGTGCTCGGACGCGTGCCGGTGATCGCAGGCATCGGCTCTCGCTCCACCCATGGCGCCATCACCCAGGCCCAGGCGGCCGAGCGGGCCGGCGTCGACGGGCTGCTCGTCGTCACCCCGGCCTACAACAAGCCGACCCAGGCCGGCCTCGTCGCCCACTTCCTGGCCGTGGCCGAGAACACCCGCCTCCCGATCTGCATGTACAACGTGCCCGGCCGGACCAGCGTCGACATGCTCCCGCCGGCCGTCGCCGAGTGCGCCAGGCACGAGCGCATCGTCGCCATCAAGGAGG
Organism: uncultured Rickettsiales bacterium; assembly: GCA_964416435.1. Classification (GTDB taxonomy): domain Bacteria; phylum Myxococcota_A; class UBA796; order UBA9615; family UBA9615; genus CAYQEG01. Next base: position 10,672 of record CAYQEG010000028.1, read on the forward strand.
CGACCGGCTCCCTGGAGCGAGCGGCCGAGATCCAGCGCCTGGTCGGTGACGACCTCGCCCTCATGAGCGGCGACGACTTCACCGGCATGCCCTTCCTCGCCCAGGGCGGCGCCGGCCTCATCTCCGTCGTCAGCAACATCCTCCCGGCCGCGATGGTCGAGATGTACGGCGCCGTCGAGTGGAAGAACCTGGACAAGGCCCGGGACCTGCACCTGCGCCTGCTCCCCGTGGTCCGCTCCCTGTTCGTCGAGAGCAACCCGATCCCGGTCAAGACCGCCGCAGCCTGGCTGGGTCACATCCCCACCGCCGAGCTGCGCATGCCGCTGGTCCCCCTGACCGAGGCCGGCGCCGACGTGATGGAGCTCGCCCTCATCGAAGCGGGGCTGCGCCCCAACCGCAGCCCCGGGGCGCCGTCGACGCTCGGCCCCTCCGAGCTGCCCGACCGCGACGTCATCGAGGCGCGCACCGTCGAGCTGAACAAGCTCACGGAGAGCTGATCTGACTGTGCCAACCGGGTTTCCTGACCACGCCTCCTCGGTCCCGCGGCCCGATCTCGGCGTCGCTCCTCGGTTCCAGGGGAGCGACCCTGCGCCCTCGTCGCTCCTGGACCTCGGGCCGCGGGCCCGTCGGATCCGTAGTCATACAACCCGGTTGGCACAGTGAGCCGCATGCCGACCGTCTTCGTCAGCGGCGACGGCCGCATGGGCACCGCGGTGCTCCGGTTGCTCGGCGAAGCCGACGACCTGGGGATCGCCGCCGACAGCGACGTCGCCGACGCCGTGATCGACTACAGCCACCCCGAGTGGTCGGGCCCGCTGATCGCGCGCCTGCTCGGGGCGCCTCGGCCCCTCGTCATCGGCACCACCGGCCTGGACGAGGCGCTCCAGGCCGACCTGGAGGCCCTCGCCGCCCGGGTCCCGGTGGTGCAGGCCGCCAACACCGGCACCGGGATCGCGGTCCTGCGCCGGGTGGTCGAGCAGGCGGCCGCCGCCCTCGGCCCCGGCTGGGACGTCGAGGTGCTGGAGATGCACCACCGCCGCAAGGTCGACGCGCCCTCGGGCACCGCCTGGCTGCTCGTGGACGCCGCCGGCGACGCGACCGGGGGTGACGGGCGAGCCCGCGCGGTCGCCTCGCGGGTCGGCGAGACCGGCGCCCGCACCGACTCCGAGATCGGCGTGCAGACCTTGCGCGGCGGCGACGTGGTCGGCGAGCACACCGTGTTCCTGGTCGGCCACGGCGAGCGGCTGGAGCTCACCCACCGCTGCTGGGACCGCGACACCTTCGCCCGGGGCGGCGTCCGCGCAGCCCGCTGGCTGCTCGAGGGCCGTCCCCCGGGGCTCTACTCCATGAACGACGTGCTCGGCCTGTAGGACGACGCGTGGAGCGAGCCCGGATCATCGTCACGGTGCTGCTCGCGATCGCCGGCATCGCCGCCGCGTTCATCGGCGGCTGCATCCGCCGGTACCCCGCTCCGACCGAACCCCTGCCCGCGCCCATGCCGTACTCCGCCATCGCCACGTGGCGCCAGATCCAGCCCCCGGCCGCGGACGGCGATGACCCCCTGCCCCTCGCGGCGCTCCGGCTCGCCGTCGGCCCGACCGGCGAGCAGGTGTTCGCGGACTCCGCCCTGGTCGACGGGCGCGACGCCGCCGTCACGGCCGACGGCTGGACCGACGCCTGGGCGCTGCTGTCACCCCGCTCCGAGCCCATCGTGCTGCTCGCGACCGTCGGGGCGCTGAGCGCCGAGCAATGCGCCGCCCTCGCCGGGCAGGGGGACCGGGTCGTGGTCGCGGCCGGCGTGCCCGCCTACGGGGCCGACGGCCCCTCCGAGCGCGACGCCGTCGAAGGCGCGAGCCGGGATCCGCTCTCCACGGGAGCCCTCTCCGCCGTCTGTCCCTGAGGGGTGAGCCGCCCGCTCAGGGCGCGTCGAGGCGCTCGTCGTCGGGCAGCCCCAGGACCTGCCGGAGGTCCCCGTTGTGCCCCTGGACGAGCGTCCAGCCGCGGTCGCGGCTGACGAAGTCGGAGACGTCGGTGCCGTCGAGCTGCCCGATTCGGCGGGCCCCCTTGTCCACGAACACGCCCCCGATGACGAACAGCGGGATCGACGCGGTGATGAACGGCGCGCCGTAGGGCTGACCGCCCGTGCCCGGCCCCTGGGGCGAGCCGATCGCGTTGAGCACGATGCCCAGGACGATCGAGCCGACGCCCGCCCCCATGAGGGCGATCCCCGTGCCGATGCGCTTGTTGGCCGCGGCCAACTCGAAGTCGAAGCGCGCGGTGAGCTGGTCGTCCTGGACGCGGGCGACGAACTGCCGCACCGTCAGCCTCCGCCCCGGCACCCCCAGCTCGATGACATGGAAGCGACGGCGACCGTCGAGCAGCCGGGTCCGGTACCCGAGGTCCGTCGGCCCGATCCAGCGCCCGCGCTTGTCGACCATCTGCAGTCGACCCTCGAGGTAGTCGCGGTACTGGGGTACGTCCAGGTAGAGGCGTCGCCACCGGCCGGCCTCGAACTTGTCGGGGTTGTGCCGGGTCTCGCCCGCGACCCGGTAGGGCGGCGACCACAGCTCCGGGTCCACGACCACGCGCTCGATCTGGCCGACGTCGAAGTGCAGCTCGCCGCACTCCGTGCGCACCAGCAGGTCGCCGTCGTCGTGCGCCCGGACGAGCACCCCGACCGCCTCGGTGCCGTCGGCGAGGTCCAACTGCACGCGGGCGCCCGGCTCCAGTGCGTCGGCGGCGCCCGGCGCGCCCCAGACGAGCAGAACAACGGCCAGCGCGATCAGCGCCCCCGTTGTCCGGCGGGGCTCAGCCACCGCCACCCGCCTGGCGCTTGGCCTGCGCGAGCATCTGCTTGTACTTGCCGATGTTCGGCATCAGCTCGCACGCCCGCTCCAGGTTCTCGACCGCTTCGGTCATCGCCCCTCGCACGAGCAGCATCTCGCCCTGCTTGAACAGCAGGTCGGCGCTGAAGTCGTGCTGCTGCGGCTCGTAGTGCCGCTTGCGGGTCTCCTGTCGAATCGGCTTGTCCTTCAGCGAAGCGAAGGCCTTGTCGATGTTCGCCAGGATCTTCACGCGCCGGTCTTCGATGTCCGAGTCGAGCTCGACGCCCCGACCGAACCTGGCGTACTCCGCCTTCATCCGCTCGTAGGACTCCGTCACCTGCTCGGTGCGCGAGGTCCAGTGGATCTCGAGCAGCTCGAAGGGGTTCTGGTCCGCCTGGTGGGCCAGCTTGAGCTCCAGCTGGCCGCGGAGGCGGTCCATGACCTGGGTGCGGTCCTCGGTGCCGACGAAGCTGAGCACGCCCAGCTTGATCATCGCGAGCAGGACCTGCAGCGTCGGGCCGCGGCCCATGTTCGAGACGCTGTTGAGCTCCCGGTAGCGGTACGACTTCTTGCGGAGGATCTCGACCAGCCCGAGCTCGACCTTCTTCATCCGGAGGTCGTCCCAGTTCACGTCGTCCGCGATGACCGTGTACTGGTCCCGCAGCGGCGCCTGCATCTTCTCGATGTCCTTGGGCGTCATCTGGGCGACGCGGCGCTTGTAGTAGGCGAACAGGAAGCCGGGCGTCTTCATCGGCGGGGTGACGAAGTCGCCGGGCAGCGTCTCCATCGGGAACCACGAGAACGTACCGTCCTTCATCGCGAAGACGTTGCGGGTGACGATCTCGGTCTGGGTCATCAGCGACATGACGAGCTGCGGGAAGGTCAGCGCCCCCATCTCGATCAGGCACTCACCCTGCTTCTGGCCGGTCTCGTTCATCCGCTTGAGGCTGAACTTCAGCTGCTCCTCCGTCAGCTTGTTGGCCCGCGCGAGGAGCACGCCGAGGCACTCCTCCTCGACCACCGGGTCGTTCTCCCACTGGATGAAGCCGCCCTTCTTCATCCAGCCGAGGCGCCGGCCGGTCTCCGCCTTGACCTCGAGCACGCCGGTGGCGCGGCTCCGGTACAGCGACATCATCAGCTCGGTCATCGCCTCTTCTTCGACGACGCCGCTGTTCGCCGGGGCGCCCAGCTGGGTGGTGTCGAGCTTGCTGCCCTCGGCCGCCGCGGCGGCGACGGCGGCGCTGCTCGCGCCGGGCCCGACGGCGTGGGCCGGGGCGTGACCGGCGGCCCACTGGCCGGCGACCTTGAACCGGCCGGAGACGAGCATCTCCTCGACCAGCTTGCCGACGAATCGGTAGAAGCCCTCGAGGCGGGGGACGCCGTCCCCGTGGTCGGGATCGAGGCTCAGCTCGGCGAGGTCGTCGGGCAGCGCCTCGGAGACCTGGCCGTGGACCGAGATGGTCTCGTCCAGCACGGGGACGTAGAACTGCACCGCCACGGCTTCGCCGATGGGGAGCGGCTCGTCGACCGGGATGGTGTAGCGGAGCTGGGAGATCGCTTCGCGGTAGTCCTCGAGGAACTCGAAGAGATCGTCGTACTGGATCGGAACGCTGACCGGCATGGGCCGATCAGATTACCGGTGTCTGCTACTGCTTGTTGAGGGACCAGTCGTACTCGTTGAACACGACGGTGTACTCGCCGGTGTCCAGGAAGCGGACGGTGTCCTCGTCCAGGTACTTCGCCATGTAGCGAATGGCCGCCGCTTCCTTCTCGCTCAAGGACGCGACGCCGCCCAGCTCGGGCGCCTGCTTGCCGACGAAGTCCCCGCCGTACCAGTCGAGGATCCGGGACAGGTAGACCTTGCCCCCGGCGACGTCGACGCGGTTGCGGGCCGAGTCGGTGAAGAAGGCCTTGGCGTACCGCTCGAGCTGGCCCGAGATGTTCTCGGGGACGAGGGCGCGGTTGGGGAGGACGGGGCAGGACTTCGCGGCGCAGACCAGGACGAAGTGCACCCGCGCCTCCCCCAGGTCGCCGCGCAGCTTGCTGTGCTCGACCTGGTTGAGCGACATCGTGCGGCCGGCGACCGTCCACCGGGCGTGCTCCCAGGGGTCGGGCTTGATGTCGCGGATCGAGGCGACGGGCCAGGCGTCGAGGATCGTCTGGAACGTGAGCGCGTTGTAGGCGTTGCTGTAGAAGGCGATCTTCTGGGATCGGGACCATCCCCCGACCTCCTCCGGGGCGACGTTGGCGACCGAGTCGAGGAACGACTTCAGCTCGGCGCTCGACCGGAGGGCGGCGTAGTCGACGTTGCCGCTCCGGTCGACGTGGGCCCGCAGGATCGCGTCCCACACCTTGTAGCTGTGGTCGAAGCTGGCGTCGGCGATCGCGTCGTCGGCCGCGGCAGGCGCGTCGTCGACCGTCGCGCGCGGCTCGGGGTCGGGGCCGGGCCCGCCGGCGAGCAGCGGCAGGCTGAGGGCCACCAGGACCGGGAGGAGCAGCGCGGGGGGGAAGCGGTGGTTCAAGTGTCTCTCCTCACGGGTCGGAAGCGGCCGTTCTCCAGGAGCACGCCGAGCTCGTCGCAGCCCGCGTAGCCCTTGCTGATCCACCATTGCTCAGGCTCGACGGTGGTGGCGAGGAACTCCACGTGATCGACGGTCCAGCCGTCCGGGTATTCGACGAGCAGCAGCTTGACGCCGCGCTCGGCGGACCAGGCGACCCGCTCGGCGGCCCGCGCCTCGTCCACCGGCTGGCAGAGCGTCCAGGGCGGCGTCCAGGCCTCTCCGAGGCCGAGGAGCAGCTCCTGCGGGGAGGGGCCCGACGGCGCCCCGACGAAGTCGCGCAGCAGCACCGCGACGACCGTGCGCTGCCCCTCGTCGGTGCGCGGGCCGAGGAACCAGCCGGCCATCGCCCCCACCGCGGTGAAGTGCCGGTCGACGTCGACCAGCTCGATGACGGGCTGCTCGCCCCAGGTCGAGGAGGCCGCCGCCCAGCGATCGACGTCGTAGGCGCGGGCCAACCGCTCCAGCGGTACGACCGACGCCTCGGGGTCCCGCAGCTCGGGGTAGAGGTCGGGGGTCAGGTCCGCGAAGTCGCGGATCACCGCGGCCGCCGGCGGAGTGGCCTCCGCGGAGTCGACCGGCGGCGGGGTGACGTCCCGCCTGGGGCAGGCCGTCAGCAGGCTCACCACCGCGATGGCGGTGGCGAGCCTCATTGTACTGCCCGGGCTGTGTGACCACAGATCCGACAGGACTGCGGTCCGAGGTCCAGGAGCGAGGAGCGGAGCAGGACGAGCTCCTGTGACTGACGAGCGACGCCGAGTTCGGGCTGCAGGACCGAGGAGGTGTGGTCAGAGAGCCCGGGCAGCACAATCACTTGCACTTCTGGTGCTCGATCTCGGACAGGACCATGCCCTTGAGGGCCTTGGCCTCGGTGTCCATCTGCGCGCCCATCGCCTGGCCGGCGGGGGTCTCGAACTTGTCGGCGAGCCCGGCCGCCGCGCCGACCGCCGCCTCCGACAGGTCCCGGGCGGTGAACAGGCGCTTGCACGTCCGCACCCGGTCGCCCTCGAGCTTGGCGTGGATGCCGTTGATGAACTCCCGGTAGCCCTCGATGTAGCGGGCGCGGGCCGAGATCCAGGCCGTCGCCGGCTCGAGCGTCTCTCCGGCCTTCTGCGCCTTCTTCTCGGCGCCCTGCCAGCAGACCACCGACGACGCGAGCATCTCGTAGATCTGGGTGATCGGCGTGTTGTCGCCGGGGCGCTCCTGCTCCCGCTCCCAGTTGCGGTCCGAGTCCAGGCAACCCGACGCCTTCCGGATGACGATGTACATCTCGTCGGTGTACTCGCCCTTCGCGGCGAGCTCCTCACCCAGGGCGTCCAGGAGCAGCTCCTTGCGCTTGATCGGCTTCTTCGCCACGGCGAACGACGGGACGAGGAGGGCGAGGACGACGACGAGGGCGAACGAACGGGACACGAGGACCTCCAGGGGATTTCTCGCACGTCCCTTCGGACGTGCTGTCGTGGCGCTCCCCTTCGGGAGGCGCGCGATGGCGAATAGTAGCGACTGAGTCGGTTCGACGCAGGTCGCCGCGCATCCATTCGGAGGGACAGGGTCGGCCGGTCGAATGGGCCAGGGGGGCGGTTGCGAGCAGGGAGAATTCAGATAACCTCCGCCGCCAACGCCCAGGAGGTCTCCGGTGCACCTTCATGACGTCTTCCGCAGCTGGCGCGCGGAGATCCTCGAAGGAACCCAGGTCGCGGTCGTCGAGGAGGACCTCGGCCCCGTACGCGAGTTGGTCTCGGGCCTCCCCCATGACGCGATCCCCGGCGGCCTTCGCCGAGACGACCCCTCGGGCCTCCGGGTCCGTCTGCTCCCCGCCAGCCACCACCCCCAGCGCCCCGCGTCCGACGACGATCTCGACGCGCTGGAGGAGACCCTCGGCTTCGAGCTGCCGAGGGAGGTGGAGCTGCTCCTCCGCCTGCACGACGGCGGCGACTTCTACCGCCCGGACCTGGAGGGGCTGGTCGATCCCCTCGACAAGCCCCTCCGGCTGCTGTCGTCCGCCCAGATGGGGGAGGCGTACACCGACCTCGTGCACGGGCTGCGGACGAGGCTGATCGAGCGAGGCGCAGACCACGACGACTTCGTGCGGATCGCCCGTCGGTTCGGGATCGGCCGGGGCGACGCGAAGGACTTCGCCGACCAGCTCGCCCGGCTGGTCGGGGGCCGCGACCCGGGCCTGCGGGTGATCCCGCTGGTCCGCCCCCCCAGCCGGCCCGACGACCTGCTCATCTTCGTGGTGGACGCCGGCACGGACGGCCGCGTCGGCTACGCGGCGGCGGACGCCGGGTTCCTCCCGGACCACTCCGACGACCTCGCGTTCGACGGGCTCGGAGGCTGGCTCAACGCGGTGCTGCGGGGCCGGGCCTGCCGGCGGGTGGTGCTGACCTAGGGCGTGGGCGCCGGGGTCGCCCCGCCGGACCCCGGGTACCCGCTGTACGTGCAGGTCACCGGCATGGCGGACAGCTCTCCGGACCCGCTCACGCTGTAGGACGTGGAGATCACCCGGACCGTCTCCAGCTCCCCCGTCAGGTGGGGGAAGAGGATCGCCTCGAGGTCCGCGCAGACCACCTCGCGGGCGTCCATCGGCTCGAGCGAGTAGGTGACCTCGCCGTTGTTGTAGTTGACGCCCAGGGCGAACCCCGCCTCGGCCGCGTCCTGCATCGTGCCCGGCAGCGAGTCCAACCCCTGGCCGGCGCACGACACGCAGCTGCCGACGCCGATGGCCCCCAGCGCGATGACCCCGCCGCAGAGCAGCCCCAGCGCGACGAGCACGCCCAGGCAGCCGGCGAGGAACGGCTGGTCCCGGAGGAAGGTGCGGACCTTGCCCGCCATCAGTCTTCCTCGGCCGCGTCGAGCACGGCCTCGTGGAGCAGCTCCACCGCGGCGATCACCTCGGCCCGACGGTGCTCCGGGAGGCGGTCCAGGAGCGCCTGGTAGAGGTTCCGGTCGGCCGCGTCGAGGGAATCGACGACGTTGACGCCGTTGTCGGTCAGGAACGCGCGGGTCGCCCGGCCGTCCGCCCGATCGGGGCGACGGTCCAACAGACCCATCCGCTTGAGCGGGGCGACCAGCCTCGTGACGGTCGACTGCGCGAGGCCCAGGCTCGCGGCCAGCTCCTGCATGCGGAGCGAGCCGGCGTCCATCAGCGTGTGGATCGCGTGGGCCTGGGGCAGCGTGAGGTCCAGGTGCGACTTCGCCTCGCGCTCCATCAACTGCAGACGCCGGACCAGGTCCGACATGCGTCGGGAGAAGGGCACGTCGCGGCGACGCCGCTCGGGCGGGAAGAGGTACTGCTCCCCGGGTCGGTCGGGGATCGACTTGAACGGACGGGGCGGCCCCGGCGCCACGTCGGGCATCGGGGGGGCCGGAGGCTCCGGCGCGGCCGCTTCCGCCTCGACCGGAGCCGAGTCCGGGGGAGGTGGCTCGGCGGGCAGGTCGTTCGGCGGCGCCGACGGCTCGGCCGGAGCGTCCTGCTCAGCCTCCGCGCGCCGTCGCTTTCCGCCGAACAGCGGGAGCTGGTCCTTCAGCAAATCCGTCACACGTCCCCCGACGTTTAGGACCAGCAACTATACATGCTGAGCCGGAGCGCACACGGTGCGCCAGGGGCGTTCCCAGGCCGGCCAGGTGCCCCGGTGGGCCGCCGCCGCGGCGCTCAACCAGGGCCGGACCGAGCCGGGCACCACCGGGGTCAGCTCGACCGCGTCGAGCACGACCTGCAGCGGCGCTCCCCAGGTCTGGGTCAGCTCCTTGCGCGCCGCCGCGGCGGCCAGCTCCTCCAGGCTCTCCTGCGGGCGCGGGGGCTCGGCCGCGAGCCGCTGGTGGAGGGTCTCGCGGACGCGCCCCTGCGCCGACGCCAGTCGCCACCCCCAGGCGACGAACCGCGCCGCCGGGGCCGCCGCCTCCACCGCCCCGAGCGACACCGCCTCCAGGGCCGCGCGCGCCACCCCGAGCCCGGCGACCTGCCGCGGGCGGGGGCAGGCCACGACGATGCGACACGCGAGCTCGACGGTGGACACGCTCAGCTCCCGCTCGCGCCCGGGCTCCAGCCGGTCGCCCAGGGCGATCGAAGCCACGTCGGCCCCCTGCGCGATCCCCGGCGGCGGCTCCGGGGGGTGCAGGTGGGTGGCGGCCGCGGCGTACAACGCCGGGGCGTGGTCGGGCAGCGCGGCCGCCAGGGCGCCGATCCCCGACGCGACCACCAGGTGACGCCCCCAGCCCCCCAGCCCGGCCGCCACGCCGCGACGCACCAGGTCGACCCGATCGGCGGGCGCGGAGGAGCTCGGAGACACCGCCGGCCCGGGCGTGGAGCCGACCAGGAAGTGCAGCGCGCCGACCGCCGCGGGCAGGCCGACGTCCCGGCCCAGGCGCCGGTCCAGCGCCCCGGCCCAGGCCAGCGACAGCACCGCCGACGTCCAGCGGCTGCCCCGGATCTGCCCGCCCCCGCGGGCCAGCGCGTGCTCGACGCCGACGTCGACCAGGTCCGAGGGCTGCACGGCGTCGAGGCCGGCGCGCAGCGCGTCGAGCAGCCCCACCGGATCGAGGGCGGTCAAGCGGTCGCGGACGAGATCGAGGGGGGCGGGTGTCATGAGGGGCTCGCGGCGCCCCTGCGGGTGCCGTCCCGGGATGGTACAAGCCCCCGTCCCGCCGTTCTGGAGGTTCGATGCATCGCTTCCTCGCTCTCTTCGCAGCCTTGTTGATCGCCGCTCCTGCGGCCGCCGCCGTCGATCCCGAAGTGGTGGTCGAGACCGCGGGGCGCCTCGACAGTCGATCCCTCGACGTCGCCCGCGCCTTCGTCGCAGACGGCCAGGTCCTGGATCGACCGGGCCTCCAGGCGGTCTTCGAAGAGGGTCGCTTCTTCCCGATCGTGAGGTCCGACGACCGCGTGGTCGGCCTGCTGTTCGACGGCGTCGGGCACGTCCGCTACTCGCCCCCCGCCGGCGTCGAGACCGACGCGTGGCAGGCCGGCACCGACAACGCCCCGCTCGAGACCGCGATCGGGGCCGCCGTCCTGCGTTTCTCGGACGCGACGCTCGACGACCTGCAGGGCGAGCGAGCCTGGGCGGACGCATCCGACCCGACCGGCGCCGCGTTCCGCACCTTCGAGGCGCGCACCGGCCTGCTCGACGACCCCCTGTGGACCCGCTGGGCGCCCAACCTGACCATCGACCAGCTGCTCGACCTGTACGGCGGCGGCCACGTCGGGGGCCACCTGCTCGCCGACTTCCGGCTCGCCGGCGGCGCCAGCTGGACGTCCTACCTGCACAACCCCCGCGGCGCGCTGATCCCCGGGGAGACCACCGCGCTGTTCGAGGTCCGCCGCCTCGGTGGCGCGCCGCCGGAGCTGGACGTGCTCGCCTCCTGGGGCGCGTCCCCCGAAGCGGCCCAGACCTACGACGTGGCCACGACCTCGGTCGACGTCACCTTCCCGACCCGCGGCAAGGGGAACCGGAACCTGGTCGACGCGGACGTGGTCGCGACGATCGAGCTGGTGGCGATCCGGGCGGACGCGCCGCTGAAGGCGGTCGTGTTCGAGCTCGAGGATCAGCGGCTGCTCTGCACCGCCGAGTCGGACCGGCCCCGGATCAAGGTCACGCGGGTGGTCGACGGCGACGGCAACAGCCTCGCCGCCGTGCACCGGGGCAGCCGCCTCCTGATCCCGCTGGCGAAGGCGGTCGAGCCGGGCGGCGCGGTCACCCTGGAGATCACCTACGGCGGCGCGATGACGCAGGGCGTGCCGGTCGAGGGCAGCCCCGACACCTACAACACGCCCCTCGGCCCCTGGGCCTGGTACCCCCGCAACCCCCACCTGGACCGCTTCGGCTCCCGGGTCGAGGTGCACCTCCCCCGCTACCTGCGCGCCGTGGCGCCGGGCAACCTGGTCGAGGAGCGCAAGGAGAAGGAGGGCTGGCACTTCGTCTTCGAGGAGCCCAGCGGCGTGCGCAACCTGACGCTCGTGGTCGGCGACATGATCGTCAACAAGGAGTCGGACCAGGGGAGCAACCCCCGGATCATGGTCTGGTTCGGCTCCGGTCTGGACAAGCAGCTGCCCAACGCCGCGGTGCCCATCCGCGGGATGATCGACTTCATCGCCTCGATCTGGGGCCCGTATCCCTACACCACCCTGCACGTGGTCGAGAACGTCCCCTACCCGGCCGCAAACTGGAGCTCGAGCGGGGCGGAGTCGGGCAGCTGGTCCTGCACCCCTCCGGGCCAGACCGAGGCCTGGCAGGGCTGGACCGAAGGGCCGACGGGCATGGTCCTGTCCAGCTCGCCGACCACCGCGCCGACGCGCACGCTCCCGGAGAGCCGGGTGTTCGACCGCCTGCTCGTCAACCCGGTCGAGAGCGCGAAGTACAACCGGTTCGCCGACCTCACCCGCCAGTGGTGGGGCCACATGGTCCCCCCCGCGACCGCCCGCGACACCTGGATCGGCGAGGCGATGGTGCACTGGACGTCGCTGCTGTTCGCCCGGGCCGGCATCGGTGAGGCGGCGATGAAGGAGCGCGTCGCCCTCATGCGGCGGGAGATGGCCGACTCCGCGGGCGAGACCGCCCCGCTCGCCGTCGGCGAGCGGCTCGGCCCCGGCTTCGCGCCGCAGGTCTGGGGGCGGGGCCCCCTGCTCGTCAGCTGGCTCGTCGAGCGCATGGACGCCCACGTCTTCAAGACGATGATGACGTCGCTGATCAACCGCGGCGCCGCCGAGGGGGTCTCCACGGAGCAGCTGGTCGACATCGTCACCTCGGTCAGCGACTCCGGCACCGCCGACCAGCTCCTGCAGACGATCACGAGCAACCGGCTGCCGGAGGTCACCTGGAACAGCAACATCGACAAGGACGCGGGCGAGGTGGTCCTGGTCTTCGTGCAGGACGAGGAGGCGTTCATCCCGGTCGACGTCACGGTGCAGCTCGTCAGCGGGCCCAAGGAGAAGACCAACAAGGTCGTCTACCTGACCGGTCCGCGCACCGAGGTGCGGTGGAAGTTGGACGACCTGCCCAAGCGTCTGGTCGTCGACCCCATGAAGTCGGCGCTCGTCGGCGGCCTGGACAAGGACGCCAAGCTGGAGCTGCCGGAACCGGCCGCGGCGGAGGGCTCGAAGTGAGGCCCCGCGTACTCCTGACCGCGTTCGCGCTGCTCGCCCCCGTGGCGGCGCAGGCCCACGACATCGACCGGATCGAGCACCTGTTCGGCGCCACCCACGTCACCGCGCAGAGCGGCAACGGCGGGCTGAGTGTCGGCGTCGCGCCGACCGGCGAAGTGACCGTCCTGAGCTGGCCGTCCCCGACGTTCTACGACCAGCTCGACTACCAGACGAGCGCCGACGAGGACGCCCGGGAGCAGCCCTTCTTCGGCGCCGACGCCGACCAGGGGATGTTCGCCGGCTTGTGGATCGAGGTGGACGGAGGCGAGCCCGAGCTGATCTGGCTGCGCGACGCGCGCTTCGAGGTGCAGCAGAGCTACCTGACCGAGGTCTCGGCCGCCGTCGTTACGCTGTCCCGCAGCGAGGAGCTCGGGCTGGCCGTCGTCGAGACGCTGTTCGTCGACCTGGAGCAGGACGCGCTGCACCGGCGGGCGGTCATCAAGCGGGACGCGGACTCGCCCGTCACGGCCGCCTCCTACGTGCTGTACGAGGACCTCGCGCCGGCGACCAGCAAGCCGGACGACCTGGCGACCAGCAGCCTGTTCGGCCAGGACGACGACCACGACTTCGTCGCCTGGTACGACCCCGACCTCGGCGCGGTGCTGCACGGAGCTCCGACTGGTGGCCGCGACCTGGCGCTCCTGGACGAGCTGATGGCCGGCGACTGGTCGGTGGACGGCGCGTGGTCGGCGAGCGGACTGCCGGCGATGCGGGAGCTCGCCGACGCGGTGCTCGACGGCGGCGTGGTGCTCGCGCTCGGCGGGGCGACGGCGCCCGACGCGGTGCAGGTCGGCTTCCAGTCGTCGCGTCCCTGCGGCGACGCCGTCGCCGGCTGGACCTGGACGCCCGAGGGGGCGTTCGCCGACGCCGCCGACGGCGCGCTGGGCGGCTCGCCGGTCGCCGGCTGCCACGCCAACGCGGCGCTGCTGTGGGACCTGGACCTGGGCGAGCCCGGCACCCTGGCCGAGGTGACGGTCGACGTCGCCCTGGTCGCCGCCTCCTCGGAGCTCGACGCGGGGGAGGAGCTCGGCTACGCCCTCGACCTCGGCTTCGACGGCGCCCTCGGACGGACCGACACCGCCTGGAGCGAACGGGCGCTGAGCTGGAACGTGCCGGACGGGCTGGACGACGAGGTGATCCACTTCAGCCGGCGCGCGCTGATCGCGATCCTGCAGGGGACCGACCGGGACGTCACCGCGACGGTCGCCTCGCTCGCGGTGCAGCCCAGCTACCACCACGACTGGCCCCGCGACTCGGTGTTCTTCGACCTCGCCCTGGACCTCGCGGGGGAGCACGAGCTGGTCTCCCGCCACCAGGCGTTCCTCGCGTCGGTCCAGAACACCGAGGCGGTCGTCGACCCGGAGCTCGGCGTGCTGCGCAGCCCCCCGGGCGCGTGGTTCATGAACTACTACTCGGACGGCAGCCCGAGCACGACGTCGCTCAACACCTTCGAGATCGACCAGGTCGGGCTGACGCTGTGGAGCTTCTGGGCCCACGCCGCCGCCGCCCCCAACGACGGCGCGCGGCGGGACTCCCTGGCCGCCGTGTGGCCCGCGATCCGCCGCGGCGCGACGCTGCTCGCGACCTGCGTCGACGACGACCACCCCGCTGTCGCCGGCACCACCCCGCCGGACGGCTTCCCCGCCTGGTGGCCGGTGTTCGAGGCGCTGGGCGACGGCACGATCCCGGACGCAGCGGCCCGCCGGGCCGCCATGGAGTCGGGGGACTGGGAGTCCCTGCGACCTTGCCGGGCCAACGAGGACGACAACCCGCTGCACACCGTCAGCGTGTACTCGACCACCACGACGCGGATGGGGCTGCTCGCGGCGGCCCAGGCGGCCGAGCTGCTGTGCGTCGACGACGACCCCGAGGTCACCTACTGGCGTGAGCGGGCGGACGAGCTCGGCGCCGTCGCCCTGTCGCTGTACTACGACGAGGGGACCGGCGACTGGGAGGGGGATCGCCCCGACTGGATCCTGTGGCCGATCCCGATGAGCATCGATCCGTCGCTCGATGACCTGTTCAGCGACGCGAGCACCGAGGGCCAGCGTCGGGCCGACGTGGAGGCGCTCCAGGCCGCCGCGCTGGACGCCTTCGCGGGGCGGATCCACGACGAGGTCGACGACGCGGTCAACCTGCGCACCGAGGGCGCGGCGTACCAGAACAAGAAGACGCTGATGCTCGCCCGCTACTGGGCCGTCCTGGGCGAGCCCGACCCCGGCCAGGTCGACGCCAACGGCGAGCACGTGCGCCAGATGGCGGTCGATCTGCCGCTCGGCACCCGCCACGTGGGCGAGGTCTGGGCGAGCATCGACGACGACGGCGACGGCATCTACGACCGGGCCGACCAGCGCGTCTCCGTGCCCCACCTGTGGGCGGCGACGCTCACCTACCTGTCGGCGATGGCGCTGGCGCACCCCGAGCTGTTCGAGGGGCTCGAGTCCACCGACGTGCCCCGGGTCTGCACCCAGGGGGTCGAGCCGACGGAGTACCGCGACGCCAAGGGTTGCGACGAGAACTGCCAGGAGTCGGTGGTCGGCGGCGGCCGAGGGGCCGGCGGGCTGGCGATCGCCCTGGTGCTGATCGGCGCCGCGACCCGCACCCGGCGCCGGCGAGCGGCCGGGTAGCCGGCGCAAACGGCCCTGTCTTCGACCCTGCCGAGGCACTATCCTTCGACGATGGCCTCCCGAAGGCACAGACGGACTCGAAGCGCGCTGATCGTCGCGGCGCTCGTGTCGTTGTTGATCCACATCCCGCTGTCGGTGTGGTTCATCCGGGCCACGTTCCTGCGCCCGGCGCCCGACCTCGAGAGCCAGCCGCTGCGCATCTCGCTGCTGAAGGTCGCTCCCCCCGAACCCGAAGAGGAAGACGAGGAGGAGGAGGAGGACGAGCCCGACGACGAGGGTCAGATCGTCGAGGTCGCGCCGCCCCTGGAGGAGGAGATCCCCGAGGAGGCGGACTACCTGTCCGAGTACGAGGTGACCGTGGAGGAGGAGACGGTCGACCCCCGCTTCCGGGTCGATCGCGAGGTCACCGCGCCGACGTTCTCGCCCGACGACACGTACGAGCTCGAGGAGCGCGACGGGGTCGACACGGACGCCCCGTCGACCGGCGCGATGGCCGGCCGCGAGCGGTTCCGGCGGGGCGACTTCTCGCTGTACCCCGATCGCCCGAGCCTGTGGGAGGTCGCCAACCGCGAGGGGCTGGATGCCCCGGCGCCGGTGAGCCACCAGAGCACCGACCTGGCCGGATCCCCGAGCAACGACTACCTCGAGGTCGAGCGGGCCGACCGAACCGCCCTCAACACCCACGAGACGCTGTACGCGTCGTGGTGGAACCGGGTGAAGCAGCTGGTCTCCTTCTACGCCGACCAGACCCTCGCGAACGCGCGGCCCACGGTGCCGCTGCGCAAGCCGGAGTACCGGATGGTGCTGTCCGGGCTGATCGGGGCCGACGGTCGGCTGTCGGCCCTGGAGGTCGACCAGCCGTCGGGCATCCCGGAGTTCGACGAGGCCCTCAAGGAGGCGTTCGAGCTGGCCGCCCCGTTCCCCGAGCCGCCCGACGGGGCGGTCGAAGCCGACGGCTTCGTGCACATGGAGGGCTTCGGGTTCGTAATCACGATCGGCGCCGCCCGTGCTGAGCTGTCGGGGATCGATCCGCGACAGAACGTCCAGTTCCCAGGACTCCAGACAGTTCCGCGGTAGAATCGCCGGCCGAGGGTGACGGAGAGAGATTTGACGTGGCGCAGCTGAGCATCACCCGTAACGGGCGACTCGAGGGGATCTTCTACCTCCCGGACCGTCCGGTCGTGATCGGCCGCGCCGACGGCGTGGACATCCAGTTGCTCGACTCCCGGGTCTCCCGTCGCCACTCCGTCGTCCGCCAGAGCGTCGCCGGCTTCATGGTCCAGGACCTGAACACGAAGAACGGCACCTTCGTGAACAAGGAGGCGATCGAGAAGAGCCTGCTGTTCCACGGCGACACGATCGTCATCGGCGGGTACACGCTGCACTTCCTGGAGGAGGACGGGGTCGAGGACCTCGACTCCCAGGCGATCTCGACCTACGACTCGCGCACCGGCCTCGACGTGCCCCAGAACCTGGTCGACGGCCCGAGTCCGCGCACCGCCACCGCCGCGGACAGCGGGGGCCCGCCCCCGGTCCGGGCGAACCGGCTCGACCGCAAGCGGCCTCACGCGGGCTCCCCGCCGGTGCCGCAGCGGAAGGCCAGCCCGACCGCCGCGGCGCCCAAGGCGGCCGCGAAGCCCGGCGCGAAGGTGCGGCCGAGCCTGCGCAAGGATCCGTACAAGGAGAGCAACACCCAGGTGCCGGTCATCGAGGGGCTGGACCCCGAAGATGCGAGCGGCAGCCTGCCGATGTTCTCGGCCGAGAACGACATGGTGCTGGAGATCGAAGACTCCGAGCCGGCGCCCGGCAAGCGCAGCACGACGGCGGGGCTGCCCAGCAACGCGCTGGGGGAGCTGGTGGACCACGCGCACGCGATGGACACGCCGCGGGTCGAAGAGCTGACCGGCGGCGGACTGGCCTTCGAGGTCCGAAAGGGCACCATGACGCTCGGCACCACCGCCGATCAGGACGTGCAGGTGGCCGAGGGCGGCATGGTCCGCGGGGTGCTCGCGACGATGGAACGGGACGGCCACTCGGTGACCATCCGACCGGAGACGCTGCTGCGCGGCGTGCGCGTCAACGGCGAGCGCATCAGCGGTCCGTCGTCGCTCCGACCGGGCGACGTGATCGAGCTGGCCGGGCGACGCTTCGTCTTCGGCCGCAACCAGCTCGAGGCTGCCGCCGGCCTGGACGCCCTGGACGACCGGCTGGCCTGAGCGGCCGGTCCCGGCCCCTCACGCGGGCGCGCGCGGGGGCCCTTGTTGTGCTAAGCCGCCGGCCATGCCCGGCCCTGCATCGCTCCTCGCCCCGTCGGACACCTTCGCGCGCCGCCACATCGGCCCGTCGGACGCCGACATCGCCCACATGCTCGCCACGCTGGGGCTGTCGACGCTCGACGAGCTCGTCGACCAGACGGTGCCTGCGGCCATTCGCGGCGGCCCGACCATGGTGGTCGGCGAGCCCCGGGCCGAAGCGGAGCTGCTGGAGGAGTTGAAGGGCATCCTCGGGCAGAACCGGGTGGTCCGGTCGCTCATCGGGCTCGGCTACCACGACTGCATCGTGCCCCCCGTCGTGCAGCGCAACGTGCTCGAGAACCCGGGCTGGTACACGCAGTACACGCCGTACCAGCCGGAGATCAGCCAGGGCCGGCTCGAGGCGCTCCTCAACTTCCAGACGATGGTCGCCGACCTGACGGGGCTGCCGCTGGCCAACGCGTCGGTCCTCGACGAGGGCACCGCGGCGGCCGAGGCGATGGCGATGTGCCTGCGGATCTCCCGCGGCCGGAAGAACGGGTTCTTCGTCTCGCAGGACTGCCACCCCCAGACGATCGCGATCGTGCAGACGCGGGCGGAGCCGCTCGGGGTCGAGGTGCACGTCGGCAAGACCGGGTCGATCGACTGGGCCGCCCAGGACCTGTTCGGGGTGCTGGTGCAGTACCCCGCGACGGACGGACGCATCCACGACTACGCCGCGCTGGCGGCCGCCGCCCACGACCACAAGGCGCTGGTCGTCGCGGCGACGGACCTGCTCGCGCTCACGCTGCTCAAGCCGCCGGGCGAGTGGGGGGCGGACATCGCGGTCGGCAACTCCCAGCGGTTCGGCGTCCCCCTGGGCTTCGGCGGACCGCACGCGGCGTTCATGTCGACCCACGAGAAGCACGTGCGCAAGATGCCGGGGCGGCTGATCGGGGTGAGCCTGGACGCGCAGGGACAGCCTGGCTACCGCCTGGCGATCCAGACGCGGGAGCAGCACATCCGCCGCGACCGGGCGACGTCCAACATCTGCACCGCGCAGGCGCTGCTCGCCATCATGGCGTCGATGTACTGCGTCTGGCACGGCCCCGAGGGGGTCGAGCGGATCGCCCGGCGGGTGCGGGCGATGACCGCCGTGCTCGCCGCCGGCCTCGAGCGCCAGGGACTCACCGTGCTGGACGGCGAGCGGTTCGACACCGTGGTCGTGCGCGGCGGCTCGGAGCTGATGGCGTCGGCGCTGGTCGCCGGCTTCAACCTGCGGGACTTCGGCGACGGCCGGGTCGGCATCGCGCTCGACGAGCGCTCGACCCCGGCGGAGGTGACGGCCCTGTGGACGGCGCTGGCGGGCGGCCACAGGCCCGACTTCACGCCCGACGAGCTGCTCGCGGAGCTGTCGCTCGACTACCCGGAGGCGTTCGCCCGCACGACGCCGTTCCTGCAGCACCCGGTCTTCAGCTCGTACCACGCCGAGCACGAGATCCTCCGCTACATCTACAAGCTGCAGGAGCGGGACCTGAGCCTCGCCTTCTCGATGATCCCGCTGGGCTCCTGCACGATGAAGCTCAACGCGACGAGCGAGATGCTCCCGGTGACCTGGCCGGAGGTGGCGCAGCTCCACCCGTTCGCGCCGAGCAACCAGACGACGGGCTACCGCCTGCTGTTCGACTCGCTCGAAGGGTGGCTGGGCCAGGTCACGGGCTTCTCGGCGGTCTCGCTGCAGCCCAACGCCGGCAGCCAGGGCGAGTACGCCGGGCTGCTGGTCATCCGGGCGTGGCACATGGACCGGGGGGACTCGGACCGGGACGTCTGCCTGATCCCGGTGAGCGCCCACGGCACCAACCCCGCCTCGGCGGTGATGGCGGGCTTCCGGGTCGTGCCGGTCGCCTGCGACGACGACGGCAACATCGACCTGGACGACCTGAAGGCCCGGTGCGCGGAGCACGCGGATCGGCTCGGCGCGTTGATGATCACCTACCCGTCGACGCACGGGGTGTTCGAGGAGTCGGTGGTCGAGGTGTGCGAGACGATCCACGCCCACGGCGGCCAGGTGTACATGGACGGCGCCAACATGAACGCGCAGGTCGGGCTGACCCGTCCGGCGGAGATCGGCGCGGACGTGGTGCACCTCAACCTGCACAAGACCTTCTGCATCCCCCACGGCGGGGGCGGCCCCGGCATGGGCCCGATCGGGGTCGCCGCTCACCTCGCGCCGTTCCTGCCCGGCCACCCGCTGGTGGCGGTCGGCGGGGAGCAGGCCATCGGGCCGATCGCCTCGGCCCCCTGGGGCAGCCCCGCGATCCTGCCGATCAGCTGGGTCTACATCGGGCTCATGGGCACGTCCGGCCTGACGAAGGCGACCCAGGTGGCGATCCTGAGCGCCAACTACATGGCCGACCGGCTGAAGGGCCACTACGACGTCCTGTACACCGGCCGCAACGGCCGGAGCGCCCACGAGTTCGTGCTCGACTGTCGCCCCTTCAAGGCGTCGGCCGGGGTCTCGGTCGAGGACATCGCCAAGCGGCTCATGGACTTCGGCTTCCACGCCCCCACGATGTCGTGGCCGGTGCCGGGCACGCTGATGGTGGAGCCGACCGAGAGCGAGTCCCGCGCGGAGTTGGACCGCTTCTGCGACGCGATGATCGCGATCCGCGGTGAGATCGACGAGGTGGCCGCGGGCGACCTCGACGCGGACGACAACCCGCTGAAGAACGCGCCCCACACGGCTGCGGTGGTGACGGCCGACGATTGGCCCCACGCCTACGGTCGCGAGCGCGCCGCCTGGCCGGCCCCCTACCTGCGGGAGCGGAAGTTCTGGCCCCCCGTGGGGCGCGTGGACAACGCCTACGGCGACCGGAACCTGGTCTGCACGTGTCCGTCGGTCGAGGACTTCGCCGACTGAGCCCTTCGGGCTAGCTGTTCGCCTCGATCAGGGCCTCGTAGCCCTCGGCGTCGAACAGGTCTTCGAGTTCTTCGGCGTCGGCGATCTTGAACTTGATCATCCAGCTCGCCTCGTAGGGGTCGCCGTTGATCCCTTCGGGGCTCTCGATCAGGTCCAGGTTCACGTCGAGGAGCTTCCCCGACAGCGGGGCGAAGATGTCGGACGTCGCCTTGACCGACTCGATCACGCCGATGGTGTCGCCCTGCTCGAACGACTCGCCGACCTCCGGGAACTCGCCCAGGTAGACGATGTCGCCCAGCTGGTCCTGCGCGTGGTCCGTGATTCCGATGAAGGCCGTGCCGTCAGCGTCGACCAGGACCCACTCGTGGTCGTCGGAGTAGCGGAGGTTCGTCGGGATCTTCGACATCAGTAGGGCCTCTTGTAGAAGGGCGTCTTGACCACTTCGGCCGGGATCCGCCGCCCGCGGATCTCGACCTCGAATCGGGCGCCGGGCTTGGAGTGGTTGCGGGGGAGATAGCAAAGCCCGATGGCCCTGCCAAGGGAGGGGCTCATGGTCCCCGACGTGACTTCGCCGAAAGGCGCTCCGTCGACGTAGATCGGAGCTCCGTGGCGGGCGATTCCGCGGTCCTTGAGCTCGAAGCCACAGAGCAGCCGAGCCACCCCTCCGGAGTCGCGAACCGCCACCAGCGCGTCCCGCCCGATGAAGTCGCCCTTGTCCAGCTTCGTGATCCAGCGCAGTCGAGCCTCCAGCGGCGTGGTCTGGTCGGAGATGTCGTTGCCGTACAGGCAGTACTTCGCCTCGAGGCGCAGCGTGTCCCGCGCCCCCAGCCCCACCGGCACCAGGCCGTGGGGCTCCCCCGCCGCCCGGAGCGCCGTCCAGACCGTCGCGGCGTGGGCCGGCTCGAAGAAGAGCTCGAAGCCGTCCTCACCGGTGTAGCCGGTGCGCGCGACGATGCACTGGACCCCGGCGACCAGCCCCTCGGTGAAGCGGTAGGTGCCCAGGTCGGCCACCGGCAGCTTCGTCAGCGCCTGCACGATCGCCTCGGCGTTGCGCCCCTGAATGGCCAGCTGGGCGAAGTCGTCGGACGCGTTCACGAGGCTGCAGTCGTCCGCCTCCGCGTCGTGGTGGGACGAGAACCAGGCCCAGTCCTCCTCTCGCCGACCGGCGTTGATGCAGACCAGGTAGCGGCCCTCACCCCTCCGGTAGACCAGCAGGTCGTCCACGATGCCACCGGAGGGCAGCAGCGCGACCGTGTACTGGGCCTGGCCGATGTCCAGCGCGCTGACGTCGTTCGTCGTCATGCGCTGCAGGAACGCCTCGGCGCCCGGCCCCTCGACCAGCAGCTCCCCCATGTGACTCACGTCGAACAGCCCGGCCGACGCGCGGACCGCCTTGTGTTCCGCCATCAGCCCCGCGTACTGCACCGGCATCGCCCAGCCGGCGAACGGCACGATCCGCGCGCCTTCGGCCTGGTGGATCTCGAAGAAGGGCGTGCGCTTCAGTGCGGTCAGGTCGGCCACGGTGGCTCCTAGCGCGCCGCCCTCGCTCGGGCGGCCTGCAGCGTGTTGTTCATCAGCATCGTGATCGTCATCGGCCCGACGCCGCCGGGGACCGGCGTGATCCAGCCGGCGCGAGGCGCCGCGGTGTCGAAGTCGACGTCCCCGACCAGGCGACCGCGCTCTTCGCCGTCCGCCGGCGGGAGCCGGTTGATCCCGACGTCTACGACCACCGCCCCCTCCTTCACCTGGTCTCCGGAGACCGTGTTCGGTCGGCCGACCGCCACGACCAGGATGTCCGCCTCCCGAATCGCGACGTCCGCCGCCGCCGCCGGAGTCCGCGAGTGCACGATGGTCACCGTCGCGTGGGCGTGGGTCAGGAGCAGCGCTGCGGGCAGCCCCACGTTCGGCGACCGGCCGATCACCGTGGCGAGCTTGCCCTTGGGGTCGATCCCCGACTCCTCGATCAGCTTCATCACGCCCAGCGGCGTGCAGGAGACGAAGCCCGGCTTCTTGAGCGCGAGCGCCCCGACGTTGATCGGGTGGAAGCCGTCGACGTCCTTGCTCGGGTCGACCGCCTCGATCACCACCTCGTCGTCGATCTGCTTCGGGAGCGGCAGCTGCACCAGGATCCCGTGCACGTCCGGGTCGCGGTTGAGCTCGTCGACCTGCGCGAGCAGCGCCTCCTCCGTCGTGTCCGCGCTCAGCTCGATGTGGCGCGACGTGAAGCCCAGCCGCGCGCACGCCCGGCGCTTGCTCCGCACGTACACCGCCGACGCCGGATCGTCGCCCACGAGGACCGTCGCGAGGCAGGGCGCGAAGCCGTGCTCCGCCGTGAAGGCCGCGGCCTCCTCCTTGAGCTCACCCTGGATGCGCTTCGCGAGCGCCTTGCCGTCGAGGATCATCGGGACCTCCGTCAGTCGGACGAGGAAGAGGACGACGAGGACGAGGACGAGGACGAGGAGCTGCTCGAGGACGACGACGAAGACGAATCGGACGAAGACGAATCGGACGAGGACGAGGGCGTCGAGGTCGGAGTCGAGGTCGAGGAGTCGGATTCGCTGGAGCTGCTGCCCGGGCTCTTGTTGTCCTTGCCGGAGTAGGCGTCCTTGTACCAGCCGCCTCCCTTGAGGTGGAACGCGGACAGCGAGATCTTCTTCACGACGTCCGACGACTCGCATTCGGGGCACGGCGGGCTCGCCGCCCCCGCGCGGACGATCTTCTCGAACTCGTGGTGACACGACGGACAGGCGTACTCGTAGATCGGCATACGGGCGCTGATTAGATCCGCTCGTCCGCGCGGTCAAGTCGCCGTTTTCCGTCCAGCTTGCTACACCTCCCCCCGGATGCTGCCGATCGCCCTCGCCGCCGCCGTCCTGTCGGCCCTGCTCGCGTTCCCCGCGTGGGTGGTCGCGTCCGGCTTCGCGGCGCGCGCCCTGGCCGAGGGGACCCGGCTCCCCGACCCGCCCCCCGGCGTGCCCCCGGACCGACGGCTGGGGGCGGCGCTCCGCCTGGCGTGGCGCGAGTGGGGGTCCACCCTGCGGGTCCTCCTCACCTGGCCCCTGGGCATCGGCCCCGGCCGCACGCCCGAGTTCAGCCCCGCGGACGGCGCCCGGCCGGTGCTCGTGCTGCCCGGATACGGGTTGACCCGTGCGTCCGTCTGGCCCCTGCAGCGGTGGCTCGAAGGCCAGGGCGTCGACATCTGCTCCTGGACGCCGCCGCTCCTGGCGCCGCCCCGCCGCGCGGCGACCCGGCTGGCCGAGCGGCTGCGCGCGCTGTCGGCCAACTCACTGGATCGCCCGGTCGACGTGGTCGCCTTCGGGGCGAGCGGGCTGCTCGTGGCCGAAGCGCTCGCGGCGGACCCGGACTGCCCGGTGGGTCGCCTCATCGGGCTCGGGACCCCCTGGCGTGGCGCTCCGAGCAGCGTCTACCTGCCGGGGCCAGGCGCGGTCGCGCTCCTCCCGGACCGCCCCGAAGTGACCTACTGGAACGACGTGCTCCGCGCCTCCCTCGACGCCCCGATGACCGTCGAGGGGGCCCGCCTGCCCGACGGCCGCCCTCGCCGGGTGGCCATCCGCTCGTCCGACGACCTCTGGGTGCCCACGCGGTCGGCCACCCCGCCCCGCGGCGGCGCCGACGTCGTGCTCCACGGCGCCGGCCACCTGCACCTGCTCCACCACCCCGACGCACAGAGGGCGGTGCTCAAAGCGCTGCGTCCCGACGCCGGCACGGGAGAGGGCTCGTGATCGACCTGCTCGACAAGCGCGTCGTGGTCGTCGTCGGCAAGGGCGGGGTCGGCAAGTCCGTGGTGTCCGCGTCGCTGGGCCTCGTGGCGGCCGATCGCGGCATGCGCACCGTCGTGGCGGAGATGGGCGGGGCCGAGACGATGGCCGCCCTGTTCGACCGCGATCCCATCGGCTACGAACCGGGCCGCATCGCGGAGAACCTGCACGCCATCTCGGTGACGCCCCAGCAGGCGACCGAGGAGTACCTGATGCGGATGCTCCGGTTCCGCCTCCTGTACGAGCTGGTCTTCCGCAACCGCTACATCGAGCCGTTCATGAACGGCGTGCTCGGCCTGTCGGACCTGATCTCGGTCGGCAAGGTCATGGACCTGGAGTGGGAGCGCAGCGACGGCTCGCACGGACCGGCCGCGAGCGGCCCTCGTCGCTGGGATCTCGTGATCGTGGACGCCCCGGCGACCGGGCACGGGCTGTCGCTGCTGCGCGCCCCCCAGGCGGTGATGGACGTCACTCGGATCGGGCCGATGTTCAACAACAGCCGGATGATCCGGGACCTGTTCGCGGACCGGGAGAAGACCTCCGTGATCGTCGTCACCCTGGCCGAGGAGATGCCGGTCAGCGAGACGATCGAGCTGGTCGCCGAGCTCCGCTCCTCGGTCGACATCCACATCGCCGGGGTCGTCGTGAACGGCGTGCCCCCCGCCCTGTTCGAGACGCCCGAGATGAAGGCCCGCTGGCCGGAGCTCCGCGATCGGGGCAAGGCGCTCGGCGGACAGGCCGCCGCCGCCATCCGCGACGCCGAGCGCGCCCTGCGCGACCGCGCCCGGGCCAGCAAGCACATCGAGCGCCTCCGTCGGGAGCTGCAGCTCCCCATGGCCGAGCTGCCGATGCTCGCCCGACGGGACCTGGACGCGGCGGCGCTGCGCCAGCTCGGCGGTCACCTGGAGTGGCGACCATGACCGAAGCGGACCGCGCGGCGCTCGCCGGAGTCGTGCAGGCGCACGACGTGCTGGTCGTGTGCGGCACCGGCGGGGTGGGGAAGACCACGGTGTCCGCGGCGCTCGGCCTGGGGGCGGCGCTGCAGGGGCGCCGCGTGCTCGTGATGACGATCGACCCGGCTCGCCGGCTCGCCGACGCCCTCGGCGTCAGCGCCGCGCTGAACGAAGCGACCGAGATCGACGTCCCGGGACTGCTCGGCCGGGAGCTTCCCGAGGGTGGCTCGTTGAGCGCCATGATGCTCGACGCGAAGCAGACCTGGGACGAGGTGGTGCAGCGCTTCGCCAAGGACGACGAGGCCAGGCGTCGCATCATCAACAACCGCTACTACCAACGCGCCTCCCGCAGCCTCAGCGGCTCGCAGGAGTACATGGCGACCGAACAGCTGCTGAAGGTGGTGACGGACGGCGCGTACGACCTGGTCGTGCTCGACACCCCGCCGAGCCGCAACGCCCTCGACTTCCTGGAGGCCCCCGGCCGCATGGTCGCCATGCTCGCCGACGGGGCGCTGCGCTGGCTCCGCCCGGACGAGGCGGGTCGGTTCTCGGCCACCCGCGCCGGCTCGATGCTGTTCGGCAAGGGGCGCCAGGCCATGTTCGGCATCTTCGAGCGGTTCCTCGGCTCCGAGGTGATCGGAGGACTGTCGGAGTTCGTCAGCGCCCTCAGCGGACTGCTCGAGGGCATGCGGCGCCGGGCCGGCGAGGTGACGGACCTGCTCGCGTCGGATCGCACCGCGTTCCTGCTCGTCGCCTCCCCCAACCGCATCTCGCTGTCCGAAGCGCTCTTCTTCGCCGAGCGGCTCAGCGAAGCGGACATCCCCTTCCGCGGCTTCGTGATCAACCGCGTCCGCCCGACGTTCGCAGACCTGCGGGAGGTGCCTCGCAGCGCCGCCGGGATCTTCGAGGAGCGTCCCGACGACGACGCCTGGACGGCGGTCGTGGACTCGGTCTGGCAGAACCACCGGCGGCGCGCCCGCTGGGCGAAGGTCGACCGGCACCACGTCGCCGCCCTCAAGGAGCAATGCGGCGCGGACGTGCCCTACGTCGAGGTGCCCGAGCTCGAGGGTGAGGTCCACGACCTCGAAGCCCTCGCCCGCATGCTGGAGTTCCTGACCCCGGCCTGATCGATGACGGCTACGGCAGGAGCGGCGACGGCTGCCCGATGGTGGTGACCCACAGCTGGTGCGCGGCGCGGGTGGCGCCGACGTGCAGCATGCGGCGGGCGGCGGCGGTGTCCGGGTACGCGATGGCGCTCACGTCCAGCAGCACCACGTAGTCGAACTCCAGGCCCTTGGCCTGCGTGATGTCCGTGAGCTCCACGCCGGGGCTGAACGAGAAGTCCTGGTTGGCGACCAGCTTCAGCTGCTCCACGCCGGCCCGCTCGAGGCCGTCGTAGTACATCTCCGCGGTGCCGGGGCTCCGGGAGAGCAGCGCGACGTTGGCGTGAGGCTCCGCGGTCTTCAGCTCACGCAGCGCCTCGGCGAGGAACGCCAGGCACTCGCCGTGATCCTCGAACGGGAGCATCTCCACCGGCACACCGTCGCGGGCGACCTGCGGCGCGTCGTCCTCCGCGAGATCGCCGAGCACGTGGCGGGCGAAGTGCACGATGGGCGACGTCGAGCGGTAGGCCACACGCAGCGTGTTCACCGAGGTGCCCTTGACCCCCAGGTGGCCGAAGAACTCCTCCCACGACGTGAAGCCGGCCTCCTGCAGGACGTGCTGCTGGGTGTCACCGGCCAGCGTGATCGAGCGCTTCACGTCCGTGCAGCCCATCAGCACCGTCACCTCGAGCGGGGACAGGTCCTGCACCTCGTCGATGACCAGGTGCGTGTATCGCAGCGGCCGACCGCTCCGGCCCTGGGCGGGGATGGGGCCGACGCGCAGCTGGTACAGCCGCAGCAGCAGCGGGTCGTCCTCGGCGTCGAAGAAGGCGTGGCGATGGATGCCCTTGTCCCGCTCCTCCTCGTCCACCTCGGGCCCCTCTTCGGGGTCCAGGTGCTCGTGGAGGTGGTCGATCTGGCGTGAGGTCCACGCGACGACCTTGTCCAGCTCACCGTCGGTGAAGGCCCCCGGGGCCCAGCGCTTGACCGACCGACGCAGCGCCGCGCCGTCCGACACGACGTGAGTCCAGTCGTCGATCACCTGGCTCACGGTCGCGTCACCCTTGACCCGGTTCACGTAGGCCTCGAGGACCTTGAGCATCACCGGGTGGAGCTTCAGCCGGGTCACCCCGGCCGGGGTGTCGTCCGCCACCTCTCGGGGGAGCATCGGGAACAGGCGGCGCCGGCAGCCCGCGGCCCAGTGGCCGTAGGTCTTGACCGGGGTCCCCTGCACGCCGAGGCTCGGCAGCACCTTGCTGATGAACCGACGCAGCGCGTCACCCCACACCACGACCATCATCCGGTCCGAGCGGAACCGGCGGCGGTCCTTGTAGTTGAGGTAGGCGAGCCGGTGCAGCGCGACCGTCGTCTTGCCCGAGCCGGCGACGCCGCGGATGACGACCAGCTGCGCCTCGTCGGCCGTGATCAGATCCCACTGGTCGCGGTCGATGAGGGCCGAGATCTCCGGCAGGTGCTTGTCGACGCGGTAGACGGTGCCCGCTCCGAGCTTCCGCCCGCCGCCCAGCGCCTCCATCGTGTGCTGAACCCACGGGGCCGAGCCTTCACCGCCGTGCAGGCGGGGCGCCTCGGTGCTCAGCTGACGCCACCCCTTCTCCTCGCGCATGAAGACGCCCTGGGGCGACTGCACCCGCATGACCTCGCCACGCTGGATGCCGAGGGTGCGCCGCGCTATCACCTCCCCCGATACGGTGCGGTCGCCGAAGTCCTCGTCGTACTCGTCGCCTTCGCCGTAGCGGTAGAAGATCCGGGACACCGGGGCGTGGCGCCAGTCGACGATGCGCAGTCCGTGGTCCAGGCGGGTCGCCTTGCCGAGGAAGACGTCCCGCTCGCGCGCGCCCTCCTTCAGCCGCATGTGCCCGAAGTAGGGCCGCTCCGGATCGATCGCGTCCTTGCCGATGGATCGGCCGGCCTGCTCGAGCAGGTGGCCCAGCCGCTCGTACTGCATGACCAGGCCGGGCCGCTCGTCGTGGTTGGCTTCGCGGATGTGCTCTCGCAGCGTCCGCATCTCGTACATGATCGCGTCGGCGTCGATGTCGGCTTCGGGCGGCTTGTTGGCGAGCCGCACTTGCACGTCTTCGAGCAGGGTCTCCTCTTCGCGGACGATCGGATGCACGTCGTTCTCCTGACTGGTCTTCCCGGACATGAGGCCGGGCAACCTGCCAGGGTGCATCCTGAGCCGCAACACCAAAGTTCGTCGGGTTGCAACCCCGAGGGGGCAATCGGGGCTCAGTACACGTTGTTGTAGGAGTACATCGACGACTTCTCGGCCCGGTTCATGTGGTACTCGGCCTCGTAGCCGTCACCGTCGACGTCGCACCGGGCGATCCCCTGGAAGTCGTCGGACGACGCGCTGGCGCCGGGGACCGCCGTCACCTCGTAGCTGCACCGGGTCATGCCGTCGGGCAGCCAGCCGAGGGTCATGAACTGCTGGTAGCACTCCCACGACGGGTCCCAGGCGACCTGCTCGCGGCCCGGCACGAACGGCGGGCACGGGCCGACGCTCGTGAAGGCGTCCCACTCGGCGTGATAGGCCTTCTCGGCGGTGCGTATCGCGTCCAGGTTCGACGGCGCCTCCGCCCGCTTGGCCCGCAGCTGCATCGCCAGGAAGTTGGGGATCGCGATGGC
The DNA here is from genome assembly GCA_964416435.1 of uncultured Rickettsiales bacterium. Taxonomy (GTDB): domain Bacteria; phylum Myxococcota_A; class UBA796; order UBA9615; family UBA9615; genus CAYQEG01. The sequence goes on from CAYQEG010000028.1 coordinate 39,455, forward strand.
CGCGAGGATCCCGGTCACCGGCACCGCGCAGAGGCACATGACCCCCAGCGCGACGCCGAGCACGACCGCGATCGGCACCCCCGTCTTGGCGACGCCGGTCCCCTCCGCGCGCCAGTTCCCGTCCGCGTCCACCGAGGCGACCGAGCCGGTCGACGTGGGCGGCGCCGCCTCGGCTGCCGATCCGGAGCCGCCGGCCTGGCTGCTCGGTCCGTTGCCCTGCTCCTCGCTCATGACATCCCCTCCAGTGGGGACGGAGCCTACTCCTGTCGGTGGGGGGCGAGAACCTCCGTCGCCTTCCAGCGGGCGATCGGCTCCTCGGCGGGGCACTCCACCAGGGCGTCGTAGCGGAGCGGCTCCGGAACCGTCACCTCGATCCGACACACCTCCTGGACGTCCATGCCCGCCTCCCGGGGCCACGGCGGGCCGGCGAAGTACTCGCCGTGAGCGCCGCGCCACGTCTCCTCCGCGATCGCGATCTCGTCCAGGAGCCGCACCGCCCGGTCGTCGTGGCTCGTGGTGAGCAGGGCCAGCGGCCCCCACCACGCCAGGGCCATCGCGCCGAGCAGGAGCAGCGGGAAGCAGCCGAGCAGGAACACGCCGCCGGCCAGGCCGCAGCCGCCCCACTTGACCCGCGCTTCCGGATCCGGCTCGCCCATCGCCTCGACGTCCGGCGGTTTCAGCAACTCACGCAGTCGACTCATCGCGCCTCCCGGGTTTGATGACGGCAGATCCGAGCGGTCCGCGGTGCGAGGTCCAGGAACGACGAGAGAGCAGGGTCGCTCCCCTTCGACCGAGGAGTAACGCCGACGTCGTGCCGCGGGACCGAGGAGGTGTCGTCAGGTAGCCCGGGCGGCGCGATCACGCCACCCCCTCGGGCTCACGCCCCTGCAGGAAGTCCGTGATCGCCGCCCCCAGCTCCGCCGGCACGTCGTGGTGCAGCATGTGGGTGGCCTCCTCGTACCGCAGGTGTCGATGGTCCGCGAGGCGCGCGCGGCGGGCCGGCAGGTCGGGCCAGCGGTACCAGGACCGACCCGCGCTCACCGTGAGCACCGGGCAGGTGATCGCGTCCAGGAAAGGCTCCCAGGTCTCCGGCCGATAGACGAGCGGGTTGCGCGTGCGGTGCAGCGCGTCATGGCTCCAACGCAGGCCGTCACCGTCGGGCTCCGTGAGCCAGCCGGCCAGCTCACGCGCCCGGGCGTCGTCCAGCCGATCGTCCTTCGCCTGGAGTCGGGCGGCGGCGTCCTCGATCGTGGCGAACCGGCTCACGCGTTTGGCCCCCGAGCTCACGGCCGTCACCTCACGGATCCAGCGACGCATGCGCTGCGGCCCATCGCCGACGTCCTCCTTCGGCGGACCGAGCCCCTCGAGCAGGATCAGCCGCTCGACCTCGTCGGGGTAGCTGCCCGTGAACAGCGTGCTCACGCCGCCCCCCATCGAGTGGCCTACGAGCACGAGCCGCTCACGCCCCAGGGCGTCCACGAGGTCCCGCAGGTCACGCACGTAGTCGACGAAGTGGTAGTAGCCGCCCGCCCCGATCCGATCGGTGCCGCCGTGCCCCCGCAGGTCGGGGGCGACGCAATGCAGGTCGGCGGGCAGGTGCCGCACCAGGGGCCCGAAGCTGCCCCCGCAGTCCAGGAAGCCGTGCACGAACAGCACGGTCGTGGCGCCGCCGCCGTCCCACTGGACGACGCGGTGGTTCAGCCCGGAGGCCTGCACGTGGCGGGTGGTGGCTTCGACGTCAGGCATGCGGCCGCGGAGTGTACCCTTCGCGGATGGCTGACCGACGAGTCCTGGTGATCCACACCGGCGGCACCATCGGCATGCGGGCCGGGCCGGAGGGCTACGAGCCGGCGTCCGGCTGGCTGGCGGACCGGCTGGCGAACATCCCGGCCCTGCACGAGGCCGGACAGCCGCTCCTCACGACGCCGGCGTCCCGGTGGGGGACCCACGTCTCCTACGAGATCGAAGAGCTGCTGCCGCTGCTCGACGCCGCGGAGATGCGACGCCACGACTGGGTCCGCGTCGCTCGGGCCATCGAGGCCCGGTACGACGAGTTCGACGGCTTCGTCGTGATCCACGGCACCGACACCATGGCGTACACCGCCTCGGCGCTGTCGTTCATGCTCGACGGGCTCGGCAAGACGGTGATCCTCACGGGATCCCAGCTGCCGCTGGCGCGCACCCGCAACGACGCGGTCGACAACCTCCAGGGCGCCGTGATGCTCGCGGGGCTGTACGAGATTCCGGAGGTGACCGTCTTCTTCGCGGACAAGCTGATGCGCGGCAACCGCACCCAGAAGGTCGACGCCGGCAGCCTGGACGCGTTCCGGTCGAGCAACTTCCCGCTGCTCGTGCGCGTCGGCACGCGGGTCGACGTCCGGTGGGACCTGATCCGCCCGGCCGGGGCCGACTCCCTGAACGTCGTACCGATCACGCGGGAGCAGACCGCGTCGCTGCGGCTGTTCCCGTCGATCCGGTGGGAGACCCTCGCCAGCCTGCTCGAGCCCCCCCTGCACGGACTGGTGCTCGAGACGTACGGAACGGGCAACGCCCCGGCGGGACGAGATGGCTTCCTGCGCGTCCTGGGCGAGGCGAGCGAGCGAGGGGTCGTGATCGTCAACGTGAGCCAGTGTCAGCGGGGCATGGTCACCTCCGAGTACGCCTCGGGTCGGGCGCTGCTCGATGTCGGCGTCGTGCCGGGCGCCGACATGACCCCCGAGGCGGCGCTGACGAAGCTGCAGTGGCTGCTCAGCCAGGACCTGGAGGCGGACGAGGTGCGGCGGCTCATGCAGATCGATCTGCGCGGCGAGTTGAGCGCCGCCACCGCCTCGCCACGGTTCAGCTGGCGAGGCTGAACGCCTCGTTCGAGTCGGGCCTTCCGATCCGGCCCGACGGGTGTTAGACCCTTCCTCATGCTCAACTTCGACCTCAGCACCCCCTGGCGAGAGATGAGCCTGATCTCCGTCGACGTCGAGGCCACCGGTCTGGAGACCGACGAGGCCCGCATCATCGAGATCGGGATGGTTCGCTTCGAGCGGGGCCAGGTCGCGGATCGCTGGGGCACGCTGGTCGATCCCGGGGTGCCGATCCCACCGGACGCCACAAAGGTGACGGGCATCACGGACGAGATGGTCGCCGGCAAGCCCACGCTGCGGGACGTCAAGTGGGACGTCTACGGCCGCATGCGCGACCGCGTGTTCGTCGCCTACAACGCCGGCTACGACCTGAGCGTGATCGGCAACGAGCTGCGCCGCGTCGGGCTCACGCTGCCCGAAGTGCCGGTGCTGGACCCGCTGGTGTGGGCGCGGCAGCTGATGCCCATCGAGCGTCGCCACCGCCTCGGCGCGATCTGCGCCAAGCTCGGCATCCCGCTGGACCAGGCCCACCGCGCCGAGCACGACGCCGAGGCGGCCGGGAAGGTCCTGTTCCGGCTCGCGGACAAGGTGCCGCTGGAGCTCGGGGCGCTGCTCGCGGAGCAGAAGGCGTGGGCCGAGAGGCAGGACGAAGAAGCCCAGCAGCGGCGGGCCGAGCGGGCCACCCGCAAGGAGATCCTCGGCGGCGGCGGCGGGATCGCCCGCGACTCCGGCCCCGACGAGGCCGCCGCGGACACCGGCCAGACCGGCCTCTTCCTGTAGGTCACGCCGACCGGCGCGCGATGAATGCGCGCCCCGCTTCCCGACACGTTTGACAGGGGTAGGACCCGTTCCTACATTGCCGGCCCCCTGAAGGGTCCGGCCCCGTCAGATACCCGCGCGAGGAAGCTGTGAGCGACTCCCCCTACAACGCCCCCCCCACCGTCGACACCCTGGCGCGGGCGGAGGAGGAGATCCTGGCCTTCTGGCGTGAGCGCGACATCTTCCACAAGTCGCTGGATCGACCGGCCCCCAACGGCAACTTCGTCTTCTTCGAGGGGCCGCCGACGGCCAACAACGTGCCCCACGTCGGCCACACGCTGACCCGCACGATCAAGGACCTGATCCCCCGCTTCCGCACCATGCGCGGCTTCCACGTCGCCCGGAAGGCCGGCTGGGACACCCACGGCCTGCCGGTCGAGATCTCCATCGAGCGGGAGCTCGGCTTCACGGACAAGAACGCGATCGAGCAGTACGGAATCGAAGCGTTCAACCGCAAGTGCTTCGAGTCGGTCCGACGCTACGAGCGCGACTGGGTCGCCGCGTCCGAGCGGCTCGGCTTCATGCTCGACTACGACGGGGCGTACTTCACGTTCACCAACACGTACGTCGAGTCGGTCTGGTGGATCCTCAAGAACTTCTTCGACCGTGGGTTGCTGTACGAAGGCCACAAGGTCCTGCCGTACTGCCCCCTGTGCGGCACGACGCTGAGCAGCCACGAGGTCGCCCAGGCCTACAAGGACGTCAAGGACCCGTCGATCACCGTCGCGTTCCGCGTGCTCCCCGGCCAGAGCCGCGGCGGGTACGACTTCGGCGACTCCACCTCGATCCTCGCCTGGACCACCACCCCGTGGACGCTCCCGTCGAACATGGCGACCTGCGTGCACCCCGAGCACGAGTACGTGCTGGTCGAGTCCAGGGCGACGCCGGGCCAGCGGTACCTGCTCGCCGCCGCCATGGAGAAGCCGGTCGAGGAGCTGATCGAGAACAAGCCCTTCGACCTACGGACGCAGCCGGCCCTCGCGACCTTCACGGGGGCAGACCTCGAGGGGCTCCAGTACGAGCCGCTCTTCGACTTCACCGGCACGGGCAGCCCCGCGGAGGAGGAGCGCGGCGAGAACTGGTCGGTGGTGGTCGACCCGTACGTCACGCTCGACTCGGGCACCGGCATCGTGCACGTCGCCCCCGCGTTCGGCGAGGACGACCACCGCGTGGGCAAGAAGTACGGCCTCGCGATGTACTGCGCGATGACCGCCGGCGGCCGGTTCAAGGACCACGCGGGCGAGTACGCGGGCATGTGGTTCAAGGACGTCGACCCCGAGGTCATCGGAGACCTCAAGGCGCGTGGCCAGCTCGTGCGGTCGGAGAAGTACGAGCACCCGTACCCCCACTGCTGGAGGCACGGCACCCCGCTGTACTACTACGCGACGTCGTCCTGGTTCGTGCGCACCACGGCCATCCGCGACGAGCTGGTGGACGGCAACCAGCAGATCGACTGGACGCCCGAGCACCTGCGCGACGGCCGCTTCGGCAAGTGGCTCGAGGGCGTGGTCGACTGGGCGCTGTCCCGCAAGCGCTACTGGGGCACCCCGCTGCCGGTCTGGCGCTGCACCGACTGCGGCGCGCTGGAGTGCGTGGGCAGCTACGAGCAGCTGTTCGAGCGGGCCGGCCGCGACCTGCCGGCCGACCCCTACGACCAGGACCAGTGGAACCCCCACCGCCCCTACGTCGATGACATCACGTTCGCGTGCAGGTGCGGCTCGACGATGCAGCGGGTGACGGAGGTGATCGACTGCTGGTTCGACGCCGGCTCGATGCCGTTCGCCCAGCACCACTACCCGTTCACGGAGGAGTCCCGTCGGCTGATCGACGAGGGCGACGGCTTCCCCGCCGACTTCATCTCCGAGGCGATCGACCAGACCCGCGGCTGGTTCTACACGCTCCACGTCATCTCGACGCTCATCAAGGGCGAGCCCGCCTACAAGTCCTGCATCTGCCTGGGCCACGTGCTCGATGAGCAGGGCAAGAAGATGAGCAAGAGCCTGGGCAACGTGGTCTCCCCGGGGCCGATCATCGACCAGTTCGGGGCGGACGCGTTCCGCTGGTTCTTCTATCGCAGCAACCCCACGCAGCCGTCCCGCTTCGGCCCGAACATGGTGCGTGAGTCGCTGAAGTCGTTCCTGTTGCCGCTGCTCAACAGCTGGTCGTTCTTCACGATCTACGCCGGCATCGACGGGTTCCGTCCCGACTCGGTCGAGGCGCCGCCGCTGGCCGAGCGCGCGCCGCTGGACCGGTGGGTGCGCTCCCTGCTCACGCAGACCGCCAGCGAGGTGACCGAGCACCTGGACAACAACCGCATCGCCCCTGCGACGCAGGCGCTGGAGCAGTTCGTCGACGGGCTCACCAACTGGTACATCCGCCGCTCACGCCGCCGCTTCTGGCGCGCGAAGGCAAGAGCCGAAGCGCCGCCTTTCGCCGAAGGCGGAAGGTCCCGAAGGGATGGGGCCCGGGACGGGCCCCACCAGGGCGAGGACGACGCCGACAAGCTCGCCGCCTACTGCACCCTGTGGGAGGTGCTGACGACGCTGAGCAAGCTGATCGCCCCCTTCTGCCCGTTCCTCGCCGACCGGATGCACGCGGACCTGGTGCTGCCGTTCGCTCCGGACGCGCCCGAGTCGGTGCACCTCGCCGAGTGGCCCGCGCTGACCTGGACGGACGCGGCTGTGCTCGAGCGGATGGAAGCGGCCCGGAACATCGTGACGCTCGGCCACGCGGCCCGTCAGGGCAGCGGCGTCGGCGTGCGCCAGCCGCTCGCCACCGCCACGGTGGTGACCGTGAGCGGCGCCATCGTCAACGCGCTGCACGACGCCGAGACGGCGGAGGTGGTGCGCGACGAGCTCAACGTGAAGTCGCTGGCGTTCGCCGCCGACCGGGGCGCCTACGTGACCTACCAGGTGAAGCCGAACTTCCGCACGCTCGGTCGACGGATGGGCAAGCGCATGCCGCTGCTCGCGAAGGCCGTCGCCCAGCTCGACCCGGCGGCCACGGTCGCCACCTGGGAGGCGGACGGGCGGCTCGACCTGGAGCTCGCCGACGGCGACACCGTGGAGCTGTCGGGCGAAGACCTGGACGTCCGCATCCAGCAGCGGGAGGGCACCGCGTCGGCGTACGACGACGCCGCGCTGGTCGCGCTCGACACCGCGCTGGACGACGCCCTCATCGCCGAGGGGCTCGCCCGCGAGGCGATCAACCGGATCCAGGGCGAGCGCAAGGAGCGGGACCTGGCCTACGACGACCGGATCGCGATCCGCTGGGACGCCGGTCCGACGCTCGCGTCCGCCCTGGCCGCTCACGCCGACCTGGTGTCGGGCGAGGTGCTCGCGGCGAGCTTCGAGCGGGCCGAGGGCCTGGCGTCGGGTCTGAACAGCGACGTGAGGGGCGAAGCCTTCACGGTCGACTTCGAGGTGGTCGCACGGTGATCGGAGAAGACGGCGAGCCCCTGGTCCCCGAGGTCATCGTCCCCGAAGAGGGCGACGACGACGAGCTGGAGTCCGCCTCCGGGGCGCACGCCGACGGAGACAGCGACGCCCCCGTGATCGAGGTGGTGCAGTCCACGCTCCCGGTGCCCCGAGCCAGCACCGGGCTGGCGGCGCGAGACCCCCTGCAGGCCTACATGCAGGAGATCTCACGCTACGACCTGCTCACGCCGGAGGAGGAGAAGGACCTGGCGATCCGCTACCGCGACCAGGGCGACGCGGCGGCCGCCTACAAGCTGGTGACCGCGAACCTGCGCCTCGTCGCGAAGATCGCCTTCAAGTACCGCCGCTTCTACAAGAACGTCCTCGACCTCATCCAGGAGGGGAACATCGGCCTGATGAAGGCGGTGCAGAAGTTCGACCCCTATCGCGGGGTGCGGCTCTCGACGTACGCGAGATACTGGATCCAGGCGTACATCATGTATTTCCTCCTCGCGAACCACCGCATCGTCAAGGTGGGCACCACCCAGGCGAAGCGGAAGCTCTTCTACAACCTGACGAAGGAGACGAAGCGGCTGCGCGACCTGGGGTTCGACCCGACACCCCAGCGGATCGCGGACAGCCTGGACGTCGACGTCAAGGACGTGGTCGAGATGCAGCAGCGGCTGTCTCGCCCCGACGCGAGCATCGACGCGCCCCTCGGCGGCGGCGAGCCGGACGAGACCCGCACCCTCGGCTCGACGCTGCCCAGCCCGCTGCCGCCCCCGGACGCGCCGGTGGAGCAGGCGGAGATGATGTCGCTGATCCTCGGCGCGATGCGGGCCTTCGCGGACACCATCACCAACGAGCGTGAGGTGATGATCTGGAACGATCGACTGATGTCGGAGGACCCGAGCACGCTGGAGGAGATCGGCTCCAGCTTCGGCGTCACCCGGGAGCGCGCCCGGCAGATCGAGGCCGGGCTCAAGAAGCGCCTGCGCAAGTACCTGCTCGACAAGCTCGGCCACGAAGTCGAGCTGTCGGTCGAGATGATCGGATAGCTTGGAGCGTTCATGACCCAGCCCAGCACCGAAACCCCGCCTCCCCCCATCCCCCCGGCGCCGGTGCAGGAAGAGCCCGAACCGCCCCCGGTCAACCTCGACTCCCCCGATCTCTACTTCAACCGCGAGCTCGGCCAGCTCGACTTCAACCGCCGCGTGCTCGCGATGGCGAGCGATCCCGACGTGCCGCTGCTGGAGCGGCTCCGGTTCCTGACCATCTGCAGCAGCAACCTGGACGAGTTCTTCGAGATCCGGGTCGCCGGCCTCAAGCAGCGGGCCCAGGCGGGCAGCGAGAAGCGCGGTCTGGACGGCCGCTCGCCGGCCGAGGTGCTGGCCGACGTCGGCCAGGGGGTGCGCGAGCTGGTCCGCGACCAGTACCGCGTGCTCAACGAGATCCTCCTGCCCGCGCTGGCCGCCGAGAAGATCCACGTGCATCGCCGCGACCTGTGGACCGACGCGCAGAAGGAGTGGGTCGCCGAGTACTTCGAGCGGGACGTGCTGCCGGTGCTGACCCCGGTCGCCCTCGATCCCGCCCACCCCTTCCCGCGGATCCTCAACAAGGCGCTGCACTTCGCGGTGTGGCTGGACGGCAGCGACGCGTTCGGTCGACCGGCCGGCCTGGCCATCGTCCCGGTCCCCCGGTGCCTTCCGCGGGTGCTCCAGCTGCCCCGCAAGATCTCCGGCGGCCAGCACGACTTCGTGCTGCTCTCGTCGGTCATCCACGCCCACATGGACCGGCTGTTCCCGGGCATGGAGGTGCGCGGCGCCCACCAGTTCCGGGTCACCCGCAACAGCGACCTGTGGGTCGACGAGGAGGAGGTCGAGGACATCCTCGACGCGCTGCGCGGCGAGCTGCCGAGCCGCCGCTACAGCGACGCGGTGCGCCTCGAGGTGGCGGCCAACTGCCCCGAGAGCACCGTCCGGTTCCTCGCCCGGCAGGTCGACCTGACCGAGACGGACCTGGTGCGGGTCGACGGCCCCGTCAACATGCATCGGCTGTCGTCGCTCATCGGGAACGTCGACCGCCCGGACCTCAAGTGGGCGCCGTACGTGCCCGGCAACCCGGCCCGTCGCGCCCAGGGGACGACGATCTTCGAGCGCATCACCGACGGCGACGTGCTCCTCCACCACCCGTTCGAGAGCTTCTCGCCGGTGATGGACCTGCTGTACGAAGCGGCGCGAGACCCCCAGGTGCTGGCGATCAAGCAGACGCTGTACCGCACCGGCGTCAACTCGCCGGTCGTCAAGGCGCTGATCGAAGCCGCCCAGGCCGGCAAGGAGGTGACGGCGGTCGTCGAGCTGCGCGCGCGGTTCGACGAGGCGGCCAACATCGAGCTGGCGACGCGGCTGCAGGAGGCGGGCGCCTCGGTGGTGTACGGCATCGTCGGCTACAAGTGCCACGCCAAGCTGCTGATGGTGGTCCGTCGCGAGAGGGGCGGGCTCCAGCGCTACTGCCACCTGGGCACCGGCAACTACCACTCGACGACCGCGCGGCTCTACACCGACTTCGGCCTCATGACGACGGACCCGACGATCGGCCGGGACGTGCACCGCGTGTTCATGCAGCTGACCTCGGTCGGGGAGGCGCCGGAGCTGGATGAGCTGCTGCAGTCCCCCTTCTCGCTGCTGCCCACCATGGTGGAGCTGATCGAGGGCGAGGCGGAGCGCGCCAGGACGGGCAAGAAGGCCCGGATCCAGGCGCGGATGAACCAGCTGACGGACGACAAGATCATCAAGGCCCTGTACGAGGCCTCCCAGGCCGGGGTCCGCATCGACCTGCTCGTGCGCGGCGCCTGCTGCCTGCGGCCCGGGGTGCCGGGCGTGTCGGACAACATCCGGCTGCGTTCCGTGGTGGGCCGATTCCTGGAGCACAGCCGGGTGTACCGGTTCGGCTACGGCAAGCGAGAGCGCGTCTACTGCTCGTCGGCGGACTGGATGCCACGGAACCTGCGTCGGCGGGTCGAGGTGGCCTTCCCGGTCAAGGTCCTCGCGCTGCGTCGCCGGGTCTGCTCCGAGGGGCTTCACCTGTACTTCAAGGACACGACCGGCTCGTGGGAGCTCCACGAGGACGGCCGCTACCGACGGGTGGAGCCTGGCAAGCGGGTGAGCTCGGCACAGGCGGGGCTCCTGACGCGGCTCGCCGAGAGCTGAGCCGCCGATGCCGAGGCCGCCGGCCCGGTAGACTCCAGCCCATGGGGGAGAGGTGTCGCGGCGTGCGTCGTGGGTTTGCTGCTCGGGGCGTGCTTCCCGGCAGCGCCGATCCCCCCGGGCGCGACCGTGCTCCACAACGCCACCCTCTGGACCGGCGACGGGGTGCTCGAAGACGCGACGATCGTCATCGTCGACGGCTCGATTCGGCACATCCGCCAGAGCCTGCCCCCCGAGACGAGGTGGGCCGACCACGTGGCCCTCGACCTCCAGGGCGACATCGTGATTCCGGGCCTGAGCGACGCCAACGTGCGGCTGGCGGATCCGGCGACGCCGGCGCTGCTGGGCGACTTCACGCTGGAGGCGGCGTACGCCAACTTGCGCCTCGGCGTGACGACGGTCGTCGACACCGGCTCCCC